>JAMLHC010000005.1 GCA_023957335.1 Bacteroidota bacterium | reverse complement strand
AAATAAACCCAATCCAGCATTTCCTGTTCTAATAATATCGGGGTCAGTTCTCTGCATTTTTTTTCTTTAACGCAGGATTGCATTATAATCAACAACAATATACTGATAAGTAGGATTGATTTTTTCATAATATATTTATTTTTAGTGTATATGTTTTATTGTTCTTTCTTCCCTCAAAAGAGCTATAAGGATACTTGGTTTGGGAAATACTTTTGAATATTTTGAACTCATTCAAAAGGACATGGAAATAGGATAGCTCTTTTTTTCAAAACTCTGTGGTTCAAATATAAGGGTAAAATGGATTAAACTAATTTATTTGTCGATAAATTTTAAATTTGAGTGGTTGGTGACAACACCAACCACGGCTGAAAAATAAACTTTAAAGATTTCTATGACCTTAATAAAATCAGCTTCATGCAGCGTATCTCATTTAAATTAAATCTGGATTATGTCTATTTTAGAAAAAAACCGGATAAGCATAAAAAGGAGTAGGGGTTGTAGTGTGTTTTAAGTGGAGGGTGTTTTATGCTAATGTGCATTGCTCGCTTACTTAGATTTGCCTTTTCGTGACAATTCTCCGATAGTGTCCCATTGGTCTTCAGCAATATCATGAAGCATACTGAATTGTCCTGCACCCTTGAGCCATTGTCCTCCGTCTATGACCATCATTTCGCCTGTTATAAAAGAAGAGAAATCTGAAACCAAATAAGAGGCAAGGTTGGTCAACTCTTGATGTTCTCCAAACCTGTTGAGTGCATTATATTTTGCAGGATTATATTTGTGCATGAGTTCTCCCGGTAGCAGCCTTGACCATGCCCCTTCAGATGCAAATGCACCCGGAGCTATCGCATTAAGTCTGATTCCAAATTTGCCCCATTCTACCGCCAAAGATTGCGTCATGGCAAAGACCCCCGCTTTGCCGCACGCAGATGGAACAACATACGCAGAGCCGGTAAAAGCATAGGTTGTTAAAATGCTTAATATTGTGCCTTTGATGTTTTCTGTAATCCAATACTTGCCGGCAGCCAATGTGCAGTTATATGAGCCTTTGAGTACGATGTCCACTACGGTGTCAAACGCGCGGTGTGAAAGTCTTTCTGTCGGGCTGATAAAGTTTCCCGCAGCATTATTGACCAATACATTGAAATGTCCAAAGTGTTCGACTACTTTGCTTATCATGGCTTCTACTTCCGCATAATTGCGTATATCGCATTGGGTGTAAATAATATCTCCTCCGGTCTCTTTGCGCAATTCTATTGCGCTTTTTTGTAATACATCTGTTTTTCGGCTGGCAATACAAACTTTAGCACCAAGTCTTAAAAAAGACTTGGTCATTTCTTTGCCCAATCCGGTTCCGCCACCCGTAACTATGATAACTTTATCTTTAAGAGAATTTTCCTTTAGCATGAGAGCAAAAGTAAGTAATAAGTAGAAAAATCTTCAAGTAGAAAAGCCCGCAATAAGGGGTTAATGTTGTACGTATTGTCCTACAAAGTAATAAATCAAAAGCAGAATAAGCAGAATGGTAGGTACAAAAAATAGAATACTACAACAGCCACCCATGGTTTTTTCATGAGGGTGATAGAAATGTTCTTCGTTGTGTTTTGGATTTTTAAAACTATCTTTCTCCTCTACCATAAAAAAAAGGCAAGCAAAGAATCGCACCGCTACAACCGTCTGCCCTTGCTCAGTTCCCTGCCTGGGGGAGTGAGACAGGAGCTGGTCGTTCCCGCTTGCCGCTGCAAAAATAGGGTAAGAATTACGCTTTCCAATTCTCTTCACGATTTTATTTTTTAAGTTGATTTGGGAAGTGTCAACAGCCTATGTATTCTAAATGTTATTTGAACCGAAAATATGCTGATGCTTATGACATCAGCCATAGTCTTTGTTTAGTGCATTCTTGGCGCAGACAGCACCAGCCAAATCGTTTATTGGCACTATTCCTAATATCGCACGGATATTGGTGTGAACGACATTGTTAGAGAAGCAATAAAAATAAATTTATCGGTTATTGAAATTGAGCGTATAAGATTATATTTGCAACCCCAAAAACACGGTGATTGTAGCTCAGTTGGTTAGAGCACCTGATTGTGGTTCAGGGGGTCGTGGGTTCAAGTCCCATCATTCACCCTTAAAAAAAAGCCTCCCGAAAATTCGAGAGGCTTTTTTTATAGTGTTTCTTTCAACCATTTAAAGAATTCATTCTGCCATATCATTCCATTTTGGGGTGACAATATCCAATGGTTTTCTTCAGGAAAATATAGAAATCTACTTTTAATTCCACGCAACTGCGCTGCCTGAAATGCTTCTTGCCCTTGTCCTATCGGTACTCTAAAATCTATTCCACCTTGAATAATCAGAATAGGAGTGTTCCAGTTTTGAACAAAATTACTCGGATTGAATTCGTTGTATGTTTTTTGAGCTACCTTATTGTCATATTCCCAGTAAGCACCTCCGGCATCAAAGTTTGGGAACCAAACTTCTTCTGTGGTTCCATACATGCTTTTAGTGTCAAACACACCTGCATGTGAAATAAAGGATTTGAACCTGCCTTGGTGAATACCCGCCAAATAAAAGACCGAATAGCCGCCATAGCTTGCGCCAATTGCACCGCGTCTGTCTTTGTCCACATAAGGTTCTTTGGATACATCGTCAATAGCAGAAAGATAATCTTTCATTACCTGACCACCCCAATCTTTGCTGATGGCTTCGTTCCATTCGACTCCATGTCCGGGCATGCCTCTGCGATTGGGTGCAACCACTATATAACCTTGTGAAGCCATTAATTGAAAATTCCATCTGAACGAATAAAATTGACTCAGTGCAGACTGCGGTCCACCTTGACAGTAAAGTAGGGTGGGGTATTTTTTATTAGGATCAAAATCCGGAGGATAAATTACCCATACTGTCATGTCTTTGTTGTCAGTAGTTTTCACTATCCGTTTTTTGACTTCACATTTTTCTATTTGGCTATATGCTTGATCATTTACAGACGTGATTTTTTGAAATTGCTTGGTTTTTAAATCAAAACTATAAATCTCCGCAGCTGTATTCATGTCTGTACGTGTTACAAAGAGTTTATTGCCTATCTGTCCAATGATTCCGCTTACGTCAAACTGTCCATTTGACAATTGAACCACAACCGGCATCTTTTTAGTTTTGCCGGGGTAATCAACTGCAAAAAGTTGGACGGTTCCTCCGGTAGCGGCTGTAAAGAACAAGGTTTTGTCATCCTCTGCCCATACAAACTGTTCTACTGTTCCGTCCCATTGTGCAGTAAGGTTGAGTTTGATTCCGTTTTCTAAAACAAGTATATCGTTTTTATCTGCTTCGTATCCGTCTCGCTCCATACTCAACCAAGCCAAGGCACCTTTTTTGTTAAATGCAGGCTCTGTATCGTAGCCTTTCATGCCGTCTGTCAGATTGAGGGTGTTTTTTGTGGCAATATCATATTGATATATGTCGGTATTTGTGCTGATGGCATAAGCAGTGCCTTCACTTTTTTTACTCACATAAATTATTTTTTTGCTGTCGGGAGACCAGATGTAGTCATTATCTCCGCCAAAAGGTTGTTGAGGACAGTAGTATCTTTGACCTTCCAACAAATCTGTACCCTCTGTGTCAGGTTTGCCGGACTCTTTAAAAAATACATGGCTATATTTCCCGTCAAACCAAGAACTCCAATGCCTGTAATCAAGACTGTTATATACCTTGACATCAGAATTAGGGTAATTTGTGTACAAATCCTTGCCCAGCACCGGTTGCAGCATGACATCCATTGTGTATAGCTGATATTTGCCGTCCGGAGAAATGTTTTTATTATTTAAATAGGATAGAGGGTCGCTAATTTCGCTTGCATTGCCGCCTTCCACCGGAATGATGAAGTATTTTGAAGTGAAATTATTATTCTGTACAGAAGGAGTGCTTACTTTATAAACTAAATACTTTTTGTCTTTGCTGATACCCATTGCAGATACCCGCCCAAGTTTCCACAACAAGTCAGGGGTCATTACATCCCTGGTTGAGGCAGTAACGGGATTGGTCAGACTAATATCTTGTGCAAAAGCAGCAATGCTCATACAGGACATTCCAATGATTGCTAATAATTTCAGTTTGTTCATCTTGTTTATTAATTATTTTGGGCAAATATAATGGAAGCAGGATAATCTCTAAGTCTTGATAAATGATAATGTAGATTGGGTTTTTTGTAAAAATAAAGTTTGTTGATGTTGTAGATATATTACGTTAATGTCATTCAATTATCTGTCTTACTTATTGTAACTTTGCCCATTCATACTCCAATGAAAATATGATAAGAATTGACGGTGTTAAAGTTGCCAAGGAAGTAAAAGAAAAATTACGTGAAGAAACCAATCAGATTGTAAATTCCGGTAGGCGTGCCCCACATCTGACAGCGATTTTAGTAGGATTAGATGGTGCCAGCCAAACTTATGTGGCTTCCAAAGAAAAAGACTGTCAAGAAGTTGGTTTTGGTTCAGAAGTAATCCGCTTGCCGGAAACAACTTCAGAGGCTGAACTTTTGGCATTAATAGAGAAAATTAATCAATCCGAAACTACCGATGGACTTATTGTTCAATTACCTTTACCTAAGCATATATCAGAAAAGAAAGTAACAGACTCAATTTCGTCATTCAAGGATGTAGATGGTTTTACACCCTTTAATTTTGGCTTGGTTACAAGAGGAGAAGGAGGCTATATTCCTGCAACACCTTTTGGTATTTTGAAGTTATTAGAGTTTTATAAAATAGAAACTAAAGGCAAACACGTAGTAGTGCTCGGAAGAAGCAATATTGTGGGCAGACCGATGAGTATTCTGCTCTCTCAGGCAACACCCACCGGCAATGCAACAGTTACGCTTTGTCATAGCCGCACACAAAACCTTGAATTTTATACTAAGCATGCTGACATTGTGGTAGTTGCTATCGGAATAGCAGAATTTTTGAAAGGAGATATGCTCAAACCCGGTGCTACAGTTATTGATGTAGGCATTACACGTGTTGCCGACAGCAGCAAACCCAAAGGATATGTGCTCAAAGGCGATGCTGACTATGCTTCATTGGAAGGAGTTTGTCATGCAGCAACGCCCGTTCCCGGAGGAGTTGGACCTATGACCAGAATAGGTTTGATGATAAATACTTTAGATGCTTACAAAAAGAAATTCAACCTTGCCTAAAACACAGTTATTTCCTGTCATGGAGCGTTTTTACACCATTCAAGGTGAAGGGACGTATAGCGGATATGCTTCTTGGTTTATTCGCCTTGCCGGATGTGACGTGGGCTGTGTGTGGTGTGATGTTAAAGAAAGCTGGAATGCTGAAGGCTTTCCACGCTTAAGTGCCAAAGAACTTGCTGATGACGCTGCACAAAGTGGAACTAAAATTGTGGTTATTACCGGTGGAGAACCTTGTCTTTACGACCTTACTGAGCTGTGTAAGGAATTACACAATAAGGGATTAAGAGTACATTTGGAAACTTCTGCTTCTTCTGAAATAAAAGGCGATTTTGATTGGATTTGTATCTCACCCAAAAAATTCAAAAAACCATTGGATACTCAAATACATAAAGCCAATGAACTTAAAATCATTGTTTTTAATCTCTCTGATTTCAAATGGGCGGTTGAATATAAAAACAAAGTAAACAATCAATGCAGGCTACTGCTCCAACCCGAATGGAGCAAAGCAAACGAAATGCTGCCCAAGGTTATTGACTATATAAAGAAAAATCCTGAATGGCAAATTTCTTTGCAAACCCATAAGTATATGCAGATTCCTTAATCCGGGTCATTATTAATAATTAAATTCCATGTTTTTGTTCCAACTCATAGGTGTAGCATATATTTCAGTAATGATTTACTTCGCAATAGGAATGAGGAAAGCATTGAAAAATAATCAATTCAATAAAGTTACTCAACTCCCACTTGATTTTACTGTTGTGATCCCATTTAGGAATGAAGAATCCACCTTGCCAACGCTTGTGCATTCTCTCAAGATGCTTGATAAACCAAGCCATTCCAAAGTTATGTTTATTTTTATTGATGACCATTCAGAGGACAATTCAAAGTCAAAATTAGACCTTGAATTAAATGGATTTCCATTTGAATATGAAGTATTACAAAATGACGGAGAAGGGAAAAAAAGAGCACTGCAAACAGGGATTAATCATGTTCAAACTAAGTGGATTGTAACGACTGATGCTGATGTGGAATGTCCTAAAACTTGGCTAACTGCTATTGCTCAAAAAATTGGCTCAACACAATCGGAAATGTTGGTAATGCCAATTGAATTAAAGAGTCAAAACTCTTTTTTTGAAGATATTCAGAAGCTTGAAAGTTCAGCTTTGGTCTCAATGAGTATGGGTTCATTGGCAAATGGCGTTGTGTTTTCAGCAAATGGAGCTAACTTAGCTTTTACCAAAAATATTTTTATGCGAGTCGGTGCTTATACCCCTGAAATGCAGCTTGCCAGCGGTGATGATGAGTTTTTGCTGAAAAGAGTACATAACTTGAATCCGGATTTGGTAGAAGTGTTTATGACGCATGATGTTTTAATCAAAACCGATGCTTGTCAATCCTTAACTCAGCTTATCTCTCAACGAACTCGTTGGATTTCTAAAGTAAAGACAGCTAAATTCTCATGGAATCAGTTGCCTGTTATCATTCCTTCATTGTTTATGTTGTTTTTGATTGTTTCCATACCATTAGCTTTGTTTTTTCCATTTAATTGGATTAAATCCGGTCTGTTGCTTGATAAATGGATAGGTGATGTCATATTATTTAGCTCTTTTGCTTCATTCTTTAAATATTCTTTCAAGAAAAATATCAGATTGCTTGGACTTATAGCGGTCATGCCTTTTTACCAGGTTATCTATATGATTCCGGTTTTATATCAAAAATTTTTTGGTGAATTTACATGGAAAGGGAGGACTTATGAAGCTTGAACCGCTTGCAATCAAGATTTTATCATCACTGATTTTTGAGGAAACATTTGAACACATTTTGGAAGATGCCGGAAACATTGACCGCAATATCGTTTCAGATGTCCTGAGAATTTTGGTTGTAAAAGATTTGGTTAGGGTATATGAGAAAAGAGAGGATAAGTTTATTTCGGTTGCCTATATTGAACCGGACACTTATGCCGGTCAATATTTTAGAATAACTGCCAAAGGGATGAAATATTTGTAAAGTTATTTCTTTAGAATATCATATCCAATCAGACATTCCATACACCTTTTTTGAGTGCAATAACTTTCTTTAAGCTCAATTAAACCTTGTGTTTCAAAACAGTTGGCAGCCTTGATACCAATGCTTTTCCAAGAACGGATAATAGAATTATTTTCGGGTTTGATGTCCTCCAGCCAAGAAAGTGCTTTTTCACAATATTCCGCTGTACCGGACTCTTTGCCATATATAAAAACAAATGGGACACAAGTGTTGATGATAAGCAGGTCAATAGAGTCTTTTGACAAATCGTTGTTTTTAAATTTCCCCTCCACTCCCGGTTTGTAGTGATCTTTCCAATACTCAGAAATTTTTGTGCTAAACAATCCTATTAAATCTTTGGTGCTTTGGGCTTCTAAAACACGGGCAGGCAATTGATAATTGTGATTTAGCAATGAAGCAAGTTGCACCAATCGAATAAACGGAAAATTATGAGGGTGCATTTTTGAAAATTTCCAAAGTGTGGGCGAGAGTTCGTTGAGATTATATTTATGCTTTAGGAATTTGAATTCTTCTTTAAGAAAAACAGTGTATGAGTCCGCGTATTCGTCTGTGGACAATAGTCCTGAACACCCCATCAACAGTGCCTCACTTGTGATTGGTTTGTCCTTAAGCAAATCAAATACCTTAACAGGAATTCTGTCTGCAAGTTCTTCAAAAGCATGTTGATTGGTTTTGAAACCAAAATTCCTGAACAGAGTTTTGTAAAATGCTTTATGCCAATCATTATTACTTTCTGCCAGAATAGAAGCAATCCTTTCAGTTTTTCGTTCAATCCTTTCAACAACAGTCCTTTGCAACATTTGATATACCGTGAGAGAATTCACATCTTTGATTGTGTCTTCGCATGGAATTTCTTTGAGTGACTGAATCAAAGCAAGGTAATTATGGAGTTGCTTCTGTGAAACAATAGGTTTTAGTTCAAGACAAGGTAGGGTAGAGCCATCTTGCAATTGGATTTCGGTGTCGTGTTCCCAGACTATGTGCAGAATAACATTTTTGTATGCGTTATCGGTCGTATGTCCATGTTTATTCCAGTCAGAGCTTTTTACGTGAAATTCAATACTGCCCGCCCATAGCGTATCTTCAATTCTTATTTTAGCTTGAATAAAGTCAGGTCCGTTATTTTTGTTGTGAATCCCACGGTTCAAGATTTCGAGTTTTCTTCCATCAGTCAACCGGAATTCAGGTTTAAGAAATAGCCCGGTCTTCCAGCCTGCTTGTAAGAAATCCTCTTTTATCACGGCTTGTCTTTTTATTTAAATGTCAAACTTAATTCCTTGCGCTAAGGGCAAAGTGCTGCCATAGTTAATGGTTACAGTTTGTCTTCTCATATAGGCTTTCCAAGCATCAGAACCACTTTCTCTGCCTCCACCGGTTTCTTTTTCACCGCCAAAAGCACCTCCAATCTCTGCACCGGAAGTCCCTATGTTAACATTGGCAATGCCACAATCTGAACCTGCAGCAGTCAAAAATTTCTCAGATTCTCTTAGGTCTGTGGTAAATATTGCTGAGCTTAGTCCTTGTTTGACATCATTCTGCATGGCAATAGCCTCATCGAGAGTATTGTATTGCATCACATAGAGAATGGGAGCAAAGGTTTCTAATTGTACAGTTTTATAATGATTTTGAGCTTCAACAATAGCGGGGACTACATAACAACCTGATTCATAACCCTTGCCTGTCAATACATCACCTCCAAAAATGATTTTAGCTCCTTCTTTTTTGACTTCAATCAATGCACGTACAAACGATTCTACTGCTTGTTTGTCAATCAAAGGTCCTACCAGATTTGTCTCAAGTAACGGATTTCCAATCGTGATTTGTTTGTAAACAGCGGTTAGTTTCTTAATAAAATCTTTGTAGATGTTTTTCTGTACAATGATTCTGCGTGTGGTTGTGCAACGCTGTCCGGCAGTACCAACGGCTCCAAACACAACCGCACGAAGGGCTAAATCTAAATCTGCTTTGTCTGAAATAATAATGGCATTGTTGCCACCCAATTCAAGTATGGATTTTCCTAATCTCTCGGCTACAGTTTTAGAAACAGATTTACCCATTTTGGTTGACCCCGTAGCAGACAACAATGCCACTCTGCTGTCTGTGGCTAACTTTTTTCCTATTTCAGCACCGCCATTTATGAGGGTGATAACACCATCGGGAATTTTATTTGCAATTAATACTTCCTGTAAAATATTCATAACGCCAATTGCCGATAAAGCCGCTTTCTCACTTGGTTTCCACACGCAAGTATTGCCGCAAACCAGCGCAATAAAAGCATTCCAACTCCATACAGAAACAGGAAAATTAAAAGCAGAAATAATGCCTACCACACCCAAAGGATGCCATTGTTCTAACATTCTGTGATGAGGTCTCTCCGAATGCATGGACAAACCATAAAGTTGGCGGCTCAAACCCACAGAAAAATCACAGATGTCAATCATTTCTTGTACCTCGCCCAATCCTTCTTGAAGACTTTTTCCCATTTCGTATGAAACCAATATACCAAGCTCATGCTTGTATTCTCTCAGTTTGTTTCCCATTTGTCTGACAATTTCACCTCTTTGAGGTGCAGTATATGAACTCCATATTCTAAAAGCGTCTTGCGCTCTTTTCATGACAGCTTCATATTCAGTATCTCCGGCATATACAATCTCTCCGATAGTTTTACCATCAACGGGCGAAACAATTTCTCTGCGTTTAGTGCCCACAGCCGTAATCCAACTTACACCCGTACACACACTCTCATTGATTTTTTTGATTCTAAGTTTTTTTAAAATATTGCTGATATCAACCGTTGCTTTTGTCATTGCTTTTAATTTGAATTACAAAGGTAATATTTAAACAAAATGCTTTGTCATCTTAGGGCGCATAAACTTTTTTAAAGTTAGTTTTGTGCTTCATTGTATGAACACTAATCTTCAGCGAATAATACTCTTTATATGCATAGGGTATTTTATCGTGGTACTTTGCAATTTGGCATTTGTGCCTATTGCTTGGATAGATGAAATCATGGATTTGGATCCTGCTATGCGCTGGGTAGAAGGGCAGGGGTACAACAGCTTTTTGTGGCAATACAATGGTTCAGAGCATATATTTCTGGCAAATCTTCCTTTGCGTAATCTGCCTTTTGCAGCTATGGGGTATTTATTTGGGGCTGATATTTTTTGGATGCGTTTCCCGCACATTTTATTTTTTATGGGAACATGTATTTTGTTTTACAAACTGACAAAACATTATGCAAATGAAGGCTTGGCATGGATTATTCTCTTGTTTTTTATGTTTGACAAAGGAATTTATGAAAGTTTGAGATCGGTGCGCTGTGAAATGCAACAGTTGTTCTATCTGTCGGCAGCTTTATATTTTACTTTGGTTAGAAGAAACGGGATTATTGCCATTGTGTCTTGCAGTTTACTGGCATTGGTACACCCGGCTTCATGGATGCTTTCGATTGTGATTGCCGTAAAAAACTTGCTAACTGTAAAGCGTGTACGAAATAAGATATTAATAGGTGTACTTTATCTGGCACCTTTTGTTGTGTGGTTATGGTTGATTGATTTTAATTTTATGGGCATAGTTGACCAATTGATTGCCGCAGGAGAAGATCATACTGAAAATGGGAGTGGAATTACATTGCTACTTCACCATTTCTACAATAGGTTTAGTCTCTATCTTACGACACAACCTTGGGTTTGGTTAGGAATTCTGTTTGCTCATATTTTAGCAATCAAAAATTTGATACGCAACAAGGACTTTATTTCATTGCTTTTCCTTGCTCATTCGCTGTTTTGGATGTTTGTGCTGGCACCTAATTATCGTTATAACCCAACAATGCTTTTATTGTCATATTTAATCATGGCAAGGTTTTTTGCAAAGTATGAATGGAAAGCACAATGGCAAAAGGCTATCATCGTATTTGTATTATTTGTTCAGTCCATTCCTTTTGTGTCCATCAATTTGATGGGTATGATGCAATACAATGAGCGCAACCCGTATAAGTTTCAAGAATGGCTTTCACAACAAGTTAACATTAGCGGAAAAACGCTTTTGTGTGGCGAATCTGTTGGCTTATATTGGATTCATAATATTGACGCAGTTGAACGAAAAGTTGAGTTTTGCGCCCCCAATTATCCCCACAAATTTGATTTTAGTTCTTATAACAAGATTATTTTGCTTTCAGCAGAAAAACTGTCATTACATGCATTTGCAGAATACAAACCCAAAAAGACTTGTAATGCAATGGATAATTTATTTAAAAAATTCAATTCGCCAACATACAATGGAATGAAGCTGTATGAGGTATCCCCTGACGAATTGACGAATTATTGTTTGCAAATAAGACACGGAGATAAATGGTAAAAAAAGTCCCGCTTGGAAGCGGGACTTTTTGAGTTCTGTCGGGATGACTGGATTCGAACCAGCGACCCCTCGCACCCCATGCGAGTGCTCTACCGGGCTGAGCCACATCCCGAACTCGTTTTTGAGGGCTGCAAATATAATTATTAAACCAAATCTGTCAAGGACAATTCAAGGGCTTTGGAAAATATTCCTGTACGCCTCGGATTGAATTGGTGCAAACGCATAATACTTTGTCTGACAATCTCTGATACATCTTTGATAATAGCCATATCATTCGTTTGGGCTTCCTTTTTTAATAGAAATGCCGGTACTCTTGCGCTGCCACTTTTGGATATGATTGGATGTATGACGGAACATTTTGAATCAAGTTCAGAAGCAATCTCTTCCATATAACTATTCTCATCAAATGGTCTGTCTGTGCCGCACGAAATAACTTCAATCCCTGATTTGATTATTTGTGCCGCTTGTGATTTTGAAATTGCAAGCGTGGGAGAGGCTGCAATAAATATCTCTGCCGGAATATCAAAAAACCTTTGAGAGGATTTATCAAAGCTGATCTTAGCTGTACTTTCCAATCTGTTTTTGTTGTGGCGGGTGTACATTCGGCTAATATCCTCATGATTCATTCCTTTTTCATTTATTACAGAACCAGACTCATCCAATATTCCTACTACCAACGCACCATATTTACAAAGGAAGTAAGCTGCCGCAAATGCCACAGGATTCCAGCCTTGTATCAACACAAACTTGTTATTAATAAAACCACCATAAATCATGTAATAATGCCTTACGGATTCTGCAATTCCCCAACCGTCAATGATTTCATCAACTGTAAATTTTTCTAAGGGATTGGGAATAAAACGCTCATCAGTTAATTCGATATCGTGCCTTTGTTGCAAACGGCTGATACTTGCCAACTTTTCTTCTGTGTTATAGGGCTCAAATCCTTGTAAAGCGCGGATTGTGCTCTTAAATTTATTATCGGGAGTGTAGGAAAGATACCCCTCTACAATGCCTTCCCAGGGATGTAATAAGCCCATTTGATTGCAAAGCATTTCAATTTCATTGGCGGTAATATTTTCAACGGCTTCCACTCCACAATAGCTTTTGAGAATAGGTGTGAGGGTTTTAAAAAATCGTTCTATAATGGATTGATAACGTGTATCCTCTCGGTCAAAATTCAAACCAATGGCTGCGCCACCAACGGGTGGTCCGCTGATGGTTAATTTAATTTCTGATTTTTTAGCATATTGCTCAAGTTCTTCTTTAGTAATCCCTTTTCTAATAATAGTTTGAGCAAGAGCAGCACCATTTTTTACGGAATTAATTACCAGCCAGCCTTCTGCTTTGGATAGTCTGTCTTTCCATTCAAAAACTATTTCGGGTTTCTTTGCTGTAAATTTACTTAAACGCCTTTCAAGAACACTCATAAAACACCTGCCGTTCCCTTAAATTTAGTCTTAATTGTCATATAAGTATTTTTGGGTAATGGCTTGCGCAACACCATTTTAATGACAAGGAAAAATTCGTCTTTTTTGAGATAATTTTTCATGTTATTACCTGTTGGAGTGAGTGAGATAGACAAAAGCCCTGTTTGGGGTACTTCATGCAAATAGGCTCCCAAAGTTTCAGTCATACCATCGGCAGACAAATAAACATCAATCTGTTTAAGAACATCAAAGGTAGTACTGTCGTTGAGCACAATTTGCATATCCATTTTGTCAAGAAAAACATCTTGTAATAATTCTTTCGATGAATTTTTGGGCACTAAGTAGGCATCAATTCCTGTTGGAAAACGATAGGTCTCAAACGATAAGAGGGTGTCAATATCCATTATTTCAGGTGTGGGATAGGGAGTGTTAAAACTCATATCAACCGGAATAGTAATCAGTTTTTTGCCGTTCTTTTTGCAACCATTCGTTACAAAAACAAAGGGAACCAGCAACAGCATTAACAATAGTTTTCTCATATATGAGATAGTTTACTCAACAAAGGTAAACATTTTATTGATTATATTAATCCTGAAAAGTTTCCGTGCAAACCACCGCCTATACTGTCGGATGATGCACCGGTTCCTGCTTTCAGCGTATTAACCTGATTTTGCACTCTGAGAATACCCAGAAAAGCAAATACAAGAGCTTCTTTGAAGTTCACAATATCATTTTCAGGAATAATTATTTCAGCCTCAGAATGAGTGCGGATGTGTTCTACTAAAACATTGTTGAAAGCCCCTCCACCGGTTAACAAGACTTTTTTTCCGTTGCTATTATTTTCGGACAATAGGTTGATTGCATTTGCAATTTGGACAGCAATATGGTCCACCATTGTTCTCATCTTAGTTTCTGCATTCAGGTCTGCAAAGTCTCGTACAATCCCCCAAAACTCTTGATTTATCCAATCTCTGTTAAGGCTCTTGGGGTAGGGTTGTTTGTAGTATTCGACAGCATTTAGAGAACCTAATAATTCATAGTCCACTCTGCCATTTTCGGCAATTTGACCATTTTCGTCATAATCTTTGCCGAGGTCGCGTGCAATTCTGTTTAACGGAATATTGCATGGGCTGATATCAAAAGATACTCTGTTACCTGAAGAGTCGTTGCCGGAAATATTGGCAAATCCTCCCAAATTAATACAATAATCATATTCGCCAAAAAGCACTTTGTCGCCAATGGTAACAAGGGGTGCACCTTCTCCACCTTTGGCAACATCAGCCCGTCTGAAATCATTCACAACAGGCAGCCCTGCAATAGCAGAAAGGCTGGCTCCGTCACCCACTTGAGCTGTAATTTTTATTTCAGGGTTGTGAAATACCGTATGACCGTGAGAAGCTATAAAGTCCACGTCACTAAGATTATTTTTGGAAATAAAATCTTTAACTAAACCACCCAAATAATGTCCATAGAATACATCAGTTTTGACGTACGTAAGAGCATTTTGTCTGCGCAACTGTGAAAGTCTTATACGCCATTTTTCATTATAAGGGACTGTTTCAGTATGAGTGATTTTAAAAGACCATTGTCCATTACTTTCGGTAAAATGGCAATAGGCAATGTCCACTCCGTCCATAGAACTTCCACTCATTAATCCGATTACTTTATATGTTTTCATCTCTATCTATATTTTAATTCTAAATCTGTATTTCTATTGAGTCATCAACAATGCCAACGCCTCAGAGGTTTCTCCTTTGGCAAGCAAGGTTATGGCAACATCTTCTTTGTTGTTGATATTGTTATATTTCAAAGCAGCAGCTTTAACTTCTTCTTCATTCGGCAATTGGATAAGGTTTCCCATTTGACCTAAATGATTTCCTGTGAGTTTGCTACTGTTTCTTATGTGTATGGGCAATGCGTCTATACCCACTCCACAGTTAACTTCATGTCGTTTCAGTTCGAAAATAGCATCTCCATGTGCACGACAATACCAGTTTCCTCCCATACGAGCCAATAAATCAATTTTGCTTTGGTCTATCATTTGGTTTTCATCCAATACATCTTCTCGAATATGAATGAGTTTAACTTCGCAGATAATCAGGTTGCCCGCTGCACCACCTGTGCCCAATTCCTTTACTTCCAACACTTCACACTCCATTTGTACCGGACTTTCTTTTACCCTGTCGGGGCGGACAAGTTCGGATTTAAGGGGTGTAAAACCGGCTTTTACAAACTCATCGGTGCCTTTGGGATAGGGACATCCGGCAAGTGTAACCTGATGAAGCATTGCATAATCCACTACATTAATAACCACTTCGGGAACTTCCTTTACATTCTCATGCGTATGTTTAGTTGTTTGTGTACGACCGCTTCGAGCAGGTGAGAAAATAGCAATAGGAGGGTTGGCGCTAAAAACGTTAAAAAAACTAAATGGTGCTAAATTTCTATTCCCAGCTTTGTCTATTGTGCTTGCAAAACAGATTGGACGCGGACCCACTGCTCCAAGTAAATATCTGTGTACGACCGGAATTGATTGTTCTTTTGCGTTGATTGTTAGCATAGAGCGTTCAAAGATACTGATAGAATAATGATTTCTTAAAGAAATGGTTAAATGCGGAAAAGAAGTCGGTTATAAAAGTTATTTATTATAACTTTCTTGACTGCTCTTTTTCTTGGCATCTTTTCTTTGCTTTTTTCCCCAAGGCATTGGTACATACTTTTCAGGGTATTTGTTAATGTCAATTAACAGTTTATTTAGGTCAGCAAGGGTAGCATTTAGTTTTTCATATAACTCAGTATCATTCACAAATTTCCCAGCAGTTCCGGTGCCATTATCAAGTTTTTGAGTGATAGAACTAATATTGGCAAGTGTTGCATCAAGTTTGGCAATGATGTCAGATTTGGCTAACGAATTAGAAAACTCTCCAAGGTTGTCAAGGGTTTTGGAAAGTTCATTTCGTTTTGATGCAAGTTCAGTAGATAATAATTTAATGCTTTCGAGAGTTTTGGTAATATTGTCATTGTTGGCTTCAACCAAGTGAGCGCTTTTATTTGCCAAATTTTCAATAGAAGTCATTACATCCGTAGTTTTAGTAATAGCTCCTTGTACTTTACCGGTTTTAATTACTACTGAATCAAGATAATCCACTATTCTTTCAATCTTTTTTGCAATAGGTTCAAATGACTGTGTAATTTCGTCTAGAATAGATACTTCTGTATGTGAAAGAAGCGTATCACCTGATTTCATATAACTATCATAGTTGTCATTCAAAATCAGTTTGATTGCTTTGCCACCCATTAAGCCCTCCGAAATAATTTCGGCAGTAGAATGGATAGGTACATCAAGCGGTTCAACAATTTTAAGGACAGTAACAATCTTGTTTTTTTTGGTATCGCGAGAAAGAGAGTTAATATATCCCACTTTGTATCCATTTAATAAAACACTTTGACCTTTTCTAAGTCCCGGAGTTTGGTCATATACAGCAATGTAATATGTTTTGGGTTTAAACATATCGCCTTCATTTGCCATGTAATTATATCCGAGAATAAGGAAAGTGATTGCTATCGCGGTAAGAGCTCCGATTTTACTTTCGTTTGATACTTTCAATTTGTAGAATATTGAGTTTGAAAAAGGTCTGCAAAAGTAATAATTTAATATTTCTATTTGCTATTTTGGGAAGTTGTTTGGGTGTGATATTTCTTAAAGGCTTTGTAAATAGCAAGAGCTATTTTGTCTTGACCGTTGTCAGAAGTCATATTAGCGCGGTCTTTTGGATTGGTAAGAAACCCAATTTCAATCAAGACACTCGGCATAGAGGTCTTCCACAGCACAAGGAAGCCGGCTTGTTTTACACCTCTGCTTTTCATCGTTGTATGTTTGTGAAATTCTAATTCAACATCCTCTGCTATTTCAAGGCTTTTAGATATGTAAGCGTTCTGGTACAAAGAAAAGATAATATGTCCCACGGGTGAATTAGGGTCAAAACCACCATAGCTTTCATTGTGCTGATAGTCTGCTTCCAATAAGATAGAGGCATTTTCGCGTTTAGCCACCGCAAGCCAACCTTCATTCTTGTGTGTTCCCATCACAAAGGTTTCAGTGCCATCGGCATCTTTGTTATCATTGGCATTGCTGTGAATGGAAATAAATAAATCACCATTGGCTTTGTTTGCAATTTTTGATCGTTCCGACAATTCAATAAACACGTCTTTGTTGCGAGTAAAAACAACATTGATTTCGCTCAAACTGTCATTTATATATTTTCCTAATTTTTTGGCAACGGCAAGTACAACATCTTTTTCGTTAAAGCCGCCACTTTGCCCTCCGGGATCCTTTCCTCCATGACCGGGGTCGATTATAACTGTAAATTTTTTGTCCTGCTTGTTAGTGTCAACTTCCAAAAATGCCGCATGAACAATAGCACTCAACAACAGAATCCAAACTAGTGTATTTTTCATTTTTTACTTACTAATAAATGGTGGTTAATGCCTGTTTTTTTGTCTTAGCTTTGCCACCCTAATTTTGAAACGCAATTTTAGTGCCTCAGTTTTGAACCACCTAAAATTTAAGCCATTTTATATACCTAAGTCATTGTGGATAACAGCATTGATAATGTTGTTGGGGATTTCTTCTTTTGCGCAAAATATCAGTGCTCCAAGTTTTATATCAAAGGATTCTATTGTGCCGGGTGCACTCACTGATACGTCTATCATAATAGACAGCACAAAGAACAGCAAAGTAATGAGGATTTCAAAAGATGCGCTTGAGGTTGCAGTTATCTATCAGGCAAAAGACTCCGTAATTTTAGACCTCAGACACAAAAGAGTTTATTTGTATGGCTCTGCAAAAGTAGATTACGGTGAAATGGCACTAGCAGCAGCTTATATTGAAATTAATTTTGAAAACAAAGAGCTACGCGCAAAAGGGAAGGTTGACAGTGCCGGGCATTATGTGGATTTGCCGGTTTTCAAAGACGATGAAAGAGAAGTAGGAGCAGATACCATGCATTATAATTTTGCAACTAAACGCGGTAGAATGCAAGGGGTAAAAATGCAAGAAGGAGAAGGCTATATTTTGTGTAATAGGGTTTTTAGAGATAGTACAGGTGTGATTTTTACGGATATTGGAAAATATACAACTTGTGAATTAGACCACCCTCATTTCTATCTGAATGCCCGCAAGCTGAAAATTATTCCTAATAACAAGATTGTATTTGGACCGGCTAATCTTGTAGTAGAAGATGTTCCGTTGCCGGCTTATTTACCCTTTGGATTGTTTCCTACCAAAAAAGGACAAACCTCGGGAATCATTATACCACAATACGGATTAAGCGCGTCTCGTGGCTATAACTTAACTAACGGAGGCTATTATTTTCATTTGAGCGACTATGTAGATCAAGCATTGACGGGTGATTTTTATTTCAGAGGTAGTTGGGGAGTTCATTCAAATACACGTTATGCCAAACGATACAAATACAACGGTTCTTTGAACCTGGGCTATGCTTATAATATCTTTGGTGAAAGGGGATTGCAAGACTTCCGTATTTCTCCGGACTACAAAATTCGCTGGGTGCATAGTCAGGATGCCAAAGCCAAGCCGGGCACGGGCTTTAGTGCAGATGTTGATATTGTCAGCAATCAATACAACCTCAACAACTCTTTTGATGCTAATCAGATTGTGGCAAGTCAATATCGTTCTTCCGTATCTTATTCTAAAATGATGTCGGGTGGTAAATACAACCTGAGAATAGGAATGAACCACAGTCAAAACACGCAAACCCGTGAATTTAATATGGATTTGCCTAATATCAATTTTGATGTTGCCAGGTTTACACCATTTAAAAGAAAAAACGCTGTTGGAAAGCCTCGTTGGTATGAAACTATAGGGTTGAGTTATAATACAAATTTTGCCAATAGACTTAACACCTATGACTCTTTATTAACCAGTCCGGATGTAATACAGGATTTCCGAAATGGAATCAGTCATTCAATTCCTATCAGTACGTCTATTAAGTTTTTCAAAAACTATTTCACATTCAACCCTTCTTTTAATTACAATGAATATTGGTATTTTAAAACGATTCGGAAGGAATTTAACTCGCTGGAGAACAAGGTTGATATACAAGATGTAAATGGATTTGCACGTGCGTCAAGCTTTTCGGCAAATGCCGGAATTAATACCCGAATATTTGGAACATTTAAATTCAGAAAGAACCCCAAAATTGAAGCCATTCGCCATGTAATAACACCCACTTTGAATTTCAGTTACAGCCCAGACTTTTCGGGAAATTTCTTTAATTATTACAGAGATGTCCAACTTGATTCTTTGGGCAAAATGGGACGTTATTCTATTTTTGAACAGGGCATTAAAGGTGGACCGGGGATGGGTAAGCAAGGTATGATAGGTTTGTCAATCATCAATAATCTTGAAATGAAAAAGGTGGTCAAAACCGATACTTCTTCTGACTTTAAATATGTGAAAATCATTGAATCTTTTGATATTAACGGCAACTATAATTTTTTGGCAGACAGCTTCAACTTTAGTAATTTGCGTTTTAATGCGCGTACTACTCTGTTTAAAAAATTATCCATTCAATTAAATGCGGATTTGGACTTATATGCACGCGAAAACAATCGCAAGATAAATAAACTTCAAATTGCCAAGAATGGGAACCCGGGTCATTGGAACAGCGCTAATTTTATCACTTCATTTGCGCTCAATCCTGAAGCATTCAAAAATGGCAGACCTGTTTATACACCGCCACCCGGTACTATCCTTACCGATCAAGAATGGCGCAATATTGCCATGTATCCATACAACTATATTGATTTTAATGTACCTTGGAATATCAATATAAACTACTCACTGCGCTATTCCGAAAATTATGGCTATAAAAAAAGTGTATCAAACATTTTTAATTTCTCAGGCGACCTTAGTCTGACAGAAAATTGGAAGATTTCTGTTACTTCAGGGTATGATGTTACTAAAAAAGAAATTTCATATACATCTGTTGATTTTGTGAGAGACCTTCACTGTTGGCAGTTTACTTTCAATTGGATTCCTTTGGGTGAAAGAAAAAGTTTCTTCTTTACGCTACGCGCTAAGTCAAGTCTGTTACAGGATTTGAAACTTAATAAACGTGGTTTCTGGTTTGACAGATAGTGTGTTATGAAAATTGTTAGTGCATAAAAAAGCCCCTCACAAATGAATGTAAGAGGCTAATTTAAATTATGAAAAAACTACTTTACTTTACTTCTTCGTAATCAACATCTTGGACATTATTAGCTCCATCGTTGTTGTTTTCATTGCCGGGTTGAGTATTCTCCGTATGTGCAGTGTTGGCATTGTTTTGCTGTGCATTGTACATGTCCTGAGATGCAGCCTCCCAAGCTTTATTCAAGGCTTCGGAAGCGGGGTCAAGAGCCGCAAGATTTTTCTCTGAATGAGCTTTCTTCAACTCTGTCAAGGCGGATTCTATGGCACTTTTCTTCTCCGCAGGAATTTTGTCGCCATATTCTTTTAAGTTCTTTTCAGAAGAAAAAATCAAAGTATCGGCTGTGTTGAGTTTGTCAATCTCTTCTTTTGCTCTCTTGTCGGCTTCAGCATTAGCTTCAGCTTCTTTTTTCATCTTTTCAATTTCCTCTTTGCTCAATCCGGAAGAACCTTCAATGCGAATATGTTGTTCTTTGCCTGTACCTTTGTCTTTGGCACTTACTTTAAGAATACCGTTGGCATCAATATCAAAAGTAACTTCAATTTGAGGTACGCCTCTGGGCGAAGGGGGGATTCCATCAAGTGCAAATCTTCCTATACTCTTGTTATCTCTAGCCATTGAACGTTCACCTTGCAAAACGTGTATTTCTACCTGAGGCTGATTGTCGGCAGCGGTTGAAAATACTTCACTTTTCTTGGTTGGAATGGTGGTGTTTGCATCAATTAATTTGGTAAATACACCTCCCATAGTTTCTATTCCAAGAGACAGTGGGGTAACGTCAAGAAGTAATACGTCTTTTACATCACCTGTGAGTACACCGCCTTGAATAGCTGCACCGACTGCAACAACTTCGTCAGGGTTTACGCCTTTGGAAGGAGTTTTGCCAAAGAATTTTTCTACTGCTTGCTGTATTGCGGGAATACGTGTTGAGCCTCCTACGAGGATAACTTCATCAATGTCAGAAGTAGAATAACCTGCATTTTTTAAAGCTGATTTGCAAGGTTCTATTGTTCTTTGAATCAAGTCATCCACCAATTGCTCAAATTTTGCTCTGGTCAAGTTTGTAACAAGGTGTTTTGCCACTCCGTCAACTGCTGTAATATAAGGCAGGTTAATTTCAGAAGATGCGGAAGATGAAAGTTCAATTTTCGCCTTCTCTGCTGCTTCTTTCAAACGTTGCATGGCAGTAGGGTCTTTGGAAATCTCAATGCCGGGGTTTTCTTTTTTGAATTCTTCCACTAACCAATCAATGATTCTGTGGTCAAAGTCATCACCGCCAAGGTGTGTGTCACCGTCCGTAGATTTTACTTCAAACACACCATCGCCTAATTCAAGAACAGATACGTCATGTGTACCACCACCACAGTCAAAAACGGCAATTTTCATGTCTTTATGACGCTTGTCAAGTCCATAAGCTAATGCTGCTGCGGTAGGTTCGTTGATGATTCTACGTACTTTTAAACCTGCAATTTCTCCGGCTTCTTTGGTTGCTTGCCTTTGTGCATCATTGAAATATGCAGGTACTGTGATAACAGCTTCTGACACGGTTGTGCCCAAATAATCTTCTGCTGTTTTTTTCATTTTTTGCAAAATGATGGCAGATATTTCTTGTGGAGTGTATTTGCGGTCTCCTATCTCAATGCGGGGGGTGTTATTGTCGCCTTTTACCACTTTATAGGGGACACGGGATGCTTCTTTGGTAACTTGGTCAAAAGTGTTACCCATAAATCTTTTAATGGAAAAAATGGTGTTTTGTGGGTTTGTGATAGCCTGACGTTTGGCAGGGTCACCCACTTTTCTCTCTCCGTCTTTCAAAAATCCAATCACAGAAGGTGTGGTTCTTTTACCTTCTGAATTGGGGATTACAACGGGCTCGTTTCCTTCCATAACAGAAACACAAGAGTTTGTAGTTCCTAAGTCAATTCCAATTATTTTGCTCATTTGCTATTTGATTTTTCATCTGTTTCTCAACCATTATGCCATCAAGTCAGAATAGACTTTTTGGCTGTCAGAAATGATGCTTACTTGTCAGAATGGCACATTTGGCAGAAAATTATGTCTTAACTAAGTACATTAGTGTGTCAGAACCGCATATAAAAACCGAATCAGGTTGGTAATAGGATTTCTGGTAAAGACTTTTTTGGTAATCGTGTCTTCTATTGATTGGGTAAGGGCAGGAGAGTGTAATAAAATATTGTGGTGATTTCTGAGCGGATGTGATTCAAGCAGAAACTTTTGGTCAGAAGCTTTGGTATGTGTAGAGTTGTCTCCAAAGCCAATGTTGACAACCAAATTGTCTGATGGAGAGACCGATTTAAGTCCTTGTACCCAATTCAAATATTGGTTTTGGAAATCCCAAGTGTCAATTTTGTTTTTATGTGTAAGCAGCAGGTTTCTGTACCAGAGTAGTTTGTTGTTGAGATTGCCCGGTACTAAATCGAAACGAAATTTGTAATCTTTCAAAGGAGTGGTGGTGTAATTGTCCCATACTCTTTTCCAAGTTGCCCAGCCCCAAATATGAGAATAACTGATTAGAATATGATTTTGTTGAATTTGCTTGTCAAACTCAACCAATGTGAAACCTGACACATGTCCTACCGTCACATCCTTTTCATAGAGTTTTAGCATATTGGAGCAAAATACAAAGAAATCATCATTGGGCAGGCAATCATCTTCTAAAATTATACCTTGTTCCGTGTGCTCAAAAAACCAAGTAATGGCAGAAGACACAGCGAGTTTGCATCCTAAATTCTGAGTGCGATAAAGGGTGTGCAGTTCACATTCCCAGTCTATATTGAATATAGCTTTGACTTGTTCAACCGTTTTGGCTTCTTGTGTATTTCTGGGACCGTCAACAGCGACAAAGAGTTGAGCCGGTTTGGCTTTTTTGATTTGGTCAAAAACCCGTGTCGTCTGTGCAGGACGGTTAAATGCAATGAGTAGGACAGGAGCAATGTAGTCAGCCATAGCGGGCGTTTTAGGGGCGGCAAGATACAACTGATTTTTTACGATAGTGTTTATAGTATAAGAAATTTACTTTAACTTTGTAAAAGCAAATTATGATGTTTAAGAATTTAAAAAAGAAGTTGTTACGAATCTTGCCGATTCACTACTATAAGATTAAAAGATGGTATTCTCAAGAGGGAGAGGATGCCATAATTCAAACATATTTTGAAGATATAGGAATGAAAAGAAAAGGATTTTATGTAGATATTGGTGCACATCATCCCATCAGGTTTTCAAATACTCATTTGTTGTATAAAAGCGGTTGGAAAGGGTTAAACTTTGAACCTAATGTATCAAGCGGTAGGGCGTTTAAACTCTTCCGAAGAAGAGATAAAACAGTCCACATAGGAATTGGAAATGAAGAGTGTGAAAAAGACTTTTATGTGTTTGATGAACCAGCGATTAATAGTTTTGACAAAGCTGTTTCAGAAGACCGGGATAAAGAAAGTCCTTACAAACTTATAAAAGTTATAAAAATACCCATAATGAGATTGGAAACGGCACTTGACAAATATTTGCCCAAGAATCAGAAAATTGATTTAATGTCCATAGATGTTGAGGGATTGGATTTAGAGGTAATGAAAAGCAATAATTGGGAGAAGTATAAACCCAATATGTTGTTGGTGGAAGATTTGGATTTTGACTTTGAAAATCTGCAATCATCAGAGGTTTGGAATTTCCTTAAAAAGCAGGATTACAAGATTTATGCAAAAACCCACAGGACATTAGTGTTTGTGAGTAATAAAATCGAAAAATAAAACCAACATGAAGAAGATACTTTTATTGGCTGTTTTGATACTTAACATCAATAAGGTATACTCTCAATTTGACACCCTTTTTTGGTTTGTTGCACCCGAGGTTCTGAATTATGGATATGATTTTGACAGACCTATTGTTTTCAGAATATCGACTGAGAATTTTGCAAGTACCGTTACTATTGATTTTCCCGCTAATCCTCTATTAACCCCTTATGTGATCAACATCGGTGCAAATAACACTCTAACACAAGATGTTACGACTTATATAAACGATTTAGAAAATATCCAGCCCAATCAGGTATTAAACAAAGGAATAAGGATTAGAGCAACACAACCTGTGAGCGTCTACTATGAAGTAGTAAGTTCTATCCAATCTTTTTGCACATATTGTAGCCCAGATATTTTCACACTAAAAGGACAAAAGGCATTAGGTACTAAGTTTTATATCCCTTTTCAAACTGTATATCCTAACGGTACAAGCGGTTCTTATGCTGCTTTTGACATAGTAGCAACAGAAGACAATACATTTGTTACCATAACACCAAGTCAAAATATTGTGGGAGCAACAGCAGGAAACCCACTTACAGTTGTATTAAACAAGGGGCAAACATTTTCTGCAAGATCATCTTCTCAACAAGGCAATTTAAAACCGAGTGGTTCTAAGGTAATATCAAACAAACCGATTGCGATAACTATTAAAGACGATTTGGTTTTAATATCATCTTGTCAGGACTTGGCGGGCGACCAACTTGTTCCTGTTGATTATACTGGTACAGAATATATTGTGGTAAAAGGAAATCTAAATCCCTTTGACATAGTTTCAATTTTGGCAACGGAAGACAATACAAATGTCGTCATTAACGGAACTTCGGTAGCAACTTTGAATGAGGGACAAACCTTTACATACAATCTCACTATCAACTGTATTTATATCCAAACAACAAAAAAAACGTATGTAATTCATTTGACGGGAACGGGGTGTGAGGGTTCGTTAGCGGTTATTCCAGCTTTGTTCTTTTCATGTATCAAGCAATATGGTTTTACACGCCCTTCCGCTGATGATTTGTTTTTGTTTGTGATAGTAAAAAACGGTGGCGAGGGGAGTTTTGTGTTAAACGGTAACAGCACTCTGTTTATACCTGCTGATTTTTCAAATGTCCCCAATACAGGAGGACTTTACAAATACGCTAAAAAATCTTTCAATACTTCCACAGTACCTTCTAATGCAGGAAGTTTAATCAGAAATACAACACACCCTTTTCAGTTTGCATTACTAAATGGTAGAAATTCCGCAGGTGGTTCTCGCTATGCTTATTTCTCAAATTTTGAGGGCGAAAATAATGAAGTAGATATTTCAGCCGAAAAAGCCGCACTTTGCGAGGGCGACACAATCCGTTTATATGGTCAAACTCTTGACCCCAATACCGTTAGTTGGACAGGTCCCAATGGCTTTACTTCCAATCAACTCAATATTGTTATTCCCAATGTATCGCCTGTTCATGCAGGCTACTATGTATTCACAACTTCCGCCCCTGCTTGCGGTTCCGGCAAAGATTCTGTTTATATAACTATCGCCTCCAAACCCATCAAACCCACAGTGAGTTCCAATCTCCCCGTTTGTTTGGGAGAAAAACTAATCTTAAAAATCACAAATAAACCCGGATTTGCTCATACTGTATCGTGGGATAAAGGTGCAAAAAGAGCTATTGGCATTGACGATTCATTGGTTTTTTATCCCACATTTCAGTCAGACGAAGCTGTGTATTCCGTACAATACCGTTCAGTCAGCAACGGTTGTTTGAGCGATACCGCACAAATCAAAGTGTCTCTGTTGCCCTTACCCGACAAGCCCTCTATTACTTCTACTGCTACCAAGTATTGCGAATTTGACCATGTTGTCATCAGCAATAAAACGACTGTGCCACTAAGCACACAGTTTTCATGGAAAGGCGAACATGGGTTCTCGTCAAACCTTCGAAATATGATTGATTTAGACAGCATTAGAACCGGACAATCGGGTTGGTATAAACTCACCTTGATTGACAGCAATGGATGCAAGAACGAGAGTGATTTGATTTATATTGACGTTATCCCTTATCCTGATTTGAGCAATGTATCCATTAGGTCAAATAGCCCTATTTGTTCTGGAGAGCCACTGAATCTCAAAGTACTTAATATAGATAGTAGTTTGGCAGTCAAATGGAAAGGTCCGTCAGGTTTTAGTTCAACATTGAAAGACATACTAATTCCAAATACCACCACTGCCATGTCAGGGATATACAAACTAAGTGTGAGCCGTGATATTTGTGAATTTTCAGACACCTTGCAAACAGCTGTTTTAGTTAGACAAACACCCCGTGCGGATTTTGATTTTTTCCCTGCCATAGCGCGTACAGGACGCAATATTCACTTTATTAATAAGAGTTCTTTTGCTGCTGCTTATGAATGGAATTTTGGAGATTTCTCTGACCATTCGCCAGCCATTAACCCTGACCATATTTATGAACGTGAGGAAAGATTGTATATAACACTGATTGCATACAATATCGATTCTACTTGCATAGATTCTTCTGTCAAAAGACTGGATGTGTATAACTCCGAAGAAGGAGTGTATGTTCCAAGTGCTTTTTCTCCAAACAATGACGGGAATAATGATATCTTTAAAGTAGTAGCAACAGGGGTAAAATTTGAAATTACATTAGAAGTTTATAATCGCTGGGGAGGTCTGATATTTAAAACGGAAGATGCTCGAAATATTGGTTGGGACGGAACCAACAGTGACATTCCGTGTCAGGAAGGGGTGTACATGTATGTTGTGCGATACATAAGCCTTGAAGATAAAGCTATTGTTACCTCCGGCACGGTTACTTTGTTGAGATAAAATCGCACACTATTCACCCCACAAATGCGGAAAGAGAAAGAGTCCTGACAAAAGGTAAAGAATATCTAAAACCGTAATCAATGCCAATTCTTGTAAAATATTAGTTAAATCGGCATTAGCAGTCAATAACTCATTGGAAGCTGTAAATACAACCATCAATAACGGAATTAACAATGGTATAGAAAGTAATGGCAATAAGACGGCAGCATTATTACTTGCCGATGCAATGGCGCCTGTAAAAGTGAAAATAGCTGCAAAACCAAGAGAACACACTATGGACAAAGTAAATAGCGGAAGTAATGGAATAGGCGTAAAACCATATAACAAAATCAAAAATATCGCTCCAAATAAACTAACCATTAGGATATAAATAAAATTGCTGAAAGTGCGCAACACAAAGAAATCTTTTGGTGCAATGATTTGATAAATATACAAATTTAACCCTTTTTGAGTCTGCAAGAAACTACGACTCAGCCCGCTCACAGACGCCATCAACGTGATGAGCCAGTAAAAGACCGACCAATCTTGCCCTTGCGGATGCTCCATGCCGTAATAAAATACAAGAACAAACGCAAAAGCCTGCATAACAGACGTAAGTATAAGTCTGCGCGAATTAAGTTCGAGAGAAATTTCAAGGGAAAGCCATTTAGTATAATTTTCAAGGGTTTTCAATGTGATTTTTTGCCTTAATTTGCGCCTTGCAAAATAATAGAAATACTTTTATGATTACTCCCTTCGAAAATTTATCAGACACGCACCAAGCTATTCTCAAAGATGCACCTTTTTGGGTAACCATGTGGGTTGGACTCGCAGACGGACATTTTAACAAAAAAGAGCAAATAGCTGCAATTCAGACTATTGAAATTAAAGCTTTTTCAGAATCTCCGGACGTAAGTGTACTTTACCAAAAAGTTCAAAATCCAGGCAATAGATTAGCCGAATTAATGATGACATTGTCCGGTGATATTGAATCCGATAAAGCACTTGTAAAAGAACATCTTTTAATATTAAAAAGCACACTTGAAAATATTGATAAATCATTTGCACAAGCATTGTTCCGTAGTCTGAAAAATGTAGGCGTTTATGTTGCTCTTGCCTCCGGAGGTATTTTTGGATATGACAATGTGAGCCGTTCCGAAAAGGTGGCTTATTTATTAGAATTTGTAAAACCTGATTTTAAATAATGTTTTCAAAAATCTTAATTGCAAACAGAGGCGAGATTGCAGTAAGAGTAATCCGAACCTGTCGTGAAATGGGTATTAAAACTGTTGCGGTTTATTCCGAAGCAGATGCAGATGCGATGCATGTTAGAATGGCAGACGAAAGTTATTGCATAGGAACTGCTGCTTCTGCAGATTCTTATCTGAGAATGGATAAGATTATTGACGTTTGCAAAAAATCGGGTGCAGAAGCAGTGCATCCCGGTTATGGATTTTTAAGTGAAAATGCTGTCTTTGCACGTGCATTAAAAGAAGCAGGTATTGTGTTTATAGGTCCCTCTGCTGAAAGTATAGAACTGATGGGGAGCAAAATTGCCAGCAAACAAGCGGTCGCAAATTTTGGTGTACCTTTGGTTCCCGGAATTAATGCAGCTATCACAGACCCTAAGGCTGCCGAGCAAACTGCTGTTGAAATTGGCTTTCCTGTCCTTATAAAAGCCTCTGCTGGTGGTGGAGGTAAAGGTATGAGAGTTGTGAATAACAGAGATGAATTTATGACTGCTTTGAATATGGCTCAAAGTGAAGCTCGCAATTCTTTTGGAAATGATGATGTGTTTATTGAAAAATATGTTCTAAAACCTCGGCATATTGAAATTCAAGTTATAGCTGATTCCAAAGGAAATGGCATACACCTTTTTGAGCGCGAATGTTCAATTCAGCGCAGACACCAAAAACTTGTAGAAGAAGCACCGTCAGGAATCCTTACACCTGAACTAAGAAATAAAATGGGGGAGGCTGCAGTAAACGTTGCCAAAGCTTGTAATTATCAAGGAGCAGGTACGGTTGAGTTTCTTTTAGACGCAAATATGAATTTCTATTTCTTGGAGATGAATACCCGTTTGCAGGTGGAACATCCTGTTACAGAAATGATTACCGGACTTGATTTGGTGCGAGAACAAATCCGTGTTGCAGCCGGTTTGGACTTTTCCTTCAATCCCGATGAACTAAAAATTAACGGACACGCCATTGAACTCAGGATTTGTGCAGAAGACCCTTATGAAAATTTTCTGCCTGATACCGGTCAGTTGTCTGTGTACAGAATTCCAAAAGGACCCGGTGTGCGTGTGGACGATTGCATGGAAGAAGGAATGACTATTCCTATTTTCTATGACAATATGTTTGCTAAACTCGTGGTATGGGCGCAATCACGTGAATTGGCAATAGAAAGGATGAAACGCGCCATCTCTGAATTTGAGATTAATGGGGTGGCTACTACGCTCCCGTTTGGCGAATTTGTAATGAATCACCCTGATTTTATCAATGCAGATTTCGACACTGCATTCATTGCTAAAAATTTCAGCCCTGACAAATTAATATCGGACAATATTTCGGATGAATTGTTGCAAGCGGCTGCTATTGCCGCTGTTGAAGTTTTTAACCAGAGAAAGACTCAAAACCACGGACAAACGCAATCTTCTGTTTCTAATGGAAGTAAGTGGTATAAAAATAGAAAAGAGTAAGTCAGATTGAATCCGGTGCGAATACTCATTATGCCAAATAGGCAAAGCGTGAAAATATTCGTACTTTTTACGTTGATATTATTTTTTCATCTTAATGCACATGCTCAAAATGTACAGTACGAAATGAAAGATTCCTTTATAAGCCAAAATGGTGTTGTACTTAACTATATGGAAAAGAACCAAGGAGAAGATGCAGTTATTTTTCTGCATGGCTTTGGCTTAAGTACTTATTCATGGGAAATTTTCTTTGGTGATTCTTTAGCAAACTCAAAATTCTATTTTATTGACTTAAAAGGCTTTGGATTTTCAGACAAACCCGAAAATTCTGACTACTCCATCAATGAACAAGCCAAACTTATTATTGAGTTTTTACACATCAAAAATATTAAAAGGGTTTCCTTAGTCGGTCATTCTTATGGTGGCATGGTATGCCTTGCTATCATGAATGAAATTGTCAGAAAGCGCACAAATGGAATTGATGTGAAAAATATAGTTCTATTGGATGTGCCTGCCCATAGAGATATCAAGCCAAAATTCATCAAAGTGTTGAATAATGATTTCGCATTCAACTTGATTCAAAAATTTACATCCCGTAACTTAATTGCCAAACGCGTATTATCTGCCACTTTTTTCGATTATAAGAAAGCCAATGAAAAATACCTTGATAGATACGAGTTTTTCTTTAAAATGCAAGGAATCGAAAATTCAATGAGATTAGTCGCCAGACAAATTATTCCCGACAATATTGATGAAATTGAAGGCTCATTTGGGCTAATTCAATGCCCAACCTTAATTCTATGGGGCGCTGAAGACAAGTTAATTCCTTTGGAGTATGGTCATTTACTCAATAAACAAATTCCAAATTCTCAATTGGAAATTATTGAAAAGTGTGGGCATGTTCCGCAAGAAGAAATGCCGGAATTGACCAAATCCATTATGATGGATTTTTGGGAAAAATACAGCGATTAAATTATAAATTGTAATACGTATTGTTTCGTATTGAAATTATGAGGTATGAGGTGTTATGTTTGAAGCGTTAAAAAAACAATACAATGAATAGCAAACATTTACTTACCTTTTCCGTATTTACTTTCTTAAGTTTGTCGGTATCGTATGCACAGCGTATTACTTACAAAATCATTGAGGACAATCCTACCAAACACCATGTCCATCTTTTTTATGGAGGGATTATAGAGACAGACTTACACCCTAGCAATAATCGTTATGGCTCCTATGTAACCGCTATCATCAAACTCCACAAACGGTTAACCATTGGCGGTGATTTTATGTGGGGAAGTAAAAAAGGGATGAAGACAATGAATGAGATAGCGTATAATGATTTTCAACCATTCATAGACTTGAGTGGTCGTATGTCATTTTTCTTCAGCGCTAAAACATTTAAAGAGAATATTAAAATAACGCTCAGCAGCAACACATATCAAGGTTATGGCTATACAGTCACATCTGAAAAATACATATATGCTCCCGCCAAGAAAACATCCCTTATAGGGTTTACGGGAAGTGCGGGTTTTTATCAAAACAACGTATTAGACAATTCGAAAGATACTTTGTTTCGATATGAAGATAAGGCTACTGGCACTCCGATTGACATTAGAAATGGAGTAGCTGATTTTAGCGGAATGCGATTTACTGGCGGGTTTCAGTTTTCTTCAATGAGAAATTTTGAAATAGATGCCACCGATGCCAGTCATAACTACAATTACGGTTCGCGCAAGAACAAAGGGCGCACTGATGTTTATATTGAAGGTCTATTCATGCCGCTGATTAATGTTAATAAGGAGATGAGAGCAAAGGTGAAAAACGGCAGTGGAGAATATACAATGACAGAAACTCCCCAATTGAAATATTTTGGCTACAGAATTCGCGTTGACACATATCAAACCGGTATCGTTGGTCTTGGTTTTCGTTTTGAGTTTGGGCAAAAACCGGGTATTGTGTACACAGTAGGAAAAAATAAGTATAAGAACATGTATCTCACCGCTGGTATTATGATAGGAATAAACGGTTAAGCCGTTGTTTTTATATGTCTTAGACATTCGCAATAAAAATCTAAATGCATAAAAAAAAGACCTTATGAATAGAAACTAACAACTGTATATTTGCACCATTATATGGCACAAAATTCTGCTCAAATCAAACTTGATTTTAATAATACCCAAACAGCCTATGGATATCTCAGCAACAAACAACTGAGCGCTGCCATCAAATTGTTTAAGATGTTTAATTATCCGGCACTTGTGAAGTACGGACCTGCATTTGCAGGTTTTTCTATGAAAGTTGGACTTCCTGTGAAAGGGCTAATCAAAAAAACCATTTTTGCTCATTTCTGTGGCGGAGAATCAATTGCAGACAGTAAGGCTAAAATCAACTTTCTGTTCGAACACAATGTAAAAACCATCTTAGACTATGCGGTTGAAGGCGAAGCAAGTGAAGCTATTTTTGATGCCACTTGTCAAGAAGTAATCAGGACGGTTGAAGAATCTGCCGTAAATGATGCTATTCCTTTTGCGGTGTTCAAACCTACCGGAGTGGCGAGATTTGAACTGTTACAAAAAGTGAGTGCAGGAGAAACCCTAACCCCACACGAAGAAGCCGAGTTTGAACGCACACGTGGCAGATTTGATGCAATTTGCAAAAAAGGAAGTGAACTCAATGTGCAAGTACTCATTGATGCAGAACATTCATGGATACAGCTTGCCATTGATAATCTTGTGTTGGAAATGTCTGAAAAATACAACAAAGACAGAGCCTTGATTTTTAACACCCTCCAATTATACAGACACGACAGGGTTCAGTTTTTGAAAGATTGTTTTGAAAAATACAAATTTCCATTAGCATTCAAGTTTGTGAGAGGTGCATACATGGAAATTGAAAGAGAAAGAGCCACTCAAATGAATTATAGAGATCCTATTAATCCAAGTAAAGAAGCTACTGACAGAGATTTTGATGAAGCTGTTTCTATTTGTTTGCACAATATTGACAGATGCGAGGTTTTGATTGGCACCCATAATGAAGAAAGTTGTCTAAAAGCAGCACAGTTGATGGCGGAACTAAATATTGCCCCCAATGACAACAGAGTTTATTTCTCTCAATTATTGGGAATGAGCGATAACATCAGCTTTATCATGGCAAAAGCAGGATATAATGTGGCTAAATATGTGCCTTATGGACCGGTTGCAACAGTATTACCATATCTTTCAAGAAGAGCACAAGAGAATAGTTCGATTGCAGGTCAATCTTCCAGACAATTGCAGTTGTTGGTAGGCGAGAAAAACAGAAGAAGTAAGGCATAAGACATCTATGCTTTTTATCCCTATCTTCGTAACCCGCTTTGAACACCTCTTCACAAATCAATACAGTCGTGACACCTACTTCGCAGAGAAAATCCGATCATATTAAATTAGCGTTTGATTCAATCGCAGACGGACAGGATTCCAGATTTTGTTATGAACCTTTATTATCAGCACATCCGGATGATTCCGTTATTCCTCAAACAAAAATTGGCAACAAAATATCACGACTGCCATTCTGGGTTTCCAGCATGACCGGAGGGGCTGAAAAAGCAGGATTAATTAACCATAGGATAGCAGAAGCGTGCGGTAAATTCGGCATGGGAATGGGTTTGGGTTCTTGTCGAATTATTTTGGAAAATGACAAGCACTTTCCAGATTTTGACCTTAGAGATAAACTCGGCAATGAAGTTCCTTTCATGGCTAATTTGGGCATAGCACAAATTGAGCAAGTTGTCAAACAAAATAATTACAAAACCATTGAAAATATGGTTCATGCACTCCGCGCAGATGGGTTAATTATTCATGTAAACCCTTTGCAAGAATGGTTGCAGCCGGAAGGAGATTTGATTACACGGGCTCCTATTGACACCATTACAACTTTTATCAAACACTTTAACTACCCTGTATGGGTAAAAGAAGTGGGGCAGGGCTTTGGCAGAAAAAGTCTGAAAGCCTTGATAGATTTACCTATTGCGGGGATAGAGTTCGGTGCTTATGGTGGAACCAATTTTGCCAAAATGGAATCTATGAGAACTTCGGGAGCGGCACTGAATCCATTGGCACAAGTTGGACATAACGCCAATGAAATGGTGGAAGTGCTGAATTTATACTATGACAAAAATCCTGAACTATTTAAGAATAAAATATTTGTGGTTTCAGGAGGTGTCAAAAACTTCTTGGACGGATATTATTATATACACAAACTCAAAGCATCTGCAATCTATGCACAAGCATCACCTTTGCTCAAGTGCGCATTGGAAAGCACACAAGCAGTAGAACAGTTTATAGCATCTGAAAAAAGAGGACTTATGGCTGCTTATTCCTATTTAACACTTAGATCATGAACGCGGATATTCAAAAATCAATCAAAGGTTTTTCTAAACTTAGCAAGGAACAAAAGATAGCATGGGTTACGCACAACTTTGCTAAACAACCCGAACTTGCAACTAAATTGCTCAAAAGTTATTGGCATCAAGAGTTGGAAACTCAACAACTGCATGATGATTTTATAGAAAATGCACTGACTAACTATTATCTTCCATTTGCCGTAGCACCCAATTTTCGAATTAACAATAAAATGTATTGCATTCCTTTGGCTATTGAAGAAAGCTCTGTGGTTGCCGCAGCATCAAAGGCAGCCAATTATTGGAACACAAGGGGAGGTTTCAAAACCAAAATTATCTCTACGACAAAAATTGGTCAGGTGCATTTTATTTGGGAGGGAGCAGACAAATCCAAGTTGCAATCTTTTTTTGATACACTTATTCCAGAGTTTCATAAGTCTTGTGAGCCGATCACCCGGAATATGCGCAAAAGAGGAGGCGGTATTTTGAGCATAGAACTCAGAGATAAGAACGACCTTATTCCTCACTACTACCAAATCCATGCTCGTTTTGAAACCAAGGATTCAATGGGAGCAAACTTTATTAATTCTGTTTTGGAAGAATTTGCCAAAACCTTACTCAGTCAAATTGCAAAGCAAGATTGGACAGAACAGGAAAAGCAAGTACAGATTGTGATGAGTATTTTGAGTAATTACACCCCCGAATGTCTTGTTCGAGCAGAGGTTTCATGTCCGGTGAGTGAACTCAACGAAGACCTTTTGTCACCTGATGAATTTTCGACTAAATTTCAAAGAGCCGTTCGTATTGCTGAGGTAGAACCACATAGGGCAGTTACTCACAACAAGGGTATAATGAATGGGATAGACTCTGTAGTAATTGCAACCGGAAATGATTTCAGAGCAGTGGAAGCTTGCGCTCATGCTTATGCTTCGCGCAATGGCCAATATGCAAGCCTGACACATTGCGAGGTAAAAGACGACATTTTCACTTTTTACATAGAAATACCCCTTGCATTGGGTACTGTCGGAGGAATCACTTCTCTTCATCCAATGGTAAAATTAGCCCACGAATTGCTTGGCAATCCCAATGCGGAAGAATTGATGCAAATCACGGCTGTAACAGGACTGGCACAGAATTTTTCTGCCTTGCGCTCGCTAACCACAACCGGTATTCAAAAGGGGCACATGAAAATGCACTTGCTGAATATTCTCAACCAATTTGGTGCAACAGAAAACGAAAAAGCACAAATTGTTGAATATTTCAAAGACAAAATAGTCAGCTATCAGTCTGCGGTTGATGCGTTCCATCGCTTCAGAAATGGGTGAGGAGCTACTCTTTTAAATCTGTTTGATTTTATCCGGATTATCTTTTATAAAACTATCCCAAGAACTTTTCTTGCCGGATGATTTTGCACCAAACTTGCGCGGAACAAATTGAAATAAATGGCAAACAGCAGCACCCAAGGCATCTGTTGCATCCAAGAAATGCGAATCATTTTCAAATTTCAATAAATGTGACAACATATCTGCAATCTGTTCCTTACTGGCATTGCCGTTTCCGGTAACAGTTAGTTTGATTTTTTTAGGTGAATATTCAAAAATAGGCAGTTTCTTTTGTAAACCTGCAGCAATGGCAACTCCTTGTGCCCGACCAAGTTTGAGCATACTCTGAACGTTCTTTCCAAAGAAAGGAGCTTCAATGGCAATTTCATTCGGTTTATATTGCTCGATTATAGCAGTAACCCTTTCAAAAATATGATTGAGTTTTTGGGCGTGATCTTCAAAATGGCGCATTTCCACAATCCCCATGCTAAGCATAGTCATTTGCTTGTCATAAACACCTATGACGCCATATCCCAAGATATTAGTGCCCGGGTCAATGCCTAGTATAATTTTATCAAATTCAGTTGTTTGCAATTAACTTAATTTGCAAGCAAAAATAAGCACACCCTTGCATTTGCAATCAAACAAGTTACGCACCACTTTGTTCAAACTGCTCAAAATATTGATAGCAGTCGGAGTATTGCTTTTTTGTTTAATTCCTTTTTTACCAAATAACACCCTCAACCCTTTTGCAAGTAAGGACTTAGTTAAATATAGTGAAATTCCTTTTGAATGCATACCGCTTATCGTTTTGTTGTCAGTATTTAATTTTGGGCTTGAAGCATTGAAATGGCGATTGATTGGCAATTTGGTAGAAAAATTTTCAATTAAAACTGCTATTAAAGCCGTTTTGGCAGGAGTTGCCGTTAGTAGTGTTTTCCCTTGGCGAAGTGGAGAGTTTATTGCGCGAATTGCTTGGTTAAAGGAAGAAAATAGAGTCAAAGGAGCTTATTTTTCTATTTATAGTTCTATGACTCAATTATTTGTAACGATTGCGTTGGGATTTATAGGTTTATTGTTATTTGCCAATAATAGCAATAGTACTTTTTTTTCTTTCACGGTACAGATTACTTCTATTCTTGTGATGGTCATTCTTATTTTGTTTTTACTTGTTTTTAGAAACAAGGTGATTCAATGGATAGGTTTGATAGTTGCAGGTTCTGCTTTGGCAAAATATTTTAAGGAATTAATAAGCATACCAATGCACTTGCTACTTCAACTTATCGGCTTATCATTTCTACGATACCTCGCGTTCCTAATTCCATATATTATTTTGATTGGTATCAAGGAACCGGCACTTTCTCCCTTGCTAATTGCAAAAGGAATTGCCGTGGTATTTTTATTACAGTCCATCATACCGGGTTTTCTTCTTTCAGATTTACCAGTCAAAGGATACATTCACATCACTATATTTGCTTCTATCATTGCCGACACATGGGTGGTGGGAAATGCAGTTGTGATTGTATTTATAGCGAATCAGATTGTACCGGCTTTGCTGGGTGCGGTTATTCTGTTATTGAAAAAAATGAAATAAAAAGGATTAAACAATATCGCTCTCAAAAGTCTGTTGTGTTCCTGATTGCTGAAGTTTAAAATAATATCCTTTTTGCTTCATAAGCGATTTGTGCGTTCCTTCTTCCACTACTTCGCCTTGGCTCATTACCATGATATTATCAGCTTTTTCGATAGTTGATAGTCTGTGCGCGATAACGATGGATGTGCGGTTTGACATCATTTTCTCAATAGCTTGTTGAATAACTTCCTCTGTCTCTGAATCAACTGAAGAAGTAGCTTCATCTAAGACCAAAACAGCAGGATTTACAACCATTGCCCTGACAAAAGAAATCAGTTGCCTTTGCCCCATTGACAAGGTGCTGCCACGTTCCATAACTTTATAATCATATCCTCCGGGTAGTCTTTCAATAAAGCTATGTACTCCTAACATTTTTGCGGTTTCAATAGCTTTTTCTCTTGTAATATCAGGCATATTAAGGGTAATATTTTCCATCACAGTACCCGAGAATAGAAAGACATCTTGCATCACAATGGCAATCTTTTTTCTTAAAAATAAAGGCTCCCATTCATTCAGTTCCACACCGTCAATTTTGATAGCGCCTTTATTGTAGGGATAAAACCGCATTAAAAGGTTGATAATTGATGTTTTACCTGAGCCGGTTTTTCCTACAATGGCTATGGTTTTTCCTTCGTTCAACACAAAACTCAAATCTTTAATAACATAATGTTCCTTGTTATAAGCAAACCAAACTTTTTCAAACACAATATTACCTTTAAGCTCAGCCGTATATTTGCCATGTGTATCTTCCAAATTATCATTGTTATCCATTAACCTAAACACCCTTGCTGCTGCGACCATTCCCATTTGAATGTTGTTGAATCTGTCTGCCAACATTCGCACAGGGCGGAAAAACATGTTTATATAAAGAATAAAAGCAGTGAGTTTTCCAAATGATGCCACACCTTCTCCCAACATTTCAATTGTGCCCCACCAAACAAGGAGGGCAAGCGAAATGGCGGTAATCACCTCAATGATAGGAAAAAAAACAGAGTAATAGAGTACTGAGCGCTCATTGGCATCATAATGTCCTTTGTTGATTTGTTTGAATTTTTCAAATTCAATATCTTCTCTGTTATAGAGTTGAACAACCTGCATTCCTGTAATGCGTTCTTGCACAAATGAATTGATTTTGGCAACGGCAACCCTCACATCTTGAAATGATTGCTTTACTTTGATTCTGAAAATGTGCGAGGCGTAAAGCAATAGAGGAAGTACAGATAATGTAATGAGTGTAAGTTTCCAATCAATAAAAAACATGAATGCTGTAACGGCTATTAATTGCAAAATATCTCCTGTAATTGTAATAATTCCGGCAGCAAATAAATCAGAAATGGTTTCTATGTCATTGATACATCGGGTTACAAGTTCTCCAACCGGTGTTTTGTCAAAGAATTTTTGTTTCATCAGGTTAATTTTAACAAAAATCTTATTTCTCATGTCTTTGATAACACTTTGTCCAATCCATCCTGTGATATAGCTGTTCCAAAACTGAAGCAGTGTTTGAACTACAAGCAGAGCAATTATTATTAGAGTAATCCAAAGTAAACCGGTTTTGTTGCCTACGGCAATGTCATCTTCCAGTGCTAATTGAATCAAATAGGGGCGGATAGGAGCAGTAACAGCTACCAAAACAGTACTGATAACAGCCACCCAGAATTGTTTCTTGTAGGGTGATGCCAGCTTAATTATTCTCCACAAAAGCGAGATATCTAAGGGTTTTATTTTCGGTCTTGCTTTTGCCATTTCAATCTATAAAAATTTCATCCGGATATTGAATTTTGTAAAGATACAATCCATCTGGTGGAACACTTTGCCCTGCTTTTTTGCGGTCTTTACTTGCAAGAATTGAGAGCAAGTTCTCAGGTTCCATTTTTCCATAACCAATATCCAGTAATGTTCCCATAATTGCCCTCACCATATTGCGAAGAAAGCGGTTTGCGGTGATAGTAAACACAATCATGTCTCCATCTTCTTCCAAATGAGCCTCTGTCAGGTCGCAGATATGGTTTTTTAAGTCATTGACCCTGCTGAATGCTTTGAAATCTTTTTTGCCAATCAACAATTTAGCAGCTTCTTTCATTCTTTTGATATCCGGTTGATGCCAAATAAAATATGCTTTTCCTACTTCAAAAGGATTTTTCTTCAGGCTTATGCGATATTCATAAGTACGAGAAATGGCTGCAAATCGAGCGTTGATACCATCCTTTACTTGACGTACCGCAATAGCAGCAATTTGATGTGGAGTAATCCCATTAAACTTGCGCAAAAACATTGCTTTATCTGCAATAGATTCATCAGTGTCAAAATGCAAAAAAAACTGACGTGCATGAACACCGGAGTCTGTTCTGCCACAACCTAAACAAAACGTTTCTTTTCTGAAAATAATGCTCAGCGCCTTATCAACCTCTGCTTGCACAGTATTGCCATTAGCTTGTAACTGCCATCCGCAAAATGGTTGTCCGTCAAAAGCAATTTCGAGAAAATAACGCATTAAACTTTTTCAACAATCAAAGCCATACCTTGTCCTACACCCACACACATGGTAGCAAGTCCATAGCGCATGTTTTGGCGTTTTGTCATCTCGTGCAATAGTGTAGTTGTAATCCTTGCACCACTGGCTCCTAACGGATGACCAATAGCAATAGAACCTCCATTAACATTGACTATTTCGGGGTTAAGTTCAAGTTCGTTGATGCACACAATACTTTGACTTGCGAAAGCTTCATTCAATTCAATCAAATCAATATCTTTTACTTGTAAACCGCCTCTCTTCAATGCTTTTTGTGTAGCCGGAATCGGACCAACTCCCATAATCTCCGGTGCCACACCGGCAGCAGCAAATGAAACAATGCGCGCCATAGGTTTGAGTTGGTGTGTATTTACAAATTTTTCAGAAGCCAATGCCAATACAGAAGCTCCATCGTTAATACCTGATGAATTGCCGGCAGTAACGGAGCCGCCTTTCTTGAAAGCAGGTTTTAAGGTTGCTAAAACATCAACTGAGCTAATACGTGGATGTTCGTCTGTATCAAAGACTGTGATAGTATCTTTTTTTCCTTTGATTTCATAAGGAGTAATTTCATCTTTGAATTTTCCGGCTTTGTTTGCTGAATCCCATTTGAGCTGACTATTGTACGCAAATAGGTCTTGTTCTTCACGTGTCAATTTCCATTTATCTGCCACATTTTCGGCAGTTTCACCCATTGTAAAAGGGTAGTGCATGGCTGCCAGCGCAGGGTTGGTAAATCGCCACCCAATGGTCGTATCATAAATTTCAGGAACTCTGTCAAAAGCTTTCTCTGCTTTAGCCATTACAAAAGGAGCACGGCTCATACTTTCCACTCCGCCTGCAATATATAAATCACCATAACCTTGACTTAAAGCCAAAAAGGCGTCTGCAATGGCGTGAAGGCTGCTGGCGCATAATCTGTTTACTGTAACGCCAGAAACTTCAGGAGGCAGTCCTGCTAACAAACTCGCCATACGTGCAACATTTCTGTTATCCTCACCCGATTGATTTGCCGCCCCCAAAATCACTTCCTCCGTTTGATTAAAATCAATATGGGGATTGCGCTTCATCAATGCCTTAATTACATGAGCAGCCATGTCATCGGGGCGTGCATTTGCAAGCATGCCTGCATATTTACCCACAGCTGTACGCACTGCATCTACAATATAAACTGAATTCATTTGCCTTTTATTAGAGTGGCGCAAAGGTATGTTTCAAATTGGAATGTGTTGGCAGAAATTAATATTGCCAAACAACCATTGTTTGGTTTACATTCTAAATTTGTACACTGATGAAACAAGAGAAATGCCCTTGGTGTTTAGGGTTTGAAGCATACACACAATATCATGATACTGAATGGGGAGTACCTTGTACTGACGATCAGAAGCTTTTCGAGTTTTTGGTTTTGGAAAGTGCACAAGCCGGACTAAGTTGGGCTACCATTTTAAAGAGGAGAGAGGAATACAGAAAATCCTTTGCAGATTTTGACCCCAATGTGGTGGCTTTATTTAATGAACAAATGATTAGCTCATTATTGAACAATAAAAATATTATTCGCAACCATCTCAAAATTGAATCCGCGATCCATAATGCCAAAGAGTTTATTAAAATCCAAAATGAATACGGTTCGTTTGCAAAGTTTTTATGGGGTTATGTTGATGGCAGACAGATTCAAAATCATTGGTACAAAATGTCTGAAGTGCCTGCAAATACTGTGTTATCGGATAATTTATCTAAAGACCTTAAAAAACGAGGATTTAAGTTCGTAGGAAGTACCATCATCTATTCCTATTTGCAAGCAATGGGGCTAATCAATGACCATCTCGTTTCATGTCATCGATATAAAGAAATTCATGCGCAGTTTAAAGACCGAAAGATAATATAATCCTTACTTTAAATAATCTGACTAGTGTGATCTTTGGTGTTTACTTTACTAATGATTTCGCTAATAATACCATTTTCATCAATCAGAAAAGTAGTTCTAGCAATGCCCATATATTTTGTAACAAACATTTTCTTTTCAACCCAAACACCATAAGCATTTGCAATAGACTTGTCTGTATCTGCAATCAAGTCAAATGGTAAATTGTATTTCTGAATAAATTTTTGATGACTTAACTCACTGTCGGGGCTGACACCGAGAACTACATAGCCTTTATTAATTAATAATTGGTGATTGTCTCTGAGGTTGCAGGCTTCCGCTGTACACCCCGGAGTGTTGTCTTTGGGGTAAAAATACAAAACAACTTTGCTTCCTTTGAATTCACTTAGTGTGATTTTTTCCCCGTTTTGATTTACTGATTTGAAATCCGGTGCTTTATCACCAACATTTAATTTATTATTACTCATGGAATTGAAATTCTACGTTCAAAAGTAGCTTCATTTCCTCTTTCATCTCTGACTTTTAAGGTAAAAGTGTGATTTCCTTTGTCTAATGGGACTTGCAGCTTGCCTTTTAGCAAACCGGTTTTACGGTCAAATTCCATCAAAAGCCAGCGTTTGTCCACATAAGCATTGTATGATTCTATGCCCGAAAGGTTGTCGCTTAGATTAAATATAAATTCTTGATTTTGGATAATATTGATAGTCTGAATAGTGGGCGGGATGGTGTCAATATCAATATAGAATGAGCCGAAGTTTCTTATGGAAGTCTCTACAAATCCGGCTCTATATCTACCTCCAACCGGGTATTTGTTACCGCTTTCCAACTCTACGATTAATAATTTTGATCTAAGTGAAGCAGGTATTTCTCTGTCTATTTTGATGGCTATGTCCGAGGTAGATTGAATTGGAACAAAAGACTCTCCAAAACTCCACAAAGCAGAGAATCCATCTTTGATATTACCCATTTCCTGAACACATACCTTGTAATTAAAATAAAGAGCATTGGAAGGCATAGTCAGTCTTGTATTGTGAGCGGATAATGCAAAGGAGTTTCCCGGTGTAAACACTTTGCAGATATCGGAAGTCTTGGTTTTGCGTTCTAACTGAGTGGGCGTAAATTTAGCTGTGGAATCAGCATATACTTTGACCATTAGACTATCTCTTCTACCGGTACAATCCATCGCATAAATTTTTAAAGCTATAGAATCTTTGAGGATAAATGCGCCTTTATCGGATTCAAATTGATAAAAATCCAGTCTGTTGCCATCATCTTTAAATAATTTAGCAGCTTTTAAATTCTCAGTTTTGCTCACACAAAAATCCATGTGTGCGTTGATGTATCTGGTAGTGGAAAAGTCTATTTTGTCTATTTGGCAATCAAAAATCAATTTATCGTCAGCCAATATGCCAAAATAATTTACTCCAAGATTATCAGTATGTGCACGGAAATAATCCTTCATATAGGCTCCCATAGCGTATTTGCCTTGTGGTAATCTTATTGTTATTTTTCTGCCGGGCAAAGTATTTCTTGTTGAATTTATACCGGTAAATGGATATATTCCTTCGTGTTCTCTGTATGCCTTGTCAAGTTGGTATATATACAATTTTAGAATTTCAGGTGCAAGATTGTCTGCAATAGGAATCCCGAATAGGAGCGGGTTGACAGGTTCTGAAGTATTCGTTTTTCTAATTTCAAAATGCAGATGTGGACCTCCCGAACCGCCAGAATTGCCGGAGTATGCGATGAGGTCGCCTTGTTGAACCTGAATTAATCCTTTTTCAGGATAGAGTTCAACCTCAAAAGAATGTTTAGCATATTGGTGTTTGCGAACATAAAATTGGATGTCTTTACTAAATCGCTGTAAGTGAGCATAAACAGTAGTATATCCATTAGGATGAGTAACATAGAGCGCATTTCCATATCCGTATTCAGACACATTGATTCTGCTCACATAACCGGCTGCAGAAGAGAATATTTCCTTTCCTTCAATTCCGCCTGTTCTAATATCTAACCCTGTATGGAAATGATTGGAACGCAATTCTCCGAAATTACCAACAATAAAAGCATCATAGTTGACAGGCGATTTAAAATAATTCTGTGGAAACCGTCCATCAGGCATCATCTCGGGAGCAGGCTCAGGGTCTTCATCAATCATAACAAGGGAATCTTGTACAACTATGCTGGTATCCTTTGGCTGTTCGACTACAATATTGTCAGAAAATTGATTTGCAGAATCGTTCAATAATACCCATGCTAATAGCGGAAACAGCATCAATAACAGCAGTACCGACCATTTGAGCTCCTTTTTCACTTTCACACCCACAAAACAATACTAAATCAAAGTAGGACATTTTGAAAAATGTTCACATAGATTGAAATCATTAATGTTTATCATACACATCTGCGCAAAATATTAATTTAAAACAATTTGGAATAAAAAGAAGTAAAACACTATTTTTGCAGTCCTTTTAAAAGAAAAGGTCGGATGGCCGAGTGGCTAGGCACGGGTCTGCAAAACCCTTTACACCGGTTCGAATCCGGTTCCGACCTCAAATAAAAAAGCTGGCATCTCTGCCAGCTTTTTTTGTGTCCCAACTCAACTTATAACGCTTATATTGGGGCTCTTTTATGAAGCTGTTCCTAAGTTCTGATCCTTAAAGTATTTGCTGGCAAAATAGAAAAATTCAATTGCTCCGAAAACAGTTGAAAAATAAAAGAAAGCATGGTCGCGCTCAGTTTCTGTGGTAGTATAATGGTGCGCATAAGCTAAGATGATAAGCAAAACCGCTAATATTAATCCTGATGCACAAATAATTGCCTTTTCTTTAGGATTCTTTTTTCCGTCATTTAGCAGGCTTTTTTTAACACCATAAGCAGCATAAATATTCAAACCAATCAGCATCCAAACTAACAATCTGATCCAGGTGTCAAACGGCAAGAATACCATCATGCCAAGGCAAACAATAATACCTAAAATGGGGATGTAGGGAACAAAAGGAACTCTGAATGCTCTGGGAGCATCTTTCATTTTATATCTCAAAACCAAGACCCCTGCACATACGAGGATAAAAGCAAACAAAGTACCAATACTGGTCATTTCGCCTACCACACGTCCGGGCACAAAAGCTCCAAAAACACTCACAAAGAGCATAAACAATAGGTTAGACTTATAGGGTGTACGATATTTTTTATGAACAGTCGAAAAGATTCCCGGCAGCAAACCGTCTTTGCTCATAGAGTAAAACACACGACTTTGTCCGAGAAGCATCACAAGAATTACTGATGCGTATCCCAAAAGAATAGCTATAATAATGGCAGTATTAAGCCAAGGAAAGTCAGGATGCGGAACCCCATTGATGACAGGTCCCATCCAGTTAATTGCTGTTGCAATAGGAGCGAGTCCTCCACCGGCAAATTCGGAATAATGTGCAACACCTGTCATCACATAAGCAAATAAAATATAGAGTATTGTACAAATAATCAAGGAACCTAAAATTCCAATAGGCATAGAGCGTTTTGGGTCCTTTGTTTCTTGGGCTGCTGTAGAAACAGCATCAAAACCAATATAGGCGAAAAAAACAATAGCAGCCGCCCGGATAACACCCGACCAACCGAATGCGCCAAATGTGCCTTGATTTTCAGGAATAAGAGGTTTAAGATTCTCAGGTCTAACATAATTAAATCCAAGTACAACAAAGATGATAACAATACTGACTTTCAATATCACTATCAAAGCGTTTATCCATGCCGATTCGCTTGTTCCTTTGATCAATACAAAAGACATAATAAAGACAATAAATACAGCGGGCAGGTTGATTATTCCACCATCAAAAGGTGTTTTGAGCAACATCTCCGGTAGCGCTACTCCAAAGTGTTCAAATAATTTATTCAAATAACCACTCCAACTCGAAGCAACGGTAGCAGCGCCAATAGCATACTCTAATACCAAGTCCCATCCGATAATCCATGCGATAAATTCCCCCATTGTTGCATAAGAGTATGTGTAAGCACTTCCGGCAACCGGAATCATAGAGGCGAATTCTGCATAACATAAAGCAGCCAAACCACATCCAATCGCAGCGATGATAAATGAAATCATAATACCCGGACCTGCATAATTGGCTGCCGCAATACCGGTAATTGAAAACAAGCCGGCACCAATGATAGCGCCTATTCCCAAGCCAATTAAAGCTGTTGAACTTAGTGTGCGTTTTAATCCTTGACCGGACTCCAATGATTCGTCTAATAACGCACCAATGGATTTCTTTGAAAATATACTCATAGTAATATAACTTGTATCGGCAAAAATAGAAATTCCATATAGAAAACAACTTTCTATTTATTTAATTTGCAGCATGAAAAATATAGCTGTCATAGGAAGCGGAACAATGGGGAATGGTATTGCTCATGTTTTTGCGCTTCATAATTTTCGTGTAAATTTAATTGATATTAAACAAGAAGCATTAGATAAAGCACTTGCAACCATCACCAAAAACATAGACCGTCAGGTGCAAAAAGGAGGTATAACAGAAGAGCAAAAGTCAATGACGCTTGCTAACTTGCATTTGACAACTTCCATGCAAGATGGTATTCAGGATGCAGATTTGGTTGTAGAAGCTGCTACTGAAAATCAGGAAATTAAGTTTCAGATATTCAGAGATATGGACAAAATTGCACCGGCTCATGCTATACTTGCAAGCAATACATCTTCTATTTCAATAACAAAAATAGCTTCTGTAACTTCCAGACCAGATAAGGTAATTGGAATGCACTTTATGAACCCGGTTCCTGTAATGAAACTCGTTGAGGTTATTAATGGCTTCAAGACGTCTAAATCTGTAACAGAGACTATAATGCACTTATCATCTCAGTTGAATAAAGTTCCAACCTTGGTCAATGATTATCCGGGATTTGTTGCTAACAGAATATTGATGCCCATGATAAATGAAGCTATCATAAGCCTTCACGAAGGAGTTTCCGGTGTGGCTGAAATTGATACTGTTATGAAGCTAGGAATGGCGCATCCCATGGGTCCATTGCAATTAGCAGATTTTATAGGATTAGATGTTTGCCTTGCTATCTTAAATGTGTTATATGAAGGTTTTGGTAATCCTAAATATGCACCTTGCCCTTTGTTAATAAATATGGTTACAGCAGGAGATTTGGGTGTAAAATCCGGTAGAGGATTTTATGACTACAGCAATGGAATGAAAGAATTGGTAGTCGCTGCGAAATTTACAAAGTAGAAATAGGCAGCAACTGTTTATAAACAAAAGGGACAAGACTAATTGCCCCTTTTGTTGTTATTACCCTTGTGGTGTTTGTGGTGATGTCTTTTATTGTTGTTAGAATGCTTTTGTGTCTTTTTGTCAAGACCTTCAAGGTCTGAACTCAATAAGTCTTCTGACTTCATGAAATCTGTTTTTTCTCTGACAGCAGTGGGAGTAGTAGAAGTTTCAGATTTAGTTACTGTAATGGCAGGTATCTTTTTTCCTGATTCGTTCAGCTTCATATATTGCTTAACTACCTCTGTATTCAAAGGCACCCAATTTGTATCATCACCTGTCTGAAACCACATCAGGTTTTTTAGAATATCAATTTTCTGTAGATAAGCGGAGCCGGTTTCGGTTTCAAGTACAACATTTTTAGTTCTTGGAAACTGTTTAAGGGCATCCATATAGATATCTAACTCAAAGTTTAAACAACATTTCAATTTTCCGCAAACACCGCTGAGCTTAAGCATGTTAATTGAGAGGTTTTGAGTTCTTGCAGCATTTATACTAACTTGTTTGAAATCAGTTAACCATGTACTGCAACAAAGTTCTCTCCCACAAGAACCAATCCCTCCTAAACGTGCAGCCTCATTTCTGAAACCAATCTGCCGCATCTCAATTTTGACTTTAAACTCATCTGCATACACCCGAATCAGTTCCCTGAAATCAACTCTGCTTTCGGCTGTATAGTAAAAAGTAACTTTTCTGTTGTCACCTTGAAAGTCAATGTCACTCAGTTTCATAGCTAATTTCATTTCAAGTGCAACTGTCCTGGCTCGAGTTAGGGTAGCGGCTTCTCTTTCTTTTGCTTTAAAATATTTTTCACGATCTTGTTCGTTGCAAATACGTTGAATTTTTTTATCTACTTGCTCCGCTGTTAAACCTCTCTTTTTGAGTTGCAACTTTACTAACTCATCTTTTAAGAGAACTTCTCCCACATCGTAACCCGTTTCGGCATCCACAACAACAAGGTCTCCAATTGTCAGCTTTAAACTATTCGTATTTTGATAATACTCTTTACGTCCACCTTTAAATCGTATTTCTACTATGTTGAAAGGTTTGTAACCAATCGGTCTTTCAATATGACTTAGCCAATCATACGTATTTAATTTATTACATCCCGAAGTTCCACAATTTCCGTTGTTTTTACAACCTGCCGGTTTTAACCCGTTATGCGTGCCACCTCCACAATTACTACATCCCATACACTGATTTATTAATTTCTTTACCTTTAAATATTTTGTTTAATTCAATGGAAAGGTTTGTAAGAAGTAGTTTAATATTTCCGTTCCTTTCAATACCATTAATAGCACTATTCATTTGATTATATATAGCGTCAAAGGAACGCCCTTCCATTGTCTTGGCAAAATTAGACAAAAATTCATTTTCTTTTTCTGACATCTTATCAATGAGACCTTGATGTTGATATAAAAATACCTCACGCATTATTTCTAAACCGTAATTGAGAAAATTAATGACAAAGTCTCTGCTTCCTGAATTTATCTGTTCTATACTGGCGATGATATCAGAATATCGTCCTTTATAACAAGCCAGTAGCCAATTTCTGAAATTATCAAAGAAAGGCTCTTGTATTTCATTCAGCATGGCAATGGCAGCATTAACATTTCCCTTTGATGCCAAAGCGATTGAGCTCGCTTTTTCAAATGATAATTCATTGTTGATTGATATCAAATAGTTTGCGATATCCTCAGAATCGGGTTTGGGTATATAAATCCGTTGAGTACGTGAAATAATCGTCCGTAGAATCGAATTTTCATCTTCAGTTACAAGGAAGAATAATGTGTTATCGGGAGGTTCTTCAATTAGTTTTAGTAAGATATTTCCTTCTTTGCCTAAGTATTCCGGCAGCCACAAAATGAGTATTTTCTTTTTCCCTGAATAAGATTTTAAGCTCAAACGTTTAGCAATATTTCTAATTTCGGATATGTAGATGTTAAGCTGTTTGTTTTTGCTGTCCAAATACTCTTGCCAATCACGTATAGTTGGGTAAGGTGTTTGATTTAATAATTTGCGCCATTCTTCAAGAAAAAAAGTAGAAAGTTCTTTGTCTTTTGAACCGACAAAAGGAAAAGAGTAAAAAATATCAGGGTGCATATAGGCGCGAGATTTTATACAATGCGGACACGCACCACAAGAATCTAATTCTGAAGGATTGTCACAAAGTATGTATTGTGCAAAAGCAATAGCAACCGCTAAATTACCAGTCCCTTCACTTGCAGGAAATAAAATTGCATGAGGAATTTTGCCGGTTTTATTCAAGCTAACAATCCGTTCATTGATATGGGCTGAAATAGCAAGTTCTTTGAATAACATAGGAAGGCAAAGTTAGATTTTATTTATCGGACTCATAATAAGATGTGAACAAATTGACAATAACTAAAAACTCGATTTTACAAATGTAATTCAGCAGGATTTACATTTGTACAATGTAAATTTACACTTGATATGAAAGAGATTGTTGAACGCATAAACGAATTGATGTCCGACCTTGGATTAGACAAAAGGGCTATGTCTGAGAAATTAAATATTTCTGCAGCTACATTGTCTCATATTAGCTCTGGCAGAAACAACCCCAGTTTAGACTTAATCTTAAGCATTCTAAGGGCATTTAAAGACGTTTCTCCTGATTGGTTACTACTGGGTAACGGTGAAATGAAAAGGGTGGGGGTTGGCGATAAAATTGATAGCTCAGACAGCGTAGATTTTAATAATAAAATTAAACTGTTGAAAATGCTCATGACAGAGCATTATAGAACAGAGATTGGTTTATTAGATGACCTTAAACATATTCATGGCTAAAACAACTTTTGTTGTTTTCCATCCTTGAGATGTCCAACGAATAAATCAGAGAAAAGTCTGTGGGCTTTTATACACAAATCCCTATCGGCAGAATACAAAACCATATTGCCTTCCTTTTTATCGGTTAGGAGTCCGGAAAATTTAAGTGCAGCCAAGTGTTGTGACACAGTCGCCTGTGCAAGAGGAATTTGTTCTACTATTGACGAACAATTTTGCGGGCTTTTAATTAATAAAAGTTTGAGTATTTGTACCCGTGCAGGATGCGCAAGCGATTTTGCAATCTCAGATATGGATGTTTCTTTACTTTCAAACAAATTATTTTTTGATTTTGCCATATCGCAAACATACAATAACGATTTGAAATAGCAAGCCTTATTGTTAAAGTGCATTTATGACTTGCTAAATATAGCAACAAAGACCTTCTATCTGTAATTTAAGGTACTGCTATTAATACACTGATTATCAGCATTATTAATATTAATTCAAAGTGCCGGTAAAAATCCTTCGCAATTAATTATTTGCAGGCTTATGTTTCCATCTTTTGTGCGACCATAGCCACATTTCGGGCTTTTGAGTGATGTCGGCTTCAAGTAGTTCGGCATATTGCTTAATAAGATTCGATCCCTGATCTGAATTATTGCTTTCAATTATCACTTTAGGGTATAATTCATAAAACCCTGATTTTGATGATTTAACATGTAAATAACAAACAGGAATATTGAGTCTTTTATTAAGCAAATCTGCACCCGACATAAAGGCAGTGTCTTGATTAAGAAATTTAACCCATTGTGCACTTTTTAGATTTGAAGGACTTTGGTCTGCTACAAGTGTAAAAAGCGTTTTATCCGATTGTGAATTCTTAATTGTGCTGTATGTAAATTCCATAGGAAGTGTGTCTGCACCAAACCGTTTCCTTGTTTTATTCATTAATTGATTCACAAAAGAATTGTGAATGGGTTTATATACGATACAAAAATGATGTGGAGCTACTAACTCTGCAGCAAGCGCAATTAATTCCCAATTTCCATAATGACCAAGTAAAACCATAGAAGCTCCGTATTTATCATAAATACCTTGTAATACTTCTCTATCATGCAATATAACCCTTTTTCGTAGTTCAGATTCGCTGATTGTTAATCCTTTAATTAACTCAGCCAACAATCTGCTCAAATACCGATAGTATTTCTTTTCTAATTGTTGAATTTCAAATTGTGACTTATGTGGAAATGCATTGGTGAGATTTTGTTTGGTGACAGCGCGTCTGTATTTTAGGATATAGAAAAGAAGAATGTAAATTGGATAGACGAAAAAATAAAGAGCCTGCAAGGGTAGCAGGCTCAATGTTTTTAGTGGGTAATAAAAAAATAACTTTTGAAGTATATTCAAAATTAAACTTATTCTAACTCAAAAGAACCGGTTTGTTTGAGTACACCATTTGCCCAAAACTCTACTTTGTACGCACCTTTTTTTAGTTTAGATTCTGGAGTGTAAACAAGATTGATTTTTTTTGACTTTCCATCAAAACTATAGCTTTGTTTAATGGTATAAACTTGGGACTTATCTACTAAATCTTTATTATTTTCTACTTTAGACAAAACAGTTTTATCAGGATCGATGATTCTGATAATCACGACTTGGTCGCTTGGGGTGCTAACAATTGGGTTTTCAATCACATCTATGTCAACATGTATCTCTTCCACTCGTCTTACTTTGGTTTCCTCTTTAAACCCTTTCTTTTTCATTCTGCCAAGCGTAAGTTTAATGGGAGCATATTGAGCAACAGAAGCTTTTTGAACTTTGGTATCAAGGGTCTGATTGATATTCGTGAGTGTAATATTTTGTTCAGTTAGTTCTGCACCTTGCTTTTTTAGTTCTTCATTTTCAGCTTTGAGTTTGTTGATTTCTGCTTCATAGTCATTAGCTTTTGAAGTCGCTGCTTCTACTTCCTTTTTTAATCTAGCAATTTCTTCCGGTGAAGCTTTTGCTAATCTGGAGCGTAAATCTGCAATGGTCTTTTTAAGGTTAGCAACATCAGTTTCGAGTGTTCCTGCATAATCAGCAAGTTCAGCTCTTTCTGATTCTATAGAGGCTAATTTTTTTTCCAATTCATTTAGACTAAGCGCCAAGCTATCCTTAGCGGTCATTGTAGCTTGTAAATCGTCTTTAGTTTCTGTCAATTGCTGCTGCAAAGCTTTGTATTCCGAGTATTGCCAATAGCTTAAACCACCGGAGCCTAATAGCAGCACTGCAAGTAGGATAATTACAATTTTACTTTTTGAATTGTTTGAGTTCTTTGTTTCTTCTGTCATGTGAGTATATTTATTGATATTGTTTTCGGAGTCTTTCTAAAAGTTCCTGCGAAGTTAAATTAATTTCGCATAAGCGTTGCCTTTTATTGGTCAAAAAACTTGTGGGCAATGCTTCCACATAGTATTTGTCAAGCAGTTTTTTATTCGCTATGCCGACAGTGTATTTTATATTATTACGATGAGCCCAACCCAATACTTTCTTTGGAGTTTCTCCATAATTTAATGTAATGATGTGGATTTTGTCTCCGAATTCACGTTGTATAATTCCTAAGTTAGCCGTGTCCTGAGCAAAAGTAGGGCTTTCAAAATTCCAAAACATGACATATACGGGTTTGCGTCTGAATTTTCTGATTTTTCTGGGTTTAATTTGATCATCCGCAAAGGCAACTTTAAATTTAGGAATTTTCTTCCCGAATTTTAATTGTCTGTCCGGCTGTGCTTTAGAATCATAATAAAAATCAATAAATTTACCGGAGGGGTCAATTTGAATTATAATGTATTTTTTTTGGTTCCACTCAAAACTGAGCACTTTCCCCTCCATTTCATAGATTATCCCTCCTAATTCAGTCGCATTATACTCGCCCAAAAGAATCTGGTCAAAACCTTTGTCATGATATAGTCCGTTACAATTAAAATCCTTCAATGCTATCTTAAAAGAATCGTTACCATTTTTATAATTGGCAGAATGGATAATGAAACGTTGTTCTCGAAATGAATAATCTGCTCCTGCAAAAACCTTATTTCCACTATTCTTTTTGTAATGATCATCCAATAGTTTTTTGTATTGGATATTTTTGTCAAACTCATATCTTGAAATTTGAATTTCATGATATGCACCTGGAACAGTAGTGTTATACAATCTGATTTTGTGGTAAACATCAAACTGATTACTGAATGTGTCAGGTGCGCCATCATCAGAAAGATCCAAATTCATATTTCGGTCAATCCAGAGATAAGTATTGTTTTGCATTCGGCTATTATTGCCAAGCAAACAAAAGACATATCCTAAAGGATGCTTAGCCTCATTGGCTCCAAAGAACAAGAATGTATAAGCTGTATCTCGCATTCCTGTCATATCGGGGAATTTGGCAGTAAACATTTCAGGTTTGTGATTTTTGGATGTTTTAATTCCAAATTCTGAAACACCTTCAAATGGTTGACCTTTATATTTAAATACCGGAATTATTGCCTGCGACTTTCTAAATTGATCGTCTGTGGCTCTTTGATCGAGTTCTAAATGAATAAGTTGTTGTGCATTAGAAAATGAATGCATGCATAACAATAAGACAAGTGTTATCTTGAGGAGCGCTCTCAAATGCTGACTATCTTCTATTTAAAAAAATTGCAACGTAATATAACAATGTAGCCAACGAACCTATCGCTGCAACTACGTATGTCATAGCTGCCCATTTCAGTGCATCCTTTGCATAATATTGCTCTTGAGAGTTTACGATATTTTTACCTTCCATCCACTTTAATGCTCTGGAAGAAGCATCAAATTCCACCGGGAGTGTAATAAAGCTGAACACAGTTGTTGCTGCAAATAATATAATTCCGAACAATAAGAGTGAAGGAAATGTGTTGATTAACAGTATTCCACCTATCAAAACAAAAGTCATGAGTTGGCTCGATACTTGAACGATAGGTACGAGTTTTGAACGCATGGTCAACCATTTGTAGGCTTGTGCGTGTTGTACGGCATGACCACACTCATGTGCAGCTACTGCTGCGGCTGCTGCATTACGCTCATAATAGACAGACTCGCTCAGATTTACTGTTTTGTTTGCTGGATTATAGTGGTCTGTCAATTGTCCGCTAACCTGAATAACTTGCACATCTGTTATACCATTGTCATGCAGCATCATTTCGGCTACTTCTTTGCCAGTAAGATTGGTGCGGAGTTGCATTTGAGAATACTTTTTGAATTTTGATTTAAGTGTCTGACTAACAATTAAACTGATTACTGTAATTGCAATCATCAAGATGAATGAGCCGAATGTAAAGGTCATAGTGTATAAATATAATTAGTTACGAATTAGTTTTGCAATAAGAAAAAGTATGCCAAGAATAAACATAAGGATGCTAATCTTGTTAATGAAGTGCATGGCACGCAAATTAAAGTTTGGTTTTTGACCGTTTGTCTTGTTTTTCCTAAAGAAGAGGAGATAAGACATGAATTTTTGAAAAATCATTTTTTTCGCGTTTCTTTTTGTTAAACGTGGCGCAAAGATACAATTGCCTGACATTTCTTCATTATTTAACTGACACTTTTTCATAAAACTTGTCGGGCATTTTATTTGATATGACAAAATCTAAAATAGAATGCTATGAGTAAAATGAAAAGCCGTAAGATTTCCGTTCATACCGAGAATATTTTTCCAATTATCAAGAAGTTTCTTTATACCGACCATGAAGTATTTCTTCGAGAGTTGGTATCCAATGCAGTAGATGCTACACAAAAATTAAAAGCCCTATCATCCATCGGTGAATATAAAGGCGAATTAGGTGATTTAACCATAGAAGTGAAACTCGACAAAGAAGCCAAAACCCTTTCTATTATAGACAAAGGGATTGGTTTGACACAAGAAGAGATTGAAAAGTATATCAACCAACTTGCATTTTCAGGAGCTGAGGAATTTGTACAAAAATACAAAGACAAAACAGAAACTGCTGTCATAGGTCACTTTGGACTTGGGTTCTACTCAACATTTATGGTGGCAAACAAAGTTGAAATTAATTCTTTGTCACGAACTGAAGAAGCAAAACCTGCTTATTGGGTTTGCGAAGGAAACACAGATATTAAAATGGGAGAAGGGTCGAAGGCAGAAAGAGGAACCGAAATCATTTTGCATTTGAATGAAGAAAATCAAGAATTTAATGACTCATTCAGAATCAAAAATATACTTGAAAAATACTGTCGTTTCTTGCCAATTAAAATCAAGTTTGAAGATAAAATCATCAATGAACAAGAGCCAATTTGGACAAAGAAGCCACAAGACTTGAAGGAGGAAGATTATCAAGGACTATATAAGATACTCTACCCATTCGAACCCGAATCTCTTTTTCATATCCATTTGAATGTAGATTACCCTTTTAACCTGACCGGAGTATTGTATTTTCCAAAGATTAACAATCGTTTTGAGCCGGATAGACACAAAGTCCAACTGTACAGTAATCAAGTTTTTGTGACGGACAATGTTAAAGATATTTTGCCGGACTACCTGGTTTTGTTGCAAGGTATTATTGACTCACCGGATATTCCTTTAAATGTTTCCAGAAGTGCTTTGCAAAGCGATGGTAATGTTAAGAAAATTACAGGTCATATTGCCAAGAAGGTAGCGGATAAACTTGCTGAATTGTTCAAAAACGATAGAAAAGACTTTGAATCAAAATGGGAAAATCTCGGATTGTTTGTCAAATATGGTATGATCAGCGATGAAAAGTTTTATGAGAATGCCAAGAACTTCTGTTTGTTGAAAGATATGGATGGTAACTTCATGACAATAGAAGAATTTGAAAGCAAAGCCAAAGAAATTCAAACAAACAAAGATAAAAAGACTGTGTTGCTTTATTCGAGCGACAGCCAAGAACAAGCATTATATATCAAACAAGCCAAAGAAAACGGTTATATTGTTATTGAATTTGACGGACCCATCGACTCTTATTTTATCAATAAATTAGAGGAAAAGAACGAAGCAATGGTTTGCAGAAGAGTTGATTCGGACACTTTGGACAAATTAGTTGACAAACACATTGACATAGAGTCTGTTTGCAGTAAAGAAGACGAAGAAAAGCTCAAAGAATTGTTTGCAGGAGAAGCAGAAACAGGGTTTGAAGTTGAGACTGTCCCCATGAGCGCAAGCGAGTACCCGGTTGTTATCACAGAAGGAGAGTTCGATAGAAGGTTTCGAGAAATGTATGCTAACCAATCGGCAATGTTTGGAACACAAGCCATGGGAGCTCAATATAAAATTAAAGTGAATGTAAACCATCCGGTTATGAAGAATTTGCTACAAACAAGCGATAAAGAACGAAAAGTGCTGGCAGGACAGTTACTGGATTTGGCATTGCTCAGCAAAAATCTACTTAAAGGCGAGAAGATAGCCAATTTTGTTAATAGAAGCATTGGCTTGATGAACTCGTAATATTGATTGTCTAATAGGATAGGCAGATTCTAAGATTCAGATTTCTTTTGAGAGATTTAAGTTCGCATAAATGAACATACACACAAAATCAGTTGTGCGGATAAGTATTTCAATTTGATTCTATTAAGTCCGCACTTTTGTTTTTATGAAAAAAATAATTACAATATTGATAATGTTGGGGTTCACATCGCCAACATTTTCACAACAACCAAAATCAGCATGGGCAGTTCAAAGCACAGGTGGAAACACCAATGTCAGTAGTGGAGTTGCCACAGACACTGCCGGCAACACTTACATTACAGGCAACTTCAACGGTGCTATCACTTTTGGTTCAACAACTCTGACCAGTAAAGGTGGCAACGACATTTTTATAGCCAAAATAAATCCTACAGGCGAATATCTGTGGGCTGTTCGAGCAGGAGGCGTAGGTCAAGACAGAGCTAATTCCATTGCTACAGACGCGGTGGGGAATGTATATGTAACCGGCTCTTTCACATTAATGTCCTATTTTGGAACTGATACTTTGACTGCTTCAAATAAATCCAATATTTTCATATCCAAATTGAATACAAATGGAGACTTCGTGTGGACCAACCAAGCCGGAGGTTCTATGGATGATGCAGGGTACGGAATTACAGTTGATGCTAACGGAAGTGTGTATGTAACCGGCTTTTTTCAATTAGTAGCTGATTTTGGCAATCTTTCACTTAATGTTCAAGACAACACTATGGGTGGAGTGAATCAACAAGAAAATCTATTTGTAACAAAACTTAATGCCTCCGGCACTTTTATATGGGTTACTCAAGGCGGGGGTGATGGAAAAGATTTTGGGTATGACATTGATGTAAACACAGCCGGAGAGGTCTTTGTTGCCGGATATATTCTTGATGATGCATGGTTTGCAGAAGATGGGTCTGTTTTTGTCAGCAATCAGTCAGGATATTATAGTTCTTTCATAGCAAAGTTTCACAATAATGGTACTTGTCAATGGGCTAAGGGCATAGTATGTGATAATATTAATTATGGTTATGCGGTTACAACCGATAACAACGGGAACTCATATTTATTAGGAAAATATAGTGGTAAAGCTGTCTTGTCTAATCTGGAAGAAACTGCTCAGGGTAATTTTGACCTGTATCTCATTAAATATAACACAAGCGGAAATGTAGATTGGTATAAATTATATGGTTATCAAGGTGAAGTGCAAGGTCATGTAGTTGCAATAGATAAAGACGAAAATCTTTATTTAGGCGGTACATTTAATAACTCTGTTATTTTTGGTACAGATACAATTACTACCAATGGAGGATTTGACTTTTTTATAGTAAAAATGAATCAAAGCGGAAAAGAAGAGTGGATATATTCCGGTGGTTCTATTCTTGACGAAACGCTTAGCGGTATCAAGGTATCAACAGATAGTTCTGTTTATATTACAGGGGTTTTCAATGCTGATATGGACTTAGACAGCCAACTCTTGACCACAAGTTCACTCCAAAGTATTTATGTGAGTAAACTATCATTCAAAACAAACGATGATGGCAATTATAATACCGGATTGTCAAATATTTTATTCTCCGACTTAATCCAAGTTTATCCAAACCCTGCTAAGCAGTATATTAAAATAATTAATATGCCAATCGGAACCGATATATATATTACAGATTTGCAAGGCAGAGAAATTATGAGAAGTAAAACTGCATCGACCGAACTTTCATTCAGTACCGAAGATATTGAGAATGGAGTTTATTTTATCCGGGCAGGTCACAACCGTGCTATCAAATTGATAATAAACAAAGACTAAGAAGATTATTATTTCGCTAATACAGCCTAAATGTCTGCTCAAATTGAAGAAGCAACATTTAGGCTGTGTTGTTTTTTCACATTGCTACAACTTAACTTTGCAGCCACGAAATTTATTTCTATGCAAGTATTTGAACCAAAGAACCCTGACTTCAAAAATTTAATACATGAAAAATTCAAAAGACAATTTTTTATGCAACATAACGATATGATCCTTACCGATATTGAACCCGGATATGTCAATGCAGAAGTAGTTCTCAGTCAAATTCACAATCAACAAGACGGGATTACTCACGGTGGAGTAACAGCCACCTTGGCTGATGTTGCTATGGGATTTGCAGCATTTTCGCTAGTAGAAAAAGGGAAGGGGATGGTTACTTCCAAATTAGATATTGCTTACCTGAACCCATCCACCAATGGCAAACTTATTGCAAAAGGAAAAGTAATAAGAGCAGGAAACAGATTGTATTATTGTGAGGCAGATATAATTAATTACAGAAATGACAACTCCGAAGTCCTTGTTGCCAAAGGATTTGGAATAATGTGCACCATAAACCTAACTGTATGAAAAAATTTAGATTTTTATTATTTCTATGTTTTCTTAGCCCATTTACTGCGGCTTCTCAAACTGAAAACTACTATATTGACAAAGGATTGGACTATGAAGAGTCCGGTAATTATGCACTTGCGATTGTGTATTACGACAGTGCTATTATGCTCAATGACATCAATGCAATAGCCTATTACAATCGAGGCGTATGTCAATTTGCGCTCAAAAACACCGGTGCTGCATTAGTGGACTACAACAAAGCACTCAATTTAGACAGTACTCTTGCAGATGCATACTACAACCGAGGATTGACCCACAATATAATAAATAATCCTGTTCTGGCATTGGCTGACATGGAAACCTATACAAAATTGCAACCGGACGACACCTTAGGATATTTGGCTCTTTCGGATTTGTTATTTCAACAAGGAGAATATTCCCGAGCCATTGCCACTAATCAAAGAGCTATCAATGCCGGTTTGACACGCAAAGCCATCGCTTTGAAGAACCAAGGAGTGTGCTATTTTAAATTAGGTACAAATTCGATGGCGGAATACATACTTTCGCAAGCCATCATTGAATCGCCTTCTTATGATGAAGCCTATAAAGAACGCGCTCGCGTCAGATTAAGCATGGAATTATATCAAGATGCATTTAATGATATTTATACCTACATGCAAAATCATCCTGAAGAATATGATGGTCTGACCATTCGTTCAGTTTGCAATTTCAACCTGAAAAAATATGATGAAGCCATCAAAGATTATGATATACTTATCAAAATTGAACCCGACAATGGGGATTGGTATTTTGAAAAAGGGAACTGTCTTTTAAAATTACAGCGCGACATGGAGGCAGAGCAAGCATATACGACCGCACTAAATTCTTCTAAAAATACCGGATGGATTCTCGTAATGCGTGGTGTAGCAAGGTTCAATCAAAACAAGAAAGAAGAGGCATGTTTTGACTGGCAACAAGCACGTTTATTGGGAGAAGAAGAAGGCATCCTGCTCTACTCCAAATACTGTCAGGAAAAGTAAGTGCCTTCATTGATAATCACCAATTGTTCAGTAAATTTGCACCACTCAATTTAGGACTATGGGGCTGACTGGTATTGACGGGATTACAATTGAGGTGTAAGCATGTAGAGCCTTGGGTATGCAGCTCTTTAATCTGGAGACCTAAAAATTAAATGGCGAAACTAACTACGCCCTAGCTGCCTAATTTAGATTAATTAGCACTAGTTGTCGGGAGAGGCACCCTGCCTGAGCCGTCCTCTCTCAGACAATCAAACCCGCTCAGGTATTTGCTGCCAATGTCTGCTAAGCAGCGAATCATTATGCAGGATACGGATTAATTAAGGTCTTCGGCAAACCTTGTTCTTCCCGACAATAATGTGCCGATAAACATGTAGAAAGCATCATTCAGTTTCTTCTCCGGACGAGGGTTCGACTCCCTCCAGCTCCACTCGTACTACTCTTTTACTACTTTTCTATATTCAACAAAATCACCTGATATTATTTTTACGATATAGATTCCTGCGGTAATATTACTGATATCAATTGAACCATGCGATTCGCTGATTTCTTTTGTAAACATAGTTTTGCCTTCAAGAGACATCAAAATTAATGTGATTTTAGTGTAGGAAGGGTTAGTAATATTGATTAAACCGCTTGTGCTATTAGGATATAATTTAATTTGTCCTATACTTGATTTAGAATCAAACAATACCATTTGAATATGACTAAAACTACTTTTTCCATCATAATCCACCTGGCGCAACCGATAATAATTTATACCTTGATTGGGTTTGTTGTCTATCGAAATATAATTCACTTCACGGTCAGTATTACCTTGTCCGGAAACTGTTTCAATTACTTCCCAATTTAGCCCGTCTGTGCTCCTTTGCACTTCAAAATAAGCATTATTGGTTTCTGAAACCGTTGTCCAATAAAGGTTTACTCGATTATGAACAAGGTCTTTGACAGCAGTAAACTCGGAAAGTTGGATAGGCAAGGGGTTGGGTGCTCCGCCTCCCCATCCGAAATTACTCCATCCGCTGGCTCCGGTAACTTTTACTATAGGTTTGAGCAAGGTGCCACCGGTTTGGACAACAGTGCCTGCAAGTCCCCAACTGCCCATGCCGCTTCTTTTAAGTAGCCCTAATTCACACAAATCAGTAATCCCAACAAAACCTTCTGCTTCTGTGCTTATACAGTAGGTGCCACCACTTAAACTATTGCCATCATCTATTTTCCAATAAGCATCTGCTGTATTGGAAATATTATATCCGGAACAAGAACCAACTGCAGACACCACTATCGGCAAACCGGAGCTGCCCATAGGTGTAGATATATAACTTGCGCTTAGCGTTCCTCCGGTTGTGGGAGCAGAAGTGAATTCGACTGTAACAAATTTTTGATTGCCGTTATTACCTAAGGGAAACAAACCCGAAGCACTGCCGGAGTTAGTACCGTCAAACCAACGTGTCAATGAACCATCAATATAGCCGGTGGTATAGTCCAATGTCCCTTTGTCTGTTGTGGATGTACCCAAAGAAAGTACATAGGAACTTGTCTTAATAATTCCATCCAACAGTTTCAGTGTGTCTGAAATAGTGATGTCTTTCTGCAAGGTCAAAATAGAACCGCTATCTACAAAAAACCGTTGACATGAAGAGGGGAGGGAAGAACCGGCATTTTGAACTCCGGTTTTATTAAAAATAAAAGTTTGTTGAAATGGAGAAACAAAATAAACAGAACCTATGCCCAATAATCCATCTTTATTTTTGCTTATCAAAATCCCTTCTGAATCCATTTTAATATTGCTCAAACCCTGACGTTCTGCGATACTGTCATTAGCTTGATAAAAGGTTCCACCATTTTCTATAATTAGATTTCTATTGATACCGTTATCCATGAATAAATTACCACTCGACCATTTCAAAATACCTCCACTTTGAATTATGGTACGGGTTATAACCCTATCATCCGTGATTTCAACAGTATGACTATTACGAATAATTACAGAATCAATGTAAAAGGAAGGCAAAATAATGGTATCATGCCAATATGAACCGTCCCAAGGACCATATTCCCAAGTTGCTAAATCATTCCATCTGCCACTTTTTTTACTTCTGAAAATGAGCGGGTCTCTAACCATACATTCTACTTGTTTTACCAATGTCATTCCCGTTCCGGCACAAACAGCTGAAGTGCTTTTTTTCATTACATAGTTTCCACATGCGGTGTCATTCTCTTGAAGTGCTCTGTGATTGTCTCCATTTGAAATTGCATAGTGCATTACATTGGCACTATTGATAACGTGCCCTAACTGATGTCCATGTCCAAGTTCGTGTAAAGCAACGGATTCAAAGTCATATTCACTCATGGAGGGTGCTGTTGGACCATACTCCCATGAAAATGTTTTTTTGAATGCAATATCTAATTCCGAAACAAACCAATTCATGTCTCCACTGCCTCCACTCTTGAAACATCCTGAATACCATGAATAACATACTCCAATAACACTACCGGGTAATGCGTCATTATAAAAGACCATATTGTCTCCATCATAACTATTGGATGCGTTTGTTTTTACTCCGGAAACACTCCAATTTATTAATGTTTTGCATCTCCATGTTTCTAATGCTCTAAGAAAGGAAGCCTTGGCATCGCTATTACTGTTAAAATCCGTTTCCCATGTCCAGGTAATTCCGCCACTTCCATTTAGACTTTGGTGTCTAATTTCAAAAGGTGCGGAGACTAAGGAAGGTGGGTAATTAGGATATTGAACATTCAAATGTGCCCAAGGAATGGAGAGCGTAGAAGAAGAATATGCAGAAGAATTGCTACTATTGTCTTCCACATATATTTTACCCGTTCCTGCTGACGATGGTACTTTTAATTCAATTTTGGTGTCAGACCATGAAACAATATCTCCTGATCTTGCAGGAATATAAGTGCCTCCACCATCGTTTGCATTTGGAAAATACACATTTCCATTGCCCTGAGTAGCCCCAAAATCAGTTCCGTTAACTGTGATAACTTCTTGTGTACCGGCATGGACAGTACCTGGCGAAAAACTTGTTATGGATGGTGTTGCACGCCTAATTCCTTGTTTTGAAGGCGTTGGAGATTCTGAAATGACTTCAGGAATGCCGGTGATTTTGATTATTTCAGGAATGAGTGCTGATGATATTTCACCCCAATGGTTTAAATTATCATACGCCATAACATTTTTATAATCGTAATATATAAAGCCCAAAGGTCCAATGGGTGAGAAATATGACAGAGAAATTCCTTGAGGATTTTCCCATTGATTGTTAGCTGAGAGAAAGAACACTCCCGTTTGTCCGATTTCGGTACTAAGATTAGGAGAAACTACCAATCCTTGTAAACCCACAAACCCTCCTTCGGTTATTAAAGTAATGGTTTGATTATTCAGTTTACCTTTGAACAGGCGATAAACTTGAAGCGTGTGGGAAGTGTAAATCATTTTGATAGATTCATCCCAATATGAGCTTTTATTTATCACTTTAGCTTCTACAACAAGTTCAGATTGTGAAATCCTGTCTTGTAAACTAACATTGATTAAAGGACAACCGGCTTTGCTTTGTGCCACTCCAAATAGCGAGAATACACATAACAATAGAAATCTTTTCATATTTTGAACGTTTTTATAACTGCAAATGTAGCAATTTGATAGACAATTAACTTTCAAATATGCTTCTTTACGTCATAAAGACTATCAGCAGTACTTCAGAAAATTGTGTTTTCTGCGTATTGGAATAATCAGATTAATAATAGTTAATGACTACCAAATTAACTATGCCCAAACTCTTTACCCAATGGCTCAATACAAAAACTATTATGCTAGTATAGGTCTTAATTTATCTCCTATAAAAGGTGCTAAGTTTACAGATATCGAACTTCGCTACAAATTTTGGACTGACCAAGAAGATGAAGGAGTTTATATTAACTTACATTACCAAAATGGAACTCATCCTAAGTTAGGTTATATAGTTAGCTACTATAAGAGTGTGAGAGCAATTACACTCGGTGTCGGATACTTTTTTTAATTGAGATTAAGGTGCTTTACTAATCAACGTGATTATTATTTGGGTTCATTAATTACATATAATTAATATTATGTTAAGTTAAAATAAACCAAGCAAATAAAATAAGATGTTTATTTGTCATCTGTGCACCCTACCTTTGCACTCAGATGTTTGATGTAGGAAATTATAACGAATTAATTGCAGATGAGTTTACCCCCCATGGTCTGTTCTTAATTAATGAATCAAATCCGGAGAAAAGAATCTTATTACCCGGTGTAGAACTTTCTCAAAAAGAAATTAGAATTGGCGACAAATTAAATCTCTTTGTTTATTTAGATTCTGAGAACCGTCCGATTGCTACACTTAAAGAACCCAAACTCACACTTTTTACTTTTGGCTTTTTGCAAATTAAGGATATCAATAAATTAGGTGCTTTTGCAGATTGCGGACTTCCAAAGGATTTATTTATTCCTTATAGAGAACTTAGAGAATCAATTGATAAAGACGATTTTGTAATTGTTTTCATGTATTTCGATACTGAATCAAACCGATTGGTTGGAACAACAAAAGTCGATGCTGTTCTTTCAAACGAAAATGTTGTATTGACTACCGGTCAAGAAGTTGACATTATGGTTTGGAAAAGAACAGACTTGGGTTATAAGCTCATTATAAATGACTTACATGAAGGCTTGGTTTTCTTTTCCGATATTTTTAAAGAAATCCGTGTGGGTCAAAAGTTCAAAGCCTATGTCAAACAGATTCGCCCTGACAACAAGATTGACATCTCATTACAAAAGATAGGTTCTGATCAGATTAAAGATGATGCATTTTACATATATGGAGAGTTATTGAACAACAACGGCACTCTCCCATTCTCTGACAAGTCTGATCCGGAAACCATTATAGAGCGATTTGGCATGAGCAAAAAGGCATTTAAAAGAGCTGTTGGCAGTTTATATAAGAATAAGAAGATAAATTTAGAGGAGAATTCTATTTCGGTTATCAAAAAGAAATAGAACAATCAGAACTTGCTTTGCCATTCAAGCAATCCTCCCAAAAGATTTCTCACATTAGCAAAACCAATGTATTCAAGGAAATTCTTTGCTGCTGCACTTCTTGCACCCGAACGGCAAATAACTACAAATTCTTTATCTTTAAGTTCAGTCCATTCTTCAATAGCATGTTGCAAAGTAGCCAAAGGAATTAAATAGCCCCCAATATTATAGGCTTGAAATTCATAAGGCTCCCTAACATCAATAAGAATAAAATCCTTTTGACTGTCAATATATTCCTTGAGTTCTGTTACTGTGATATCTTGCATCTTACTCTTTAATCAATTTTTCGACTTGAAAGGTTTCTCCATTGCGGATATAGAGTATATAAACTCCTGAAGGAAGAGTTAACAAATCAATGGTTTGGCTACCCTGAAAATTTCCATTCAACACTTCCCTACCTTCTATACTATTTACAGTGTATTGTGCAGTATTGTTTGATTGACTTTGAATATAGAAAATCCCTTGTGAAGGATTAGGATAAACTGTAAACACATTAGAACGATGCTCCGGTGTCTTATTCACTCCCATAGCCCAATCAGAATATTTACCAATCAAGGGTCTTATCATAGGCGCACCTTTAATTTGTACATCAGCATATTGCCAAACACCCAATAGATTATAAAGGATATTAGTATTACGTTGCTCTTTCCCTTCTAATCTATAATTATTGTCATAGCCTACATTAAGATTATATATTGCAATCTGAGACCAACCCACATAAAAATCGCCTTTAGGCAACACAATCGTTGTATCAAACACAAAATAATGAAAACCGTTGATAGAGTCTGTATAAGCAGGTGCTAAAACGGAGTATTCATAAATGGGTTCATCTGTCATACCACCTTCCGCAATATTGTTCCAAATACAAAGTTTGAACTGCCTTGCGCTTACGTCCTCTAAGGAACGGTTAAAAAAAACAGCAAGACCTGCAAAAGTATCCGGCTTTGTAAGCGTATATTTAACTGCAAAAGCACCTCTTCCGGGTGGCAAACCTTCATAACTCAACCCAATACCTCCTTCAGCAGAACCGTCATCGTAAGCATAGTAGTTTTTGAATGCTTGATATTGAATGAACTCGTCATTATTCCCAAGTGAGTTATAACTTGTAGGCGTAGTGTTACCGGCTTGTGGATTTATTTTATATACATTTTTAATATACGCATATTCATTTTGTGGAAATGCTCCAAAACCAAAGGTGTTAAAACTCTCTGTAGTATCTGAATTAGCAAAAATATTGCGACTGTTGGCTGAAAATGGGAATAAAGCAAGTTGATTGCTTTTGTGATAAGCCTCAAATTGATATTGAGTATTGATTACATTAACAGTATTATTTCTGACTCCGACTGTGTGTCTGCTTGCTTTTTGGTTAACAGAATCACTGACAAAATGTGTGTAAGGCATGGCATAGTAATTCTTTAGCAGAGACCAAGGTTTTTTGTTTATCGCCACATCATTGATTAAGGTGTCATTCGCAGTTCTATTTCTGTTCATTCTAACATAATCCACATGAACCTGGTTCAGATTTCCCAATGCTGATGTGTAATGAAGGAATCTAAACTGAAATGCATCCCATAAATAGTTCGAATCCAAAACTCCAATCAATGTTTGTGTAAAAGGGTTGGCACCAATTTGTGTTGTGTTCCAAACGCTATACCACTTACCATTTCTCATTCTAAATTGTACTACCAAAGAATCCTGGATTTCAGGTCTATCTCCTATTCCACCGCCTTGGAAAAAGAAACTAAGGTATATGGAATCTGAAATTTGATAATCTATCTCATTAAGTCCAACCTTATAGTTTTTTAGATTGACAGGTCTGGAAGTTAAAGTATCCCAAGCTTGAAAAGTATTGATACTCATTGGCTCAGCATAGGGTTTGCCCGTTTTGTCAAGATTGTCAAAAGTTGCAACACCAAAGCTAGGTGGAGAAATGGGGAAATTACTGTTGACATAAACAAAGCTGTCAATCCACAAGCGCATATCAGGATAGACAAGACCGGAAGTAAAATCATCAAAGAAAGGCAAGACAAGTGTATCACCTGCATTACGTCTGGATGCATTGCCATGGCTGGCAACTTGCATATCTGTATAAGACAATCCTTGTGATGCAGCTATTAAAGTTTGATTGACTTGCACGGGAAACAGTTTGATACCATTTTGTGAAAAGACATTAATATGAAAAGTAATCAACAAGCAAGGTAGTAACAGGTATCGCATGAGGATAGAACGCATGTCTTTATTAATTGTTGTTTTCTTCTTCAATTGAATCAAGGGGGTTGATATAGTTGCCGTTTTCGTCAAATTGGTCGCCATCCACGGGTTTCACGCTTACGATTAAATCAATGGCAGCTCCTTTATAAACCATGACGTGAGGTCGTATTGTATCTCCATGATACATTTGAGCTAACACCAAATTATCGCCTAATAGTGTCTTTTTGAATTCCACATTTCCAACACGTAATCCTGAATTTTTGAGCAATGCCATTGCTAAATTAAGGGATTTATTCACAAGTTTAGGAACTTGTACTTTGGGTTTTTCGAGTGAATTGACTATAAGATACACAGTGCGACCTTTTTTTACAAAGCTACCGGCAGCAGGATCTTGTTCTACAATGTCCATTTTTTTCATGGAGTCTCTATAGACAGAGTCGATGATTTCATACCTGAATTTATTTTCTTCCAAAATTGCCAAGGCTTTATCCATTCTCACACCAACAATATTAGGGACTTCAATGGCTTCGCCATGGCGAGTATAGCTATACATCCACCTTTGCAAAATCCAGATTGCACACAGAATCACTATAATAGCAGCAAGGGAGTTCACCCCAAATATCAGCCACTTTCTCCGTTTCGGAGGCTGGTTGTTAAACTCTTTCTTCATTTGTTTTTAGTGCGGTTCTTTGCTTGCCAAACTTAAGAATACTATCTATAAACTCAAAAGGTTTTAAATTTTCCAATGCAGCTTGATGATAGATACAAGTAGCAGGTGTCATACCGGGCAGCGAATTTACCTCAATTACTATCACCTCAACCTTTGGGCCTGCAAAAATTCGTACAAAAGCATCAATACGACAATAACCTTCAATGTTTAAAACCTTTGCCACACGTAGCAGTTGTTCTTTTACTTGCTTCGAAATTTCGATTTGTTTGGCTTTGTCAGGCGAATACCTCGCAGGTGTGATATTCTGCCCCTGCCCTGCCAAAAACTTCTCTTCCAGAGACAATATTTCTCCCTCTGCCAATGCCTCACTAGGCTCAAATACCAGATACTCAACAGCGCCCGTATCTGAGAACTTTGTCAACATACCACCCGTTATTTCCAAAAAGTGCTCTGCTCCTGCACTGTCAATGAAAGATTCTACCAAAAATGATTCCTTGATGGGAAATTCATCACACTCGCCTACTCCTAACATTGTGCGGTCTGACTTGCCCTCTGTGTCATCTTTTCTGAAAATCAGATTGGCAAAACTTCGGACAGATTCTCTGTTCTTGATTTTAATAACAGCCGAACTACATCCATCATCATGTGGTTTGAGAATAAGGGGATACACCAAATTACTTTCAATACTATCAAGAACACTGTCAGGGTTGACTATCCAATCGGATTTATAAACCATTTTTTGAGCAGTTACAGGAAAACCTGCTTCTTTCAATACTTGTATAGTAGCATATTTATCAATGGTTGTAGAAGAACTTTGCCAACCGGAACCATTGTAATAAATACCTAAACGGTCAAGTTCCTTTTGAATAGTGCCATCTTCTCCCGGTCGCCCGTGTAAAGCAAGAAATACCCCTTCAAACAAGGATGGTAGCTGTTCTAATTTGATTTCTTCGGGTTTAAATATTATCTGCCCTTTGACATATTTTTGAGTAATAGAATCAAATTCACTTCTGATGGAATTAAGTACATGGTTATCTTTAAAATTCATGACTTTGTCGCGAATATCATCTGCATTATCCTTGAGCAACATGCTGATAGGCAACTTAAAAAATCTCATTACATGATGGGTATAATCTAGAAAGACCGGTACTACATTGTATTTTCCGGATGAACTGATTTTTTCAAAAACATTACGACCACTTTCAACTGAAATATGTCTTTCAAACGAATTACCTCCTAAAATTACAGCAAGCCTTTCTTGCTCTCCTTGCTTATATCGCACTGCTCCTATCTTCTGTTCCAAAACAGCTAATAAATTATCTATTTCATAACTCACACCTCTGCTTCGGGCTCGTTCTGTCAAGGAAGTTCGAATGATATAGGTTAAGAATTCCGATGGACTAAGGCCAATTTCAGCTGCTTGGTGAAAAAAGAAAGAAGAAGGCATCATCCCCGAAGTTGTATTAGGATCGTTTAAATAGATTGTATTATCTTCGGTCAAAAAACCATCAATCCTTGCATATACCTTAAACTCAAAGAAATTCATAAGGTGTTGGCAACTGTTGCGAATGGCAGACAGGACTGCTGATTCCACATTCATGGGCGTTATCTTGCGCGACAAACCAGGTAGGTATTTGGAACGATAATCAAAAAAATCCTGTCTTTTTACAATCTCAGTGGGAGGCAACGCCCTTACAGTTCCATCTTCTTGTCTCAACACTATGCAACTAAATTCTCTACCCTTGATAAAAGGCTCAAAAAGCACTTCTGTATCATGTTCATAAGCATAAAGCTCAACCCATTCTTGGATATCTGCAAGTTTGGCAATTGTATCTAATAGAATTTGTGGATGGCGTATAATATTTCCTTCAACAACAACCGGCAATCCAATACCTGAGCGCAGGTCAATTAGTTCGCGGACAAAGTTTAGCTTTTGTTCTTCGGAATAAGTACGCCATTGCTTAGACTCAATATATTCACAAAAAAATGAACGATTCACTTTTTGTTCAAAGTCCTTAAAATTATCTTCTTTAACAAAAGAAACTCCAATGCTGGAGCCTTGGTTGGCTGATTTAACAACAATTGGGAAGGCTATTTCATTTTTGATTTTTTGATAAAATAATTGTCTGTTAAAATCGCGTCCGAACCAATTGTTTTTGTCAATACTTTGACATTGTAACATATTGAAGCCTTTGTCATGAGGGGCGAGTTGCTTTTGCAGGCGTTTATTCATGCCGAGGGCAGTTCCGAATACTCCACTGCCAGAGTATGGAATATCATACCATTCCAACAAACCTTGTATTGAGCCGTCTTCTCCGTAACTGCCGTGCAAGGCAAGAAAAGCAAAATCAAATTCCTTTTTAAAATCTTGGGGCTGAATAATCCGTCCTATTTTAGCAGCCATGCGGGCTTTGTCTGAATCCGTCATGTCCAGACTTTCAGCATAAATCTGTATTTTTTCAGGAAGTGCGGGCAAAAACTCAGTTGGGGGATAAAAATCTCTAATTGTACCTTTATAGATATAATTCCATTCTAAAACAATAAACTGATTAAAACTATCAACAAAAACCGGAATTGCATCAAACAAGGTTTTATCCAAATTGTCATATACAGTGCGCCCTCCCGCAAATGACACTTCTCTCTCGCGCGACCTTCCTCCAAAAAATATTCCTACTCTAATTTTATCCATTAAGGCAACAAATATAAAGCTACAATATGCTCAGTTTATTTTGTTTTTCCACCATCAAAATCCTTGTTCAGAATTTATTTGACTTATAATACTATCAAAGTCAAACCCTGCTCTTATAAGCGACCTCTTTGCCGATTCCAAAGCAAAAGGTTCGGGATTGTGTTTGACAACGGGGACAACGGGTATATTTCGTAGCGTTTGCAAAAGTTCTTCTGTTCTTTTCAGCGTCAGGCTTTCGCAAATATCATACATACCTCCCGGATCTTCTTCCAAACGGTCGTGCACTTCTAATACAAAGCGGATAACCTTAATCAAGTCTTTGTTTGGTGGCGGCACCATCAATGCGGTAATAGCACCATGGTCTAATCTCAATTTTGCTTGCAATTCCAAAGGAATGCCACCATTTGCTTCTTGTGCAGCAGGAAAAAGCACCTTCTCTTCCATTTTGATATGTGTTAACAATCGAGTTCTAAATTGATTATAAGGTTCCGGTTTGATTTCCACAGGCAATGAATCTGCATCATTCAGCAACTCTTCGATTTCTCTGTGATCGTCTGTAAAGAAATGGTATATAGCTTTGTTCATTGTGGGCAAAGTTAAGACTAATGCCTTTTATTTTTGGCTATAAAAGAGGTTTAATATTCCCAAAATGCCCTTAATCTTGTACCATGTCCGAAATGCCTGATTCATATAAAAAATTATTAGAGGCTGCACGTCAGAAAAAGAAAGAGAATCAAAAATTTTATCGAAATCTGGCGAGAAGAAAAGAACTCGACACTTTGTTTCATCGCCAACACGAACAAGCATTTGAACATATTAACTGTCTGCAATGTGCTAACTGCTGCAAAACGACATCCCCAATATTTAGAGATGTTGATATCAATCGTATTGCCAAGTATTTAGGTATGCGTCCATCTGAGTTTTCAGAGAAATACTTGCATATTGATGAAGATGACGATTGGGTGTTAAACACTGCTCCATGTCCTTTTCTGGGCAAAGACAATTATTGTTCAATCTATGAGGTGCGTCCTAAAGCATGCAGAGAATACCCGCATACTGACCGCAAAAACATACACCAGATTCTTGATATTACTTTCAGAAACTCACTCATCTGTCCGGTAGTAGCCGAAATAACTGAAAATATCAAAAAAGAAATTCATTGATGACCTTGCATTGAATCTCTTACAAGTAGATTTCTTTTATTTCAGCTTAGAAGCAAAATTGTTTCTTAAACCTGAATAACTTGTCAAATCAATTTTAAGACTTCCTACTTGAATTTCAGACTGAACACGCACAGGAATTTTGTTTTCATCAGCAGAAATCCATACAGTCATATCGTCTTCGTCTTTGAAAACCCTATCCACCACAAGGCGTGGTTTGAGTTTATAACATTTTACTTTGCCAATGTCTGATTTTATAGTTTCAATTCCTTCATATTTGAAGTTCAGATTATAAATTTGATTATCCAAATAAACGTCAATAGGAAATACCTGACCTTTATGAGCATTCTTAAAATCAATGTTTCTGGCATAATACAATGCAGAAGCAATATCTTGTGTGTAGCTTGGAATATCTAAATTACCTTTTTTGCCATTAAGTTTCCCTGATACATGTCTGTAATATACCAAGTCTTGATCGGTATAATTATTCTCCAATACAGATTTACTGTATTTCAAAGGTGCGAGTGCATCTTCGTCAATCCATGAATCAAATCTGTCGCGCACTTTAAAAGCCCAGTCAAAAGCCTTAATGGTACTTCCTTGCACAATAACATGGTAAGCTTTTCTGCCTTTTAACTCTTCCGGTCTGTCAAAACCTTGATTTCCGGCAGCCACTTCCATTTGTATATTGGCTGCATTAATGATTCCGTAGTGGACTCTGAAATTAAGTTTTTCCCCTTCTTGAAATGCAGTATTTTCAATTGTACGATATATATAATCACCATTATTAGCCTGAACCTGTGTAGAATTGGGTGTTTGAAAAACAGAAGTTTTCATAGCCACACTTCCTTCCCAAAGAACAGCTAAGGTTAAAATTAGGGGAAAGAAATAAGTTCTAACAAAGTGTTTTTGATCTGTGGTTTTCATAATTTTCTCCTTTTATCTATGTTTTTTCAAGTTTTGTGCCAAGAAATAATACAAGAAAGAAATTTTATCCCCCAATCAGCAAATCATACACTTTTGAACACTTTTACTTTCTTAATTTTTGAACACAAACTGATTGTCAAATGTATCCAAAATCACTTTCTTATCTTTGCTTACAGTTCCTCCTAAAATCTTTTTTGAAAGTTCATTCAACACTCTTTTTTGAATTACTCGTTTGAGAGGTCTGGCACCGTATTGAGGGTCATAACCTAATTGACTTAACCAGTCAATAGCTTCTTCTGTGGCTTCAAACTCAATACCACTTTCTGCAAGTCTTTGTTTCAATATATCCAACTGGATTTTTACGATGGAACTGATATTGTTTCTACTCAAAGGTTCGAACATGACAATTTCATCAATTCTATTGTAAAACTCTGGTCTGAGTGTTTTTTTCAGTAATTCAAAGACTTCAGACTTAGTTTTTGCCATGATTTCGTCATGGTTGTTTTTGCTCATTTCTTCAAAATTTTCTTGAATGATATGGGAGCCAATATTTGAAGTCATGATGATAATGGTATTTCTAAAATCTGCTCTCCGTCCTTTGTTATCAGTTAATCGACCATCATCCAATACCTGTAGGAGTATATTAAAAACATCTGGATGTGCTTTTTCGATTTCATCGAGCAAAATAACAGAATAAGGTTTTCTGCGTACCGCCTCAGTCAGCTGTCCGCCCTCATCATACCCAACATAACCGGGAGGCGCGCCAATCAATCTGCTCACCGTATGTTTCTCTTGATATTCACTCATGTCAATGCGAACCATAGCATCTTCTGTGTCAAACAGATAGTTTGCCAATGCCTTTGCCAACTCGGTTTTTCCCACTCCGGTCGTACCCAAGAAAATGAAAGAGCCTATGGGTCGTTTTGGGTCTTGCAAGCCTGCCCTGCTTCTGCGCACAGCATCGGCAACAGATTCTATAGCTTCATCCTGTCCTACAACTCTTTTGTGCAATTCGTCTTCCAAATGCAAGAGTTTTTCTCTTTCGGTTTGCATCATTTTTTGCACGGGTATGCCCGTCCATTTCGATACTACTTCTGCTATTTCTTCAGCAGTTACTTCTTCTTTTACCATTGAAGAGTCTTTCTGGATTTCAGCAAGTTCTGACTGTTTGGACTCAAGTTCTTTTTGCGTTTCAAGCATACGTCCATAGCGTATTTCTGCCACTTTCCCATAGTCTCCGTTACGTTCTGCTTGTTCAGCCTCTAATTTCAACTCTTCTATTCTTTTCTTTAATGCCTGTATTGCATCAACGATGGCTTTTTCTTTTTGCCATTCTGCTTTTAATGCAGTCTGTTTCTCCGTGATATTAGCAAGTTCCTTGTTGAGTTCTTCCAATTTAAGAGTGTCATTTTCACGCTTCAACGCTTCACGCTCAATTTCTAATTGCATGATTTTTCTATTGAGTTCATCTAACTCAACCGGCACTGAATCAATCTCCATTCTGAGTTTGGAAGCAGCTTCATCAAGCAAATCAATGGCTTTGTCCGGCAAAAACCTGTCCGATATGTATCGGTATGAAAGCTCAACCGCGCTCACAATAGCTTCATCTTTAATCCTGACTTTATGATGTACTTCATATCTTTCTTTTAATCCTCTCAAAATAGAAACAGCGTCTTCGGGTGAGGGCTCATCCACATAGACTTTTTGGAAACGTCTTTCAAGCGCTTTATCTTGTTCGATAAACTTTTGATATTCGTTTAAGGTTGTTGCTCCTATGGCTCTCAACTCTCCCCTTGCCAAAGCGGGTTTCAAAATATTTGCAGCATCCATTGCCCCTTCGCCTTTCCCGGCTCCAACCAATGTGTGAATTTCATCTATAAACAAAACGATTTCACCCGAAGCTGAAATCACTTCGTTTACTACTGCTTTCAATCTTTCCTCAAACTCGCCTTTGTATTTTGCTCCGGCAATCAAGGCTCCCATATCCAAGGAGTAAATCACTTTGGATTTAAGATTCTCCGGAACATCTCCTTTGATGATTCTATGAGCCAAACCTTCCGCAATAGCAGTTTTTCCTACACCGGGTTCTCCTATCAATATTGGGTTATTTTTGGTTCTACGAGATAGTATTTGCAACACTCTACGGATTTCATCATCCCTTCCGATAACGGGATCTAATTTTCCTTTAGATGCTTGCGAATTAAGATTAATGGCGTACTTGCCAAGTGCATTATATTGCTCTTCGGCTGATTGCGATGTTACTTTGGCTCCTTTGCGTAGTTCAGTAATGGATTTTTCAACTATGTTTTTGCTCAACCCCTCATCCTTCAACATTTCTGAAACATTACTTTTCACCTCAATCAATGCCAGAAGAATATGTTCAGTTGAAGTAAACTCATCGCCCATTTTGCCGGAAATTCTTCCTGCCTCCATCAATACTTTGTTTGCATCCGGAGAAAGATACATGTTATTATCTGCATTTCCGGTAGGTAGCGATTTTAATAATGATTCTGTTGTTTGTTCAATCCTGCCTGCATGAACACCTGCTTTTTGGAATACAAATTCTAATACTTCTTTTGCTTCTTGAAAAAGCCCTGAAAGTAAATGCACCGGCTCTATGGCTGTGTGATGTCTGTTAAAAGCATTCTGCTGTGCTGCTTGAATACTTTGTTGCGCTTTAATGGTGAATTTTTCAAAATTCATTTTAGTTTGATTATTTTGAAATTGTCTGGGAAAATATCAGACCAAATGAAATTTTATGACTAAATGACCTGAAATATAGAATACAGAAAGCAAATGAAAGAAAAAAAAGACAAAAAGACCTGAAATTTACTTCTTACTTATCCTTAATGTAATTTAGGTTCTCAATTTCTACCCAATCAGATGGGGTCAGTTTGAAATATTTTTTGTTAAGAGATTTTACATCCCATCCGCCATACCAATCAGGTCCATAGTATTGATTAGGTAATAATTCGGAGGAATTTCGTGTAGATAAGTCCAACACTGTAAGACTGCCAATTCCATTTTTATCGAGCGACATTAATAGGGTCTCAAATGGCAGAGCCCAATGTGTCAGCCAAATTTCATCTTTAATCTGTTCTCTTTTCACATAAAACTTATCAGGTCCTATACGCTGTTGAATCTTGACAAGTCTTTCCAAATGTTCGAGGCGGTTTTCAAAAACATCGTTACCGGTTTGTATTATTTTGCTAATACTACCGAGACTGATAATCCAGATAGCAATAAACAATAATCCGCCCATACCTTTAAACAACTGATAAGTCCTGAAAATGAAAATATAAACTACCGGCAACACAATCGCCAGATAACTTTTTTCCATCATAGGATTAACATCTCCATCCTTAAATGTAACCATCACTAATACCCACAAAAGAGGCATCCCAATCAAACTTGCAAAAAATGCGACCCTTGAATCAGGAGTATTAAGTCGGAACAGACCCATAATCCAAAACATGATTAGCAGAATATATATCCCATTCTGAGCCCTAAAGAAAAAATCTACAGAATATAATTCATTAAAATTTCCCACCCAGGTCAAATCTGAAAATACCTTGGTAAAGAAAGAATCTTCATACGAAGAGGATTGAAACAGAAAATATTTCAAACTAAAAATAAGCACGACAGGCAAAGCATATATCCACCATCTTCTAACTTTATCAATGCTTTGCACGATTTTCCATCCCAGTAAAAAAACAATAAAAATTAATCCGATAGGGTGCGAGAACAATGCTCCTGCCACTCCCAAAAAGCCCAGAACCATAGGCAACCAACTAAACTTAACTTCCATTGACTTATCCCACCAAAGAAAAACACTATATAGCAAAGCAAATGCACCGGCAGCAGGGACTTCGGTAGTAATAAAGAAACTCTCTCTCATAAACCATACATGTGTGATAACCAAAGTCAACGCTTCAATAGGTCTTTTCAAATATATCAACAAACTGAAAATCCCTATCATCAACAGCCATGGACCAACTGCATAGAGTTGAAAAATCAAGGAAACAGGGGCATCCATTTTGACACCTAAATAAGCAGGAACATTTACGATTGCACCAAAATAACGGTTATGTTCAACCGGAATATTTTCATTATTCAACATCTTAAAAACCGTAAATGCAGAGTCTCCAAACATGGATTTTGCATCACCAAAGTTTGCTGCCTGAATAATGAGAGAAAGGAGTATAACAGCTCCAAAGAAACGAATCTTACCCATGAACTATCTCTTTAAAATATTTTTCTAAAAGTTGAGCTACTACATCCCAATCAAATTTTTGAGCTATTATCTCTTTTCCAGCCAAACCGGTTTTTTTACGCAGTTCTTCATTAGATAGCAGCTCATTCACCCTTTCAGCAAAGGCAATTTTGTCAGTCTCCATAAAAGCACCTTCACCGGATTGAATGCCTAATCCTTCAAAGCCAACGTTAGTACAGACCACCGGCACTGCCATTGATAATGCCTCCAATACTTTATTTTGTGTTCCGGCACCTATTCTAAGTGGCGCAACAACGATGGCTGCTTTGCGGTAACAATCAGAAATATCATGAACAAATCCGGTAACTTCGACATTGTCCGAGGCAAGTGACAGCACTGATTTAACAGGTTTTTGACCGGCTATAACAAATCTTGCTTGTGGATGTTTTTCCAATATCAAGGGAAATATCTCTTTTACAAAATAAGAAACCCCGTCCACATTGGGTGCATAATTCATATTGCCCGTAAAAAGCAAAATCTGATTTTGGGAGTAATCATGTCCGGCTCCGGGGCCGAACGTAGTTGTATCTACTCCATTGGGGAAAACTTTGATATTATCTAATCCATGCTTACGCTTTAAATAATTGACATCCTCAGAAGAACACGCTGTGCAAAGATTGTACTTTTTGAGTATTTGCTCATATTTCTCAACCCTATGAAACTCCATAGAATTAAACCACTTTCTAAAAGGATTACCGGCTTGTTTCATTCTGCGTTCCCAATACATACTAAACGCATCGGGCAAATCGAGCAATGCCGGAATTTGAGCCAATTCGGGCAAATACTGCGACATGCGCAAGTGCTGAACGTGTACCACATCGGGCTGTTCTTCTTCAACAACTTTTTTAAGTAGTTTTCTGAATGCTAAAGATCGAAAATATAAAACCTGCAATGGGCTTTTGTCTATGATGAAACGCGCAGACGACAAAACTGACTTCCATTGGGGCAGATGAATAGTCTCTATTCTGGAAAAGATATTATTCAATTGATGGAGATTTGCCAAATCCTGTTTGTCTTGCGTAAATGTAACCAATATCAACTCATGCTTTTTTGATAGTTTTTGGGCAAGATTATAAATCTTAAGTTTATCGCCTCTATGAGGCGGAAACGGGAATCTGTTGGCTACAATCAGAATTTTCAAAACAGTTTAATTCAAAAGAGTTTGCAAATATAACCACCTATTTAGCTTTATTTTTTCTTTTTAAACTCAATCCCTTGTGCTTGACTTGAATTTGAATGCCATATCATAATATCTTTGCTGCCCGTTTCTTCTACCCCTGTGGATTGAAACATTGTGTAAGTGAAGATTAGTGAGTTAAAGCACCTGTTTGAATTTCATCCTGCTGTCAAAGGGATGGACGAATTTCTACGTCCCAACGGGAAAAGTATTCATCTAAATAAAATCTCCGGTTCCGCAGTCCCAATACTATTGAGTGCATTGTTCAATCATTTAAAAAGTCATTTTCTGATAGTGCTTCCTAATGAAGAAGAAGCTGAATATTTTAGAAATGATTTAGAAAATCTGGAGATGGAGAGACAAACAGTCATGTTGTTTGACTCTTGCAAAAAGCATTTTGACGCCTCTGAAAAAGATTCTGACAAACTGCAACTGCGAACTTCTTCATTAGAAAGAATTAACCTTAGCAACAAACCTTTGCTCATTGTTACTTATCCAGCAGCACTTGCCGAAAAAACCATTTCAGGAGAGGCGTTAGAAGACAAAACTTATACTATTAATGTAGGTGACAGTCCTGACTTGGACTTTATGATGGAAATCCTCTTTGAACAAGGGTATGAACGTGAAGATTTTGTTTTCCAACCGGGACATTTTGCTATACGCGGCTCCATTATTGACATCTTTTCACTCAACTCCAACCTTCCCTATCGTATTGAGTTTGATGGGGATTCTATAGCATCTATTCGCTCTTTCTCACCTGAAACACAACTGTCTATTCAGAATGTTCGATGGTTTAAACTTGTGCCCAATATCAGTCAAATACAAACTGAGCAAAACACACAAACATTTTTCAGTTATCTCAAATTAAACACCATCGTTGTTACCAAAGACCTGTCTTGGATACTTGAGAACATTGAGAAAGAAGTAACGGATGAATCTGTTTTTATAAATCATGAACAAACACTCAGAGAGTTATGTAACTATCCCGTATTAGAATTTGGTTCTTATTTCAAACTAAAACCCAATCATGAAATTAATTTCAATCAAAGTCCTCAACCTGTTTTTGGAAAAGGCTTAGACCTCGCTTTGAATCATCTCAAAGAAAATGAAGTTTTAAGCATTAAGAACCTGATTTTTTCTGACCAGCCAAGGCAATTAGAAAGGCTCGAAGCCATTATCAAAGATAAACAGCGCATTATTCCTTTTGAGCCAATGTATCACGCTTTATCATCGGGTTTTTTGGATAAAGATTTAAAAATCGCGGTTTATACAGAACATCAGATTTTCAACCGCTTTTACCGGTTCAAAAATAAACATGGTAGAATCAACAAAAATGCAGCCCTTACGCTCAAAGAGCTAAAAGATTTGAAAATAGGTGATTTTGTTACCCATATAGACCATGGAGTCGGCAAGTTTGCAGGGTTGCAAAAAATGGATGTAAAAGGTAAAATGCAAGAAGTTGTCAAAATCATTTATAGAGATAATGACATGCTTTATGTGAGCATCAGTTCTTTGCACAAAATATCTCGTTTTTCCGGACAAGAAGGTACTGCACCCAAAGTACACAAGCTGGGTAGCGGGGTCTGGGAAAAACAAAAATCAAACACCAAGCGTAATGTCAAGGACATTGCCAGAGAGTTAATCAAACTGTATGCGGCTCGCAAATCGCAACCCGGATTTGCATTCAGCCCCGACAATTATTTGCAGAACGAATTAGAAGCTTCCTTTATGTATGAAGACACACCGGATCAAGCCACAGCAACCGAGCAAGTCAAAAAAGACATGGAGCAAACTCAGCCAATGGACAGGCTGCTATGTGGCGATGTCGGTTTTGGCAAAACAGAAGTTGCCATTAGGGCTGCTTTCAAAGCGGTGGTTGATGGCAAACAGGTAGCAATTCTGGTACCCACAACCATCCTCGCCTATCAACATTACAGAACATTTAGTGAAAGAATGGAGAGTTTGCCCGTTTCTGTAGAATTCATCAACCGCTTCAAATCAACCAAAGACCAGAAAGAAACGCTTAAAAAACTGACCGAAGGAAAGATAGATATTATTATAGGTACGCATAGATTATTGGGGAAAGATGTCAGATTCAAGGACTTAGGCTTATTAATAATAGACGAAGAACAGAAATTCGGAGTAAGTGCCAAAGAAAAATTACGAGAACTACGTGTCAATGTGGACACCTTGACCCTAACAGCAACACCAATTCCACGCACATTACACTTCTCATTAATGGGCGCAAGAGATTTATCAGTCATCAATACTCCACCACTTAATCGCCAACCTATCCAAACTGAACTTCATGTTTTTAACAAAGATATAATCATCAATGCCATTGACAAAGAAGTCAGTCGTGGCGGACAGGTCTTTTTTGTGCACAACAGAGTCAAAGACATTGAAACACTACGTGAAATGATTGAAAACGAAATGCCTGACATTCGCATTGCCATTGCTCATGGTCAAATGGACGGTAACGAGTTGGAAAAAACCATGATACGATTTATTGAAGGTGATTATGATGTATTGATTTCCACAACCATCATTGAAACCGGGCTGGATATACCCAACGGGAACACTATTATTATTAACAATGCGCACATGTTCGGCTTGAGTGATTTGCACCAAATGCGCGGCAGAGTTGGCAGGTCAAATACCAAAGCCTATTGTATCCTATTAGCTCCCCCACTTTCTTCGCTGACAGAAGAAGCAAGAAAAAGACTCAAAACCATAGAAGAGTTTTCGGATTTGGGCAGTGGTTTTCAGATTGCTATGCGCGACATGGATATACGAGGAGCGGGCAATTTATTGGGAGGTGAACAGAGTGGTTTTATTTCTGAAATCGGGTTTGATATGTATCACAAAATTTTGGATGAAGCTGTGGGGGAACTCAAAGAAGAAGAATTTAAGGACTTGTTTGAGAATCAGCCTGAAAATATTAAATCTAGAGATTGTGTGGTTGAAACAGATTATGAAATGCTCATCCCCGATCACTATATCAGTCAAATATCAGAAAGACTTGCACTCTATCAAGAGCTTTCTGCCATTGATAATGATTCAGATTTGGCATTATTTACTCAAAACTTAGAAGACAGATTTGGCAAAATCCCTCAAAGCACACTTGATTTAATAGAAACCATACGATTGAAATGGAAAGGCAAAGAACTCGGATTTGAAAAAATTACATTGGCAAACAATGAGATGAAAATCTATCTTCCTGCAAATCCACAAAACACCTATTTCAACAGCAATGCTTTCCAAAATCTCTTGGCGTATATTACTCAACATCCAACTAAATTCAATCTAAAACAAAGTATAAAATCTTTGATATTGCACGTACACAATGTGTCCAACTTGTTTTATGCTATTGAAGTTTTAAAGAATCTCAAATAATTTACCCATACCAAGTAGAGGTAAAGTGTTTATTTATAAATTTGTTGAATTATTTTCAAACATAAAGTCTATGAAAAATAAATTACTCTTATCATTTATTTTATCTGTCTCTCTGTGGGGATGTATTAAAGAGTCAGATTTTGATTTCTCAAAATCACAAGGTGTGGAAATTGACGGCACCTATGGTATAGCACTCTTTAATGACGAATTCACTTCGATGCGTATATTGAGGCGATTCGACTCTTTAAACCAAGTGTTTATTAATGATGATGGCTACATAAGCTATATTGCAGGACAGAATTCATCCTCATTAATTGGTAATGATTACATTGTATTGACAGATCAAACATTTAGCAATAATATGCCCATATCTCCGTCAGCAGTAGTCGCCTTTAACTCAGCTTCTGTTGGAACATCGGTATATGACAGCAGCACTTTTGATTGGGTATTAGGATTAAATCCCTATGAAATAGATTCCATTTTATACAAGGAAGGTACATTTAATATTGCATTAACATCTTCTTTAACTATACCGGTCAATATTTCTTTTAAATTAGAAAGTTTGTTTAACCCAAGCGGAAGTGCATATACAGATAATTTCAATATTCCTGCTTCAAGCACTTCTTCCAACAACACGGCTCTCAACGGATACAAGGCTGATTTGACATTGAACGGGTCGAACACCAACAGATTACGTGTAAAGATGGTTGTCAGACTTGATAAAAACTCACCGCTTGATGTACTCAGTGCCGGTCAAAAAGTAAGTTATGACCTGAAGTTTCAAAATCAAAAATTCAAAAAAATACATGGGTACTTTGGAAACTCACCCATGCTCATTCCAGCCAAAACACTTGATATCAAATTATTCGAATTGGCATCAGGCGAAGGAAATATTACAGTAGAAGATCCGCGCCTGAATTTATATTTTGACAACACCTACGGAATGGCAGTTCAAATAAATTCCCTCATACCCTTTGAAGCAAAAGAGCAAGACGGAACGATAACTCCTATTTCCGGAGTTTCTCTCCCTTTTATCATTGACAGGCCTGCTCAAATATTTGAAACCAAAAGGAGTAAACTAACGCTCAAATCACCTGAAGTAAATGTAAAACAACTCATTGAATCTAAAATCTCAGAAGTGCACTTTGGAGCCGGAGCAGTAATTAATCCGGGAGGAATAACCAAGAATTTTGCATTAGACACCAGCCGGGTTACAATGATTTCAGAAATTGAACTCCCTTTCTATGGTTCATTCAAAAACTTCGGATTTGAAGATACTGCTGTCTTCACCCCGCCCAAAGATGCTGATATCTTAGAATATGCCGAGATTAAACTCATCATTGAAAATACGCTGGCTGTGGGGCTCAAATTTCAAATTTATTTTATTGACTCAACCAATGGTTTCAGAGTAGATTCACTCTTTTCTGATTTAGACAAAACTCATGTGATTCCTGCGGCCACCGTTGATGTAAACGGCAAAGTTGTCAATGCAGCCCGAAAAACTACATTTTTCAGAGTCGATCAGACATTACTTAAGAAACTCAATGCTAAGAATGTCAATAAAATCATCATCAAAGCTGAAGCATTGTCATTCAATAATGGCAACACTCCTGTGAAAGTTTATCCTGAAGATAAAATTGTCATTAAAGCGGGTGTCAAGGTAAAAGCAAAAGGTACCATTAAATCTAAGTAAGAGTCATGAAAAAGTTAACATTAAATTCTATTTTGTTAGCCGTGTTTATGGCTATTAGTTCTACAATGAGTGCACAAGAACTTACTTTGCATAACATGGAATTTTTGGGACAAAGACATTCCCTTAACCCTGCACTCAACCCAATTACGAGGTTTTACTTTACGATGTATGACGTAGGCTTTGGCTTCTCTAACAGTTTTGCGGTAAACGATTTAAGAAGGTTTGACCAAAATTCCGACAGTTTTGTTTGGTCAACCAATAAATTTTTGGAGAGCATGAGAAGGAACAATGCAACTAAGCTTGACCAATTATTGAACTTCTCATTCGGTGTGCGCGTTACACCAAAACTGTTTGTCCATGCAGCTGTAGCAGAAAAATTTCAATTTAGAATGAACTACCCTTATGATTTGTTTGCTTTCTTAATACAGGGAAATCTACATGAGAACAATGTTGGCAAATCAATGAATATTGGCGGTTTTCGAGTGAATAGCACGGCATACTTGGACTTCTCTGCCGGTGCTGCCTATCAACTTAATTGTAATTTATCGGTTGGTGCACGCGTGAAATATTTAAAAGGAATTGCAAATGTTTATACTAAACAAGCTAAATTGAACATTACTACCAATCCGGAATACTATCAAGTTACATTTGATAATGATTTGGATTTTAGAACTACTCTGCCATTTAATGACAGTAATTTTAGTCCTTCAAGTTTATTTACATCCAAAAATAATGGAGTAGGTATGGATTTGGGGGCAACCTATTTAATGCTTGACAAAAAACTTTTATTGACAGCATCGGTAATTGATATCGGCTATTTAAACTGGGTTGACGGTGGCAAAAGATATTATAACAAATCACAAAATAAGACATTTACATTCAACGGCTTTGACGGCAATACTCTTTCCGGAAATTCCGACATGTTTAAAAAACTTGTTGATACCATTAAAACCACCTTTGATTTGGCAGAAGAAAACTCTCCAAAATACAGAACTAACCTAATTCCTAAGATATATCTTTCCGGTTCTTATGAGCTGTTTAGGGGAAACCGCGTAGGTGCAATGATGTATGGTGAAATTGCAAACAAGAGGTTCAGTACTGCTTGGTCTGTAAATGGTCAGGTAAGATTAGGCAGAATACTCAATATGCAAGGAAATATCAGCTTAATCAATCGACAAATATCCAATATAGGGCTTGGGTTTGCAGCCAATTTGGGACCTATACAATGGTGGATTCTTAGTAATAATGCGGAGGTTCTTTTTTTCAATCCGCTTGAAAGAAGATCTGTGCATTTGAGAACAGGTATAAACTTTGTTTTTGCCTATGGAAAAGACAAAAAGAATCCTTGTTCACCGGACTATATACCTCCGGGCGAGCGAAACAAGAAAGAGAATTCTAAAAAAGGTAAAAAAAATACACCGGTTGCTCCTGTTGACACACCTCCCACTGAGGTTCCGGCAGATGTTGACAAATAGTATTACCTACTTATCAAGTGAGAAATTATTTATTATGTCTTGGATTTTTTCTGCTTAGCTTAGGGAACGTTTTTGCACAGTTGCCTAATGAGTCTTTTTTTGTATTACAAAATGAAAAGAACATTATACCGGATAGGATTAACAAAGAAAGTGGCAAATCTGCTTTTAATCCTTTTCACAAACTATCCCAACAGCTTTATTTAGATTTTCAATCATTATTTTTTGTTAAAAACAACGAGTACTTCAGCAATATTGAACCTGGTGCTACTTATTTCGGCTATCAATTCTACCCCACCCTTGTTTGGAAACCCTTTATAAATAAAGATTTCAGGCTGAAAGGCGGCTTGTATTTAGAAAAGAATTTTGGCGAAAACCGATTTGCAAATATGCAGACAACCTTTACCTTAGATTATCAAATCAAACATACCCATATTGTTTTTGGTACACTCTACGGAGGTCTGGAGCACAGATTGATTGAGCCTCTCTATCAATTTGAAAGAGGGCTGTATGATAGAATAGAAAACGGTTTTCAAATCATCCATCACGACAAACGCTTTTTTGCTGACATCTGGTTAAATTGGCGTCAAACTGTCAATGCCAAAACTAAACAACAAGAAATTTTGGAGTCGGGTATTTCTTTGTATTATTTTTTAACGGGAAATGAAGAAGCCTCATTTCTAGCAAAAATAATTGCTCAAATGACAAATCAACACCGAGGAGGTTCCTCTGTGGGGCTTCCCCTTGTCAATCACACCAATAATGCATTTGGTTTAGATATTACTTATGGAAAAAAAGAAAAGTTGCAATGGACGTTCCAACCCTATTTTCTGCATGCCTTAGACCATTCTTTAGTGCTTACTCAACCTTATAAAAACGGTATGGGCATATACCTAAATGGCGGTATTACCCATCAGCACTTTTCTTTTATTGCAAGTTATTGGAAAGGTTGGGAGTATTTCTCATCATTGGGTACTCCTTTGTTTAATAGTTTTAACTATGAGAATTATTACACCCTTCAAAGGGAGCGAGAATTAATATTCTTCAGATTCATATACTCAAAACCTTTAATTAATAATAATCTGAGCCTTAACTTAAGGTTTGAACCTATATTCGAGATCACAGAAAATAAATTCCAGCATGCTTTGGGTATATATTTTCTTTATCGAATTGGAGCATAATTTTTAACCATTAAACCTTATAGCTTTTACCGGCATAAGTTTAGCAGCAACCCACGCAGGGATAATACCTGCAACAATTCCGGTGATAATGGAGAACATAATTCCGCTTGTAAAATTACTCATAGTCAGATAAATTCTAAAACTTACATCTCCTGCATGTGCGAGAAAAATGTTAGCGGCAAACGTGAGTAAGAAAACAAAAGCAATCCCGATAATACCCCCCAGCACGCATAGTACTATGGCTTCTGTCAAGAACTGAGTTAATATATACAACCTTTTTGCACCCAATGCCTTTTGAATACCAATAATGCCTGTCCTTTCTTTGACAGATACGAACATAATATTGGCAACACCAAAACCGCCTACCAGTAAAGCAAATCCACCAATAATCAACCCAAAAAGATTCATTTTAACAAAGAATTCATCTAAAAACTGGATTAGAAAAGTAACCTTGTTGATAGCAAAATTATCATCTTCATTAGGCTGCAATCTTCTGATTGACCTCATAGCGCCTTTAATCTCATTTGCCAGCGCATCAATAGACACACCGTCTTTGGCTTTTACCATTATTTGAGGATTAAATGAACGTATGTTTTGCCCAATTATATCATCCATCAATGACACGGGTACATATACGTTCTCATCGGAGGAATTGTCAATCATATTTTCCCCGTCATACTCCATGACACCAATGACCTGTAGTAATTTGCCTGCAATTCTGACATTTTTACCAAGTGCATTTTCAGCATTGTCAAAAAGTTGTGTTGCAACTTTATTGCCCAAAACAATAACCGGACTACCAAAATTACATTCTTGTTCAGAAAAATAACGTCCATACGCTATCTTTAAATCCTGAATCTGATTGAAAGCATACGAAACACCAAGCATATCAATACCATTGGCATTAACTCCGTTATCAATATTGATGAGTGTAGCAGACGGGTATGTCAACTTGTAGCTGATGGCATCAATGATATTTGAAACATGCGATTGTTCTAATAATTGCAATTCTTGAATGGTCGGGTCGGGGCGTTGGATAAATTTCCACCATGGGTATTCTTGCTTTTCTTCGGTTTCCCAAGGAAATACTTCAATATAAATAACACTTTTACCCAAGGATGCGAGGCTGTTTTTAACTTGTAATTCAAATGAATCAATAATTGTAAATACAGTAACAATGGAGAATATACCTATGCTGATTCCACTGACCGATAAAATTGAACGCACTTTGTTGTTCAACAAGGTCTGAAACGCCATTTTTGCGTTTTCAAAAATCAATTTTAAATATAAATTGAGCTTTGCTAACAATTGTACACTTTTCTAAGGTTCAAAGATATTCTTAAAGCAATAAAAAAGGGGCTTACACAGCCCCTTTTTCAAACCTTTATTTTTTGTTATTTATTATTCTACGATAAATTTACCTTTCATTAGAGCAGAATGACCGGGGAAAGAACATAAGAAATCATAAGTTCCTTTCGCTGGTGCTTGAAATTCAATTACATCACTTTCTCCACCACCAATTAACTTGGTGTGAGCAATGATGTTTTTCAAATCTTTTTCAGGAATATAATCAGTAGCTTTAGCACTGATTGCATCTTTAGAAAAAGCCATCATGTCAACGCCAGAAGCTAGTATTACAAGATTGTGTCCCATAACAGCTTTAGGAGCTTTACCCACGTGGTTTAGCGTAAGTTTTACAGTTTGACCTTCTTTTACTTTGATTTCAGTAAGGTTAAACTTCATTTGATCGTTACCTTCAATAGTAACTTCAGCAACTGCAGGTGCAGCAGCTTCTTCTTGTGCAGGAGCAGCAGGTGTTTCAGGTGCAGTTGTTGCAGTTGTGTCCTGAGTTGTTTCAGTTGTTTCGGTAGCAGGTGTGTTGTTACAAGCAGCAAATAAGAATGCTACACTTGCAAGGGTTAAAATTGATTTTTTCATTTTTGATTTATTTATTTTTGTTTTATAAAGGTTTCGTTCTTAAGCCATCTGAGCTTCCATTTCTATTGATTTTGGGAATAGAATGTTGTTCTCCAAATGGATGTGCAAATGTAAATCTTCTTCGAATTCCTGCAACATAAATAATGTAACTTTATATGTATTACAACCATCGGCAGGAACTGTATAATTTTGAGTGAGTTTGGATATCTGCCTAAATCTTTCTCCCTCAGTATCATGCTCTTGCATCATTGCATTTATGGGGGCGGCAATACTGCCAACGGGTGCATCAGATTTAACTCCTTGTAATTTTGCTTGAACCATTTTTCTGATTGCAGGAAAAAGCACCAATTCTTCTTTTTTCATGTGCATAGCAAGCTCCCCTACTGACGCATTAAACAGCTGTTCTACTGTTTCCAATTCCGGATGTCTTTCTCCATGTACACGTACAATTTTCTCCAAGAATGGCATAATCTCTCTTGATTTAGTTTCAACATATCTGTGATGTGTTTTTTCAATATAATCTGCTAAGAGGTCAAGAGGCCATGAAGTGTAGTCAATACTTGAACCACCTTTGTTTTGTGCTGCTTCTTTCAATGCATCAATGAGTGGTTCTACAGCAATATTATCTTGTTGACAGACATCTGCGATTGAGCGATTGCCATTGCAACAAAAGTCAATTCCTTGTTGCTTGAATACTGAGGCTACACGGTAGTCTTGTGCTACCAAATCTCCTACGATTGAATTTTTTGATATTTCCATGATGATTATATAATTTGTTTATTTCTAAATTTTTTCGGCAATGATAGCAATAGAGTTCATGTGTTTGTCGTGTTTTTTGAATACACTTTTCATCTCATTAATTCTCATGCGAGCCGGTTTATTTCTCAATATATTAAATGTGATTTTGATAGCTCGCCAGAAACCTTCATCGTCAAAGATTCGTTTGCTTTCCAAAAGATGCATGGCATTAGTGTACACCTTTTTAATTTTAAACCCTTCTTTCTCCAACAATGCTTTCCATTCATCTTCGGTCAGAGGGCGAGCATTTACTTTGATACAAAGGGCAAGATCATGCTGAATAGTGTTTTTCAGCTCTTCTGTTACACCTACAAGACCTAATTCATGAATGGCATATAATCCACCTTTTTTAAGGATTCTATGTGATTCTCTGATGATTTCTGATTTTCGATGGTCTGCATGCATTGTTAACATGGCTTCTCCATAGACTTTATCTTTGGATTCATCTTTAAGGTGTGTTTCTGAGGCCTGCCCCAGAATAAACTGAACATTATCTCCTTTGAGTTTTTGGTTCAATATTTTAATTGCTTCTTCGTCTGCATCTACACCTACATAGGTATGCGGATGATTTTGTAATGCGAGAGAGGCGGTGTACCCCAAGCCGGGCGCAAACTCTACTATATCATCATTAGGTTGTATATCAAGACCGGAAACCAACTTCTCGGTTAATTCTTTGCCTCCGGGACGCAATACTTTCTTTCCCATTTTAGCTAAAATCCAGTGACCTTGTGCTTTTGAAAAATCTGTTACTTCCATAATTTTTATATTGTCTGTTTCTTTTTCAAATTAATGTTTTAAAAAGGTCAATCCTTCATTTAACCCATTCGTTAATTCCAAAATGCTCGTTGTTTCAAGCATTTTTCTCAAATTTTCTCTAATATCCTTAAACCTTGAATGAACCGGACAAGGTTTGCTGTCATTACACTCACTCAATCCTAACCCACAACCTTTGTAGATATCATCTCCATCAAATGCTTGGACAATCTTGTTTAATTTTATAGATAACATATCACCTAAATCTATTTCAAAACCTCCGCTGGGACCTTTAGTAGAGGTAATAATGCCATTTTTGGAAAGATGTTGTAAAATCTTGGCTGTAAATGCTTTGGGAGAATCAATATCTTCGGCAATTTCATGTAAACTAACTCTCTTTCCCACAAGCGAATTGGTTGCGATGTATAAAGTGGCTTTTATGCCGTATTCACAAGATTTGGAAAACATGAATTTGTTTTTTTAACGGGTGCAAAAATATACTGATTTTGCATCTCGGACAAGCATATCCGAAATTATTTTTTAATCATTCTAAATAAGGCGATTAAAACTTTAACACAAAGCCCATTCCAAGGTTGAAATCCGCTGAATATTGAGAATAAGTTGGGGTTATATTTGATTTAATACTGAGGCTTTTGTTTACATCAAAATTATACAAATGAGCATCAACGGCAGCATCTATTATATTTAATGTGTAAAGTAAGGCAACACCAATGATGGATAAATCCCTGTTATTCCTAAACTGGTCGCGGTTGGAACGGAGGTATTCGTCAGGGTAGCCAAAAAAATTTGCACTCATTGCATTGGTATCATTGTTATTGCGTGCAAGCAATTCATTTTGGAATGTTTTGAATGAGCTTTGATTGTAATAAATAGAATATGTCAACGCACCTAAACCGGCATAAATGATGGGGACTTTCCAGTATTTTTTATTGTAAACCTGCCCTGCCCCCGGCAGAACAGCCGACAAAACACTGGCAAGATGAGGGGAATGTGTTTTTGTTGGTGGTGCAAAACGCATAAAAGAAGTATTGAAATCACCGGTACAAAGACCTTTGCCGGACAGCAAAAGGGCAAACATAAGAATAGCCAAGCCCTTAATATTTTTCATTTAGTGTAGTTTTTCTAATATCTCCTCTAATTCGTTTTCGTTGTTAAATTTAATCAACAACTGTCCTTTCTTTCCCTTGCCTACCTTTAGTGTTAGCCTGTCTTTGAGAAAACCTGAATACTTTTTAAATATAGAAGATTCGAAAACTTGCGGTTTCAAAGTATTTGCTGTTTTTCTTCCTACTTTGCTATGTTCTTTAACTATCTGCTCGGTAGCTCTCACAGATAGGTTGTCCTGAGTAATTCTGTGAAACAATGCCAATTGATCTTGTTCATCCTTTAATCCAAGAATAGAACGTGCATGTCCCATAGACAATTCATTGTTTTTGATAGCTGCCTGAATTTCGTCAGGCAATTTCAACAAACGCATATAGTTCGCAACAGTAGAGCGATCCTTCCCCACTCTTTCGCCAAGCTCTTCTTGTTTCAAATCACATTCGTCCAACAGCCTTTTATAAGACAAAGCAATCTCAATAGCATTCAAATTCTCGCGTTGAATGTTTTCAATCAAAGCCATTTCAAGCATATCTTGATCGTTGGCAATACGGACATAAGCCGGAATAGCTGTCAAACCGGCAAGTATTGCTGCCCTTGTTCTACGTTCTCCTGAAATGAGTTGATACTTTTCATAGCCCATTTTTCTAAGTGTAACAGGCTGAATAATACCATGCAGCTTAATGGAGTCTGCTAATTCTTCCAATGCTTGTTTCTCAAATTCAGTTCTGGGTTGAAAGGGGTTGGCTTCAATTTGACTGATAGGAACTTCGCTCACACTGCTAACAATCTTGTTATCACCAAATTCTTCAATATTCACATTCTCGGATGCCAGCAATGCCGACAAACCTCTCCCCAAGCCTCCTTTAATATTTTTTGACATGATTACTGACTGATTATATAGCTAAGCTTGCGTCTTTAAATTGAGTCATACCATTCTTTTGCATTACTTCTCTGGCAAGGTTCAGATAGTTCACTGCGCCTTTGCTGGTTGCATCGTGTTCCAATACCGGCAGCCCGTAGCTTGGAGCCTCACCCAATTTAGTATTTCTGTGGATAATTGTATCAAATACAAAATTCTGAAAATGCATTTTCACTTCATCCACCACCTGATTTGACAAGCGTAAACGCGAATCATACATGGTAAGCAAAATGCCCTCTATTTCAAGATTTTTATTTAGATTCTGTTGCACTATCTTGATGGTATTGAGCAATTTACCAAGTCCTTCCAAGGCAAAGTACTCACATTGAACCGGAATAATGATAGAATCAGCTGCTGCGAGCGAATTTGTTACAAGAATCCCCAAGGAGGGAGAACAATCGATGATAATAAAGTCATAATTACCTTTGACTTCTTGCAATATATCTTTCATAAAAAACTCACGATTATTGCTATTCACCATTTCTATTTCAAACCCAACGAGATCAATGGATGCAGGTAATACATCCAAGAATTTGTTTTCTGTTTCCAAAATAGTGTCTTTGATTTTTGCACTACCTGTAAGACATTCATATAGTCCTGTTTTTATTCTCTTGGGTTCAAATCCTAATCCTGATGTGGCGTTAGCTTGCGGGTCTGCATCCACTACTAAGGTTTTACACTCCAACACAGCAAGGCTCGAAGCCAGATTGATGGCTGATGTTGTTTTACCTACTCCGCCTTTTTGATTTGCTATTGCTATTATTTTTCCCATTGTATTTATTAAATGTTAAATGTTTCTCCAATTTTTGGCAGGATTAACTCTATACCTGCCTGCTTGAATTTGTCTATTGCTTCTTGATGATTGATTTTTATGTATCCGAATGTATCAAAATGCATACCCACAATTTTTTTGCATTGAACAAAAGAGGCTGCTTTGATTGCATCGTCAATACCCATTGTAAAGTTGTCTCCGATAGGAAGAAAAGCAAAATCGAGTTTAAAAGACTCTCCTATCAATTTCATATCATAAGTCAATGCGGTGTCTCCGGCAAAATAAAAAGTCTGATCAGCAGATTGAACCACGTATCCACATGGATTTCCTCCATAAGTCCCATCCGGGAAACCGCTTGAGTGAACAGCGTTAACCATTTTAACTTTTCCAAAATCAAAAGTCCAAGCTCCGCCAATATTCATAGGATGAACCGATGTTGCGCCTTGCTTGGAAGCCCAATCTGTAATTTCAAATATTGAAACTAAAGTTGCGCCTTTGGTTTTAGCAAAAAACAAAGTATCCCCCAGATGGTCTCCATGCGCATGTGTCAACAAAAGATAATCGCACAGTAAATTGTTCAGATTGACATTTTTGGCTAAAGGATTGTCGGAAAGAAATGGGTCAAAAACTATACTTTTGTCCGCAATGCTGACACCAAAACAAGACTGACCATAATATGTTACATCCATGACTTTTGACTACATTTTTAGACTGCACAAAAATACTCTGCCGATATCTCTTATACCCTTTCAATGGGTGTTACTTGTGCACATTTTACTTGTAGTTATCGGGTGTAACAATGTGGATAATTCTCAAAATGCAGCATTTTTTAGATATAATGAAGATGCCGCAATCACTACCTTAGATCCTGCTTTTGTACGCAATCAAGCCGAAATTTGGGCTTGTAGTCAAATCTTTGAAGGATTAGTTGAGTTTGATGACAATCTGAATATTGTCCCTTGCATCGCCAAAGAATGGGAAATTTCTAACAGTAACAAAACCTATAGATTTAAACTCAAAGACAATGTGTTTTTTATAGATTATCAGGGCAAACAAAGGCGAAAATTAACTGCTCAAGATTTTGTGTATAGTTTCTCACGACTTGTTAAGAAAGAGAATGCGTCTCCCGGCAGCTGGATTTTTAATGATAAAATTGATCTAACTCTATTTGAAAATGGCTCAGAACAAGATACTGCCTTTCCATTTAGGGCTGTCAATGACTCTATTTTTGAAATTAATCTTACAATACCCTTTGCACCCTTCTTATCTTTGCTTGCCAATCCTTATTGTTTTGTTGTGATGCCCGAAGAGGCTGAAAAACAAGGCAAAGAATTTCGTTCAAGACCCACAGGCACAGGACCTTTTAGATTTGTTCGCTGGGATGAAGACGTACAAATGTTGTTGCATCAAAACCCATTCTATCACGAAACATCTAAAAAAGGAAAAATACCTTATTTACAAGGTATATTGATTGATTTGAACAAGAATAAACAAGCCGCTTTTATGGGGTTTATTGCCGGAAAATACGATTTTTTTAACGGTATCAATCCCAATATAAAAGATGAACTTTTCACTCAAAACGGTACTTTAAAGCAGAAATATCAAAAAGATTTTACGCTCAAATCTACTCCTTTTCTAAATTCGGAATTTATTGGATTTTATATAGATAAAACTCCTCCGGGAATGAATAAAGACAAGTTTGCCGAATTGCGTAAGATGCTAAATCTGGCGACCAATAGAGCTGAAATCATCACTTTCTTGAAGAATGGACTTGGTTCACCTGCTGACAGAGGTTTTGTCCCTTATGGGATTGCATCCTATGACTCTGTAAGAACTGCCGGGCTTGCCTTTGCCCCCCTCAAAGCAGAAGCATGGATGAAATCCCAAGGATACAATGCAAACACCACACTCAAACTTACACTCAATACGACAGCCGATTATGTGGATATTGCGGTTTTGCTCAAAAATCAATGGAAAAAAATCTATGTAGATTTAACTATTGAAATCCACCCGGGCAGCTTTCTCAGACAACTTCGAAATCAAGGTAAAGCCTTGCTGTTTCGCGCCAGTTGGATTGCAGACTATCCTGACCCTGATAATTTCATGGCTTATTTCTATTCTCCTTTTCACAGTCCAAACGGTCCCAATTACACTCATTTTACTAATGAAGAATGTGACCAACTTTATGTCAAATCTATGTCTGAACCGGACACAAAGATAAGAATGAAGTACCTTGCACAGATGGATAGTATTGTATCAGCCGAATGTCCTGTATTGTTTCTGTACTATGATAAGAGCGTGCGTCTGGTATCAAACAGAGTGCAAGGTTTAGAGGCTAACCCAATGAATTTTCTGAGACTCAAATATGTTTCCAAAAACAATGACACAAATTGAAATAAAGGAATTACCGTTTGGCAGTACAATACAAAAAGAAAGTATTGCGCTCAGAACCCGCATATTGCGCACGCCTATTGGGTTTAAATTCAGCGACAAGGAATTGGCAGCCGAATGTTCCGAGTTTCATATAGCTGCACTCATTCACAACAAGTTAGTGGGTATTCTATTACTAAAACCTATAAGTAAAAACGAAATCAAAATGCGTCAAGTGGCAATTGATACAGATATGCAAAACAAAGGTATAGGTACGCGACTGATTGAATTTGCAGAGAATTTAGCAAAATCAGAAGGTTATCAAATTATGAGTTTGCATGCACGTGAAACCGCAGTACCTTTTTATTTGAAAGCAAATTACAAAATTGAAGGTAAGTCGTTTATCGAAGTAGGGCTACCCCATTATCAAATGACTAAAATATTATGAAAGTTATAGTAGATTGCGGAAGCACAAAATGTGATTTTTTATTGACAACAACCGGACAAATGTTACAATGCCCGGGTTTCAACCCAAATGTAGCACAAGATTCCCGTTTAGAAAATAACATTAAATCAAATCCGGAACTTTTTCATGCACTGCAAATTGCTCATGAAATCGTGTATTATGGAACGGGGTGCTCAAAGGAAGAGAACAAAGACAGGGTGCGAAATGTGCTTTTAAAACTTTGTCCCCAAGCACTGATTTTTGTTAAACATGATTTAGACTTAACATTAGACGCGCTATCCGACAATGAACCTTGTTTTATCAATATTCTTGGCACAGGTAGCAATTCACTTTTTTTTGATGGCGAATCTGCCATTCAACTTGTGCCTTCTCTGGGGTATATCTTAGGAGATGAAGGCAGTGGAAGCTGGTTTGGCAAACAAATTTTAAGAGATTATTTTTATCGTCAACTACCTACTGATTTTGAAGAAGCTATCAACCAATACGGAAACCTTGAAATTGGCAATGTTATTGAAAAGGTGTATAGAACCGAAGGAGCAAATAAATACATAGCAGGTTTCACTCACTTTCTTTCTGATTTTAGACATACAGAGTACGCTCAGCGTTTGTTACACAAAGGGTTTCATGCATTTTTAGATGCTTTTATTTTATCGTCCCAAAAGTTTGACTGTCCATTGCATTTCTCCGGCTCTATTGCATTTCATTTTGCTGATGAACTCAAGTCAGTATTACAAGAGCATAGATTAGCGTGTGGAAAGATTGTAAAATCACCTTTAGATGAAATGAAATAAAGCGGAATACCTGATTTTAAAAAGAGAATCAGCTTTTTTATACAGATGCAAAAAATTCTCAGATAAACAGTTCAATCTACTCATGCTCTTTATACTTTTGCAAACGCATACAAACAAAATGCACTTTAATTGGCATCAAATAAAAACAGACAATACAAGCTCTCTGCAGCAGGTGTCTTAATTACTTTAGGAATTGTTTTTGGAGACATAGGAACATCGCCTATGTATGTTCTAAATGCTATTATTAGCGGACATATCATAACAAAAGAACTTATTTTAGGTGGGATGAGTTGTGTGTTTTGGACTTTGATTATTCTCACATCCGTAAAATATGTGTGGCTTGCACTCAATGCAGATAATAATGGCGAAGGAGGGATTTTTGCGCTCTATGCATTGGTTCGCAAAAAGAAGGTTTTATGGACGATAATACCGGCAATGATAGGTTGTGCCATGTTGATTGCAGACGGTTTTATAACCCCTCCTATTTCTATATCTTCCGCTGTTGAGGGTTTATTGGTAATCAATCCTAATATTCCCACAGTTCCTATTGTTATTATTATTCTGATTGCCTTATTTGTTTTTCAACAGTTTGGAACGCAAGTGGTAGGTAAAATCTTTGGACCAGTAATGCTCTTATGGTTTTTTATGATTGGCACTTTGGGATTGATTCAAATGATTCAATATCCTCTAATCTTAGAAGCATTGAACCCTTATTATGCGCTCAATTTGCTTGTTAATTACCCCGGTGGATTTTGGTTTTTAGGAGCAGTATTTCTATGCACAACCGGAGGTGAAGCTCTTTATAGCGATTTGGGTCATTGCGGCAAAGAGAATATTCGTATGTCATGGTATTTTGTTATCATTTGTTTGGTTTTGAATTATGCCGGTCAAAATGCAAATATTCTTGCAAATTATGAGGGTAAAGTATTTGAAGGCGCCAGTCCTTTTTATGCTATTATGCCGGATTGGTTTCTGCCGATAGGAATTGCAGTTTCTACCTTTGCAGCCATTATTGCAAGCCAAGCATTGATTACCGGTGTCTTTACTCTGGTTAATGAAGCAATGAAACTTAAACTGTGGCCAAATATTAGGGTGATGTATCCCTCCATTCGACAAGGTCAAATTTATGTTCCTTTTATGAATTGGTTTTTGCTCGTTGGATGTATTATAGTAGTACTGATTTTTAGAGAGTCTTCCAACATGGAAGCAGCTTATGGCTTGGCTATTACCATAGATATGTTGATGACAACTCTTTTACTGACATTTTTAATGCGTGTACAACAAAGAGCATGGTGGTTGATTATCGGAATTCCTTTGATTTTCTTGCCATTAGAAGGATCATTTTTCATTTCTAACTTGATGAAGTTTCATCATGGTGGATGGTTTACCATTTTGATTGCTTCAGCTCTCTTCTTAGCAATGTGGATTTTACATGAAGCCCGTCAGTTGCGTGCCAAACACACTGATTTTGTCAAATCAGAAAACTACCTATCGATGCTGCAAGACTTAATAAAAGATGAATCTCTACCACTTGAAGCCAATAATCTGGTCTATATGGCTATGTCAAATAACAAAGACACCATTGATTCCAATATTATTTATTCAATTTTTAGAAAACGTCCCAGACGTGCAAATGTCTATTGGTTTGTACATGTTGATATCACAAACAAACCTTATGGTGCATCATACACTGTGGACACATTAATACCCAAACAATGCTTTTACATCAAACTCAAATTTGGTTTCAAAGTAGAACACAAAGTCAATTTAATGTTTTCTAAAATTGTGGAAGACATGATAGAATCAGGAGAAGTTGACGGATTGACACAATACCCAAGTATGCGCAAATACGGCATAGCAGCAGATTTCAAATTTATCTTGATTAACTCCCGGGTTGCATCTGACGATGCTTTGTCTGCCTATGAACAGTTTATTGTGAAAGGTTATCGACTTATTAAGAAAGTGGCACTCAACACTGCCGGAGATTTGGGATTGGATGTTACCAACATGGAAGAAGAAAAAGTTCCCATTAAAGTTGCGCCATCCAGTGTTATAGAAATCGATCGTGACAGGTGAAAACAATTCACATTCATAGGTTTGAACAATTTCTCAAAGCGTAGGTCAAACCTACATTCACGCCATTTGAAGAGTTTACCGTTTTATTAACTTAAACACTTCAATCACTGAATCTTGATTGGGTAAAAGAGAGACCAAACTGACTTTGAAATCCTTTCTAATTTTATAAATCAGATACACAAACTGAGCAAAATAACCACAGACCACACCCAGCACAAAACCATCCAACCCTAATATTTGAGATAAAATCATAAACCCGGCAAAGCCGAAAATAAGACCAAAAGTATTAGCCACAATGAGCGTAGCAAATCGGTTAGCAGCATGATAAAAATGACTGAGAATCGAAGAAAAAGACTGAAACACCACCATCGGTGCAAAAAGCACAAACATTTTTCCTAATCCGGCAAACTCTTTTTTTAGCAACCAAACCCAGAAAGATTCGGGAATTAGTAAAACAAGAATGACTAAAGGAATAACTAAGAGAACAGAAATGCGTGTATATTTTTTTAAATCAGGAATATTAAGTGCTAAATTGTCGGAGTGAATTACACGAGCATGAAGTATTTGACCCAATGAAGCTGAAATAATAAGAACACCTTCACCCAACACAACTACATTAGAATACACACCCAAACTTTCCATTCCAAACAAAATCGGCATTATAAAAAAAGACATTCGGGATGCTAAAAACTGAACCAAATGCCCTGACTGAGAAAGTGTCCCCTTAGTTATGATACTTTGAACAATCTCTCTTCTTGGAACTATTTTAAGATTGTCATCATTAAAAATATGTAATCTAAAAAAAGTAAATAATACTGCAAGTAACCATGCGCTCAATAAACAGAAAAAATATTCAGCAACACCAATATTTTCAACGCCTTCAATCAAAGCATAAGCAAGAATTCCAATAAGTGAAAGAAAGGGAATGGAAGCAAAAGAGTAGTTTCTCTCGTTTAGCAGCCCTTTTCCAATCAAAATTGCGCCTTGTGTATTATAAATTCCCATTAAAAGAACGGCAATAGGTATAATCCAAGAATAAAGGCTCTGTCGGAATGGAACTAAACTATAAAAAATATAAGCAAGTAATGCTAATAACACTACCCACAATACAGAATATTTCCATAATTGTTTTGCTGAAAAGCGTGCACTAAGGTTTATTAGAGAACTGCCGGATACAAAGTCACTCACAATCATCCATGCGCCAATCCACGAAAGTAAAAAACTAATCTCGCCTCGAATTTCCGCACCTAACCAACGCGAGGTCAGAACAACAGTTACGACCCCGCAGATAACCGCAAAAGCTTTAGAAATAAATGAATGAATGACGAGTCTTTTGGCAGCCAAATCCTTCTCTCTTTTGAATGTGCCAAATAAAAACAAGTTAGCTGAAAGAGCAAAAAATATTACAGCTATTTCCATTTATCTTTGCCAACATGCAGCTTCAAGAAATATTGAAAGATGTCAAATCTCTGGTATTGGAGACAGGTTCGTTTATTGAAACCGAACAAAAAACATTCAACGCCAAAGCTACCCAAATAAAAAGTCCTAATCAATTAGTTAGTTATGTTGATTTAGAAGCAGAAAAACAACTTATTCATGGTTTGTCCACTATTTTTCCGGAAGCCGGTTTTATAGGAGAAGAAACCAACCCCGAGAATACAACTAAGAAAGAATATACTTGGATTATTGACCCTTTAGATGGCACAACTAACTTTGTACATGGTTTACCCATATATTGCATTAGTATTGGTCTTGTTCAAAACAACCATCCAGTTTTGGGCGTTATTTATGAGCCAAATCGCAAAGAATTGTTTTCTTCATATAGACACGGTGGGGCATTTTTAAATAGTCAAAGGATAGTGGTAACACAAACAAATCAACTATCGGACACATTACTTGCAACAGGATTCCCCTACTATGATTTTGAAAAGATAAATGCATATCTTAAAGTATTGGATTATTTAATGAAAAGCACCCGAGGACTCAGACGCATGGGCTCGGCTGCTGTTGATCTTGCCTATACTGCCTGTGGTAGATTTGACGGTTTTTTTGAGTACGGACTTAGTCCTTGGGATGTTGCTGGCGGTGCTTGTATAGTAAATGAAGCAGGCGGTCATGTATGTGACTTTAAAGGTAAAGGTGATTATTTATTTGGCAAAGAAATTATTGCATGTAATTCTCATATATACCAACAAGTTATTGATTTAATCAAGTCAAACTTTCACCCTTAAATCTCTTTTTAAAGTGTAGATAAATTAAGATTGAATGGTTTTTAAATCCATTTCAAATGAGTAATTTTGCACTCCGAAAACTAACACATGTTAGTCGCTAAAATAAAAATTAAATCAAATTAATAAAGAACATGAAATTTCAACGCAGACCATGGGCAGAGCCCTACAAGATCAAGGTTGTAGAACCCTTGAAAATGACATCACAAAAAGAAAGAGAAGTTTTTATTAAAGAAGCAGGGTATAATACATTCTTACTACGCTCTGAGGATGTTTACATAGACCTCCTAACTGATAGCGGCACCAATGCAATGAGCGACTATCAGTGGGCGGGGATGATGATGGGTGACGAGGCTTATGCAGGCAGCCAGAACTATTATCATTTAGAAAATAATGTAAGAAAATACTATGGCTACAAACACCTCGTGCCCACACACCAAGGAAGAGGAGCTGAGAACATGCTTTCACAATGTCTCATCAAAAAAGGGCAATATGTACCCGGTAATATGTATTTTACAACTACTCGCGCACACCAAGAGTTGGCAGGAGGCACATTTGTGGATGTTATAATTGACGAAGCTCATGACTCCCAATTTGTTCACCCATTTAAAGGAAATGTTTGTTTAGAAAAATTCAGCAATCTAATCCAAAAAGTAGGGGCTGACAATATTGCTTATATCACAATCGGAGCTACAGTGAATATGGCAGGAGGACAACCCGTATCCATGGAAAATATTAAAGCAGTTCACAAACTTGCTCATCAACACGGTATCAAAGTAGTGCTCGATGCTACGAGAGCTATGGAAAATGCTTATTTTATACAACAAAGAGAGGATGGTTACCAAAATAAATCTGTTGCAGAAATTTTAAAAGAATTCGCATCTTATTCAGATGCTGCAACCATGAGTGGCAAAAAAGACTTGTTAGTGAATATCGGTGGTTTTGTTGCAGTTAATGACGATGACTTATTTGAAGAGTTACGCAACATGGTAGTTCTATATGAAGGACTACACACTTATGGAGGATTAGCTGGACGCGACATGGAAGCAATGGCAAGGGGAATGGAAGAAGCCGTTGATAATGACCACATGAAAGCTCGTGTTGAGCAAGTAGGATATTTGGGAGAACTGCTTGACAGTTACAATGTACCGGTCGTTAAGCCATTTGGTGGACACGCAATCTTTTTAGATGCCAAGAGATTTTACCCACAAATTCCACAAAATCAATACCCTGCACAGACTTTGGCAGCTGATGTTTATATTAATTCCGGAGTCCGCACTATGGAAAGAGGGGTTGTTTCAGCAGGGAGAAATAAAGAAACCGGTGCAGAATATTTTCCGGCTCTTGAACTTGTTAGATTAACTATCCCAAGAAGGGTATATACACAAGCACATTTAGATATCACAGCATATTCAGTTGCAGAAGTGTACGACAAACGCGCTACTGCAACAGGGCTCAAAATGATTTATGAACCTAAATACCTCCGATTCTTCCAAGCAAGATTTGAGAGATTGTAATTCTAATAATTATTTCATTGCCAAATACAAAGAGTTTGAAATGTTGATTTCAAACTCTTTGTTCTTATGTGCTATTGCACAACGTTAAGCTTCTATAAATAACGCTTTATATTCAAAAAAAGAGTAATATTGTGAATTCAAAATTACTACTATGAAAAGAATCGTTACCCTCTCATTTCTTACATTTTTTGTTTTATTTTATTTTGAGGCGAATGCTCAAATCACTTCAAACAAAGTAAGAATTTCGGATGATATTCAAAAAATAACTAATGACAACCCGGGCAGAAGAAGCGCGGCTACTCCCACTGCATGTGTAGTGGACACAGTTGAATATGCCAGAAATAATGCTACGGGCTTGTATGTTGTTACAGGCAACAGCGGTAGAGGATTAGCTCAGTTTTATGGAGCTCCTCAAAAAATGACAATTTCTGGTGCTTCTTTCTATGCGTACATTTCAAGCAACCCGCCTACACCACTCAAATCTACGGTGTATGTAAATCTGTATAAAGCTGGCAGCGATTCACTTCCAAGTGGTTTGCCTCTACGTAGTGACACCATTACATTAGACTCAACATTTGGCAATGGACTTCTTACCAAAATAGTAAAACACGCTAGCTTCACTCCTATTTCTATCAGTTTTGACTATATCATTGCTGTTGAAACAGATGTAAACGACACCTTAAGCATGGGTATAGTTGCCAATGACTGGACAAACAACAACGGAAAAGGAATGTCATTTAATGCAGGTTCTATTAACGGAGTTTGGTACAGAGGTCGTAATTTAAATGTAGGTGGAACCCCTTTTGATGCAGATATTCTGATTAATCCTCATGTCAAATATGATTTAGCCACTGATTTCACAATAGTTGACCAATGTTTTAAAACCGGCACAACTGTCAATTTTAAAAACAAAAATAAAAACAGTGTTGTTTCAAGTATATTCTATAACTACAGAGCTTTTTACAATACAGAGTTATACAGCCACATGTGGAATTATGATGTTGACGGAAGTCCATTTAGCGGTTATTATACGGTAGATGGGCAAACAATTTACTCTCAATCCAAACCATATACAGTTAGATTAGCAACAACAGTTTTGCAATGGACCAACTTGCGTGCGTGTTACGACACAGCCATATACACAATCTATCCAAAGCCGGACATACCGTCTATTTTGGGAAGTTCAACCATGTGTGAAGGCAACAAAACTCAATTATATATCACCCCCCCCAATGGAACTGATGTCAGATGGACAAGTGATGTCAAAAACGACACCTCCGGTTATGCATTTGGTGACACACTTACCACTCCGGCTTTATACACTACCACGAGCTTTTATGCTAGAGTTTCTAATGGTGTTTGTTTGAGCGATGCCGGCAGTGTGAGCGTTCCTGTGTATGCATATCCCGCCCCTCCTACTGTAAAAGATGATTCAATTTGCTCCGGCTCACGAGCTACACTGGTGGCAATCTCTACAGGTTCCCTCTCCATGAATTGGTATAAGGACACCACAGGAATTCCTTCTTTCTTTACCGGCAATATATATCAAACTCCGGTTCTGAATGCGGATACATTCTTTTATGTAAGAGCAAGCAATTATTCATGTTATAGTCCGGGCTATGTTAAAGTTCAAGCATTAGTTGGAGTTAATTTTGCACCTCAAGAGCCTATTTATTATGGAGACACTACCGTTTGCAGCAGCACATCTCCTATTGTATTCCTAAGCGCCACAACTCCTTCACCCGATATAATCAGATGGTTTAATCAAGCGAGCGGTGGTTCTCCTATAGGAACCGGAACTACCTATAATTATACCCCACCGACCACACGTGGTACATATAATATCTTTGTAGAAGCATGGAATGGTTCCTGTGCTAGTTCTAGAATTATTGCAACTATCAATGTTGACAACGCACCCAATGTATCAATGACTGAAGGTTCTCAAGGCTGTGTTGGCAATACTGCTTATGTTAGAGCATCTGTTCCTTATGGTTCATTTAATTGGTATGACAAACTTAGCGGAGGAAATTATATTAGCTCTGACTCAATGATTCTGATGAAAGGTGCTACCAAAGACTCTACTCTCTATATTGAAACCTTTTCAGGAAATTGTGTTGCCGCAAGTCGCATACCTGTTACTGCGGTAATTAACACTCCCCCTGATTTCACTTTAGTGAAAGGCGATACTATTTGCAGCAAAAGCTTTGCAACTCTTAATGCTAAAGCTCCTTATGGTGATATTTTATGGTACGAGAACGCAAACGATACCATCCCCTTTGCCTTAGGAAATTCCTACACAACTCCCACATTGTTAGGCAATATTGATTATTACATTAACACACGATATAATGGCTGTGTAGGTCCAATGACTAAAATTTCTGTTTTAGTAAATGCAAGTCCTTTTTCAGGCTTCTTTTATGATGTGTTAAAAGACAAAAAAATCAAATTAACTCCTTTAACAACATCAGGAAATGCCTATGATTGGAGTTTTGGAGATGGCGGGACAGCAACTGATATTTCACCCACTCACCAATATAGCGACACCGGAAATTATGATGTCAGATTGATCTTAACCTCTATCAAAAACGGATGCAAAGACACCACTATTAATCGCGTGTATGTTCCTTGGGTTGATAACTCTTCTATTCACCAAATTGATAAAAATACGTTCAAAATCTATCCAAACCCTTCATTTAATTTCGTGATGGTTGAATCCTCGCAAAATACCGGACTTGTTCCGTTGAAAATATTTACTTTGAATGGACAATTGGTTTTTGAAAATACTATTGATTTGAACTCAAAGACTCCCATCAAGGTAGAACACAACTTGCCACATGGTTTATATTTTATAAGCATTGACAACCATGTTTGGAAAATGGCTGTAGAGTAAATCAATAACCCGTCCTATTTGATAGCTGCGCGTTGCAGTCGATCATTAATGGCTCTGCCAAGACCTTCATCGGGCAATCGTAGCGCGATGATTTGAGAATAGTTTTTTATATCCAATTGACGGATATATGTATACAAGTTGTGTGCAGCCTCTTTGTAATCGGAAAGCGTTGATAGATTAAGCACTTCACCAAAATGATTTGATTTGTCTATTTCGCCATAAGCCAACAATGCCATATTCATTTTATCTTCAACTGATAAAGTCTGAACATATTTTACAAATTCAGATTTATCCAAGAGTAACATCTTTGTGTCCGGGCTGTAATGTTTATCTAACTGCCCTGAAGAATCAGGTTTAGAACTTTTATGAACTTGATATTCAAGTTTTTGACTCGTCACCCTTTCTATATCTTCCAAAGCGGTACCACCCAGTCTCCACAACTGTAGTGTATTATCTTTATATCCTATAATAGTGGATTCAATACCAATATTGCACCTGCCGCCATCCAAGATATAGTCAATCTTTTCACCAAGTTGAGCATAAACATGTTCAGCCTGAGTTGGGCTTACATAACCAAAAGGGTTTGCACTGGGTGCCGCCAAAGGAAAATCAAGTTGTTGAATTAAATTAAGTGTTAGTGAATGTGCCGGCACTCTTACTGCAACAATAGGACTGCCGGCAGTGATCAAATCGGGAACCAAAGAAGTTTTGGGTGCTGCCAATGTTAATGGACCTGGCCAAAATTGATTGGCTAAATCTTCAAATTCTGAGGGATATTCTTTAAAGAGTGAAAAGGCTGCTTCTTTATTAGCGCAATGTAGAATTAAGGGATCAAAAAATGGTCGGTTTTTGGCGAAAAATATGGAAGCAACTGCGTCTAAATCAAAAGCATTTGCTGCCAGACCATAAACGGTTTCGGTTGGAATAGCTACTAATTTGCCTGTACGCAATAAGTTTGCTGCATATTCAATATCTGTCCCTATTTTTTCCAAAATTAGCCTATAACCTAAGAACCTCTTTTGAGTCCGTATTTGTCAATTTTATTATAAAGATGACTCCTTTGGATATCAATCTGAGAGGCTGTCTTGGCTACATTCCAAGCATTTTTATTGAGCATATAGTTCAAAAATATTCTCTCTGAATAATCTTTAAAATCTTGGAACTTATCGTATTTGGTAATGTCAACAGATTCAACGCCTTTGACAACCTGAGAAGGATTTGAAAAACTAATCACATCGTCTGCTGTTATTTTCTTATCACAAAGAATGACAAGACGTTCAATTACATTTCTTAATTCTCGGATATTTCCGGACCACTTCACATTTTTAAGTTCATTCAATGCATCGGCAGTAAAAGATTTTAGTGGCAACCCTGAATCTTCACAAATTTCTTTAAGAAATTTTTCTGCAAGAATAGGAATATCATCTTTGCGTTCATTTAGTGTCGGGACGTGTATCAATATCACACTCAACCTATGATAAAGGTCTAATCTAAAATTTCCCTTTTCAATTTCATCATTCAGGTTTTTATTGGTTGCTGCCACAATTCTCACGTCAACCTTAACTCCTTTTTCTCCTCCCACACGCGTTATAACACCTTCTTGAATGGCGCGAAGCATTTTTGCTTGTGCAGCCATGCTCATATCGCCAATCTCATCCAAGAACAAAGTCCCTCCATTAGCTTGCTCAAACTTTCCTACCCTTTGCTTAATGGCAGTGGTAAAAGCTCCTTTTTCGTGTCCAAACAACTCACTCTCGATTAGCTCGGATGGAATTGCCGCACAATTTACTTCAACAAAGGGTGCATTTGCCCTGTGGCTCATGTCGTGCAGCCATCTGGCTACAAGTTCTTTGCCTGTCCCATTTTCTCCTGTAATAAGTACTCTTGCATCTGTGGGAGCAACTTTTGCTATTGTGTTTTTAATACTCAGAATGGATGGAGACTCCCCAATGATATCTTTGGATTTGGAGACCTTACGTTTAAGAATTTTGGTTTCTACTACTAAATTGCTCTTGTCTATTGCATTCTTAATGGTAATAAGTAATCTGTTTAAGTCAGGCGGCTTAGTAATAAAATCATAAGCTCCTTTTCTCACTGACTCAATGGCAACTTCAATAGAACCATGACCCGAAATCATGATTACAGGTACATCCGGTGCAATTTCCATAGCTTTGGCTAAAAACTCAAGACCGTCCATTCCCGGCATTTTGATGTCTGACAAAACAACATCATACAAGTTCTCTGTAAGGGTGTCAATACCTTCTTTGCCATTCTCAGCCAAATCGACTGTGTATCCTTCAAAACTTAAAATCTCTTTTAAGGTATCTCTGATTGCCTTTTCATCATCTATTACCAGTATTCTTGTCATAATTGGAGTGTATACTTTATTATGCAAATATGCATTTCTTGCTTCAATTATATTGCTATGTGTATAATAGGTTTAAAATTAAAAAGAACATTGTTAATTTGCCATCTTAAACCTATTCGATTGAATAAGAAACGCTATCAAACACTTGATGCAATTCGCTTCATTGCATTCTTCAAGGTATTTATGCTACATCTGCCTGAAGGACATAATGCACATGTCTATAATTTTCTTAAATTAGGTGGAGGTACCGGTGTTTCAATCTTCTTTGTTTTGAGTGGGTTTCTTATCTCCGATATCTTAATAAGACAAAAATTAAATTATGGCAAAATTAATCCTGTGAACTTTTTCTGGCGCAGGGCTTTAAGAATATGGCCACTCTATTTTCTGGGTGTTGTTATAGCTTATTTAGGAATTGCACTCACTTCGCATTGGGGTATTTCAGAAAGTGCCGGATATGCACCTCAACCTTTCTATTCATTTTTATTTTTAGAAAATTACAAATCAATATTTGAGGGCAACTACCCAAGAGGTGTTCCGTTACAAGTCTTTTGGTCTTTGTGCATTGAGGAACATTTTTATTTGTTATGGATATTTATTTTCATTTTTACCCCTCTTAAACATCTTGTTAAAACTTTTGGAGGACTTTGGGTGTTAGCTATTATAAGTAGAGCAGTAAGCATCCAATTTTTACCTCAATATCACATAAACGGTGCTGAAATCATTACTTCATTAGATTATTTTGTTGCTGGAGGCTTAGTGGCAGCATACATGAATGGACTTTTCGCTCCTCGGATTAGTAAAATAAATTATAAGTCCAAATTGACTGTGTATATTTTAACTGCAATCTTCTTAACATTCCAACAGCTATGGTTTGATTTTTTCGGTGTTTTTGCCATTTCCATTTCCGCTATCATATACGGTTTATGTATCTTGTCAAGTGTTATGGAAGGCGATAATAAATTAGTTATTTCAAATACTGCTCTTATGTCCAGATTAGGAGTAATAAGCTATGGGCTTTATGTTTTTCACACACCGGTTATTATGTCTCTGCGTAAATTGTTTGATAAATTAGGATATGATTATCAAACAAATTTCGGGTTGATTGTTTTCTTTGTGCTTGCTCTCTCTATTTCTATTCTGATTGCAAGTCTATCTTACAGGTTTTATGAAGGTAGATTTCTTACATTAAGGGACAAATATCTTTCATAAAAAAAGGTTGTGTCTCGCATAGAAACACAACCTTTCGTTAAGAAAAAACAACCAAACCTTATTCTTTAATCTTTTTTCTTTTATTGAGTATTCTGGAAATATCCATCATAATAGGTGTCGCCACAAAAATGGATGAATAAGTACCGAACGCAATACCAATGATAATAACAAAAGAGAATCCTTTCAATGCTTCACCGCCAAATAAGAATAGAATAATTACTACAATGATAGTTGTGAAAGCGGTCATGATAGTTCTACTTAAGGTACTGTTGATGGCTTTATTCACTAAGGTAGGCACATCCTCCGAACGCCTTTGGGTTAAATATTCTCTCAGCCTGTCAAATACTACCACTGTATCATTGATTGAATATCCTATGATTGTCAATACCGCAGCAATAAATGTTTGGTCAATTTCGGTACTGAACGGAAGAAATGGTCCAAAAAGAGCATAAACAGAGAAGATAGCCAATACGTCATGAATCGTTGCTATAATAGCACCTAAGCTATAACTCCAGGTCTTAAATCGGATAAAAATGTACAAAGCCATTCCAATGAGAGAAATAATAATAATTATTGTTGAAGTAGATCTAATCGAACTTGCGACTGTTGCACCTACTTTGGTACTGGATAGAATGTTCTTATCTGTTAATCCAAACTCAGACAAAGCATTTACAAGATCAGCTTGTACTTTCTTGCTCACTTCAGGGTCTGTAGATTCAATCATATATGAAGTAACGATTTTATATCTGTTATCAGAGCCTATAGTTTTTACTTCATTGCTACTGCCAGGCAATTTTTGATCCAAAGCATCTTTAATCTTGACTGAAGGTATAGACTTATCCAACTGCACACGATACGACCATCCTCCTTTAAAGTCAATTCCTGAAGACAAATTACCCATAGCCATTGCTACTATACCTGATGCAATGAGCACCCATGAGAAGATATAAGAATACTTACGTGTTTTGACAAAGTCAAAATTGGAATTTTGTCCTATTGTACTATAACTGAAGGCTATTTTATAGTCACTATGTTTTTCGAGCCTTCTATCAACAATGACTCTTGTTACAAGTATGGATGTAAACAACGAAGAGAGAATACCGATAATCAGGATAATAGCAAATCCATAAACGGGACCGGCACCTGAAAACAGCATGATAATACCCACCAAAAGTGTTGTAATATTACCGTCTAAAATGGATGGCATTGCTGCTTTATAACCGTCATGAATAGCAATCTTCAAAGTTTTGCCCATCCTCAATTCCTCTTTTATCCTTTCAAATATCAGTACGTTAGCATCCACCGCCATACCAATTGTCAAAATCAAACCTGCAATACCGGGCAATGTTAATGCTGCACCATAAGAGGCGAGAATACCTACAATAAAGAACATATTAAGCATCACCACAACAGTAGCAGTCCAACCTCCTCTTGCATAATAAAGTAACATTACAAGTACAACTGATAAGAAACCTATAATTAAGGAAACAGTACCCTGCGTGATAGATTCTTGACCTAAAGTAGGTCCTACAACGTCTTCTGCAACAATTCTTGCAGGTGCGGGAAGTTTACCTGCTTTTAATATGTTGGATATAAATTGTGCTTCTTTCAAATCAAAGCTACCGGTAATTACTGACATTCCATTTGGAATCTCAGAGTTTACCGTTGGTGCTGTATATACTTTACCATCTAACACAACAGCGATAAAATCTTGATTTACACTTGCTGCTTTCGTAATCAACCTCCACTCTCTGGCTCCTACATCGTTCATCTTCATGGAAATTTCAATTTGTCCTGTTTGACTTGTTGAAGGACGAGCATCCACAATGATATCACCACCCAATGCAGCTTTACCTTGTTTATTAGGCTTTAAGAGATAGAAGGCATAGATATCACTATTTTTGCCCATTGGCTCTGCACCCCATGCAAATTGAACATTACGGGGTAAAACTTTTCTAACCGCAGGATCGTTCAACAATTCCTCGATTTTTGCCATATTTTCTTTTTTCGCATAACCCACATAAGGACTTGGGTATAGTTGTCCATCAGAAGAAACGGCAGGATATAGGTATGTATAAAGGGGGTTTTCTTGTTTAAATTTAGCTTCTTCACTCAAAGAATCTTGTGAAGCTACTTTGCTTGTATCTTTATCTTGATTATTCTTGCTGAACAATGCTCCTTCTGAACTTTCATCTACTTTATTTTGTGTAGAGTCAGTTTGTGTAGAATCAGTTTCAATTTTAGAAGTATCTGTATCTGCTGTCACTCCATATTTAGCTTTCAAAATATTGTTAGCAGTATCTATCATTTTGAAACCGGCAAATTCATTTTTCTGATTGTTACCATAAACTTCCCAGAACTCAAGTTTAGCAGATTCTTGCAACATTCTTCGAATTTGCTCGGGATTATCAACACCGGGTAATTCTACAGAAATACGACCGCCTTCTACTCTTTGAATGTTAGGTTGAGTAACATTACTTTGATTAATCCTAGTTTCAATTACATCGAGGGATCGGTCCGAAGCTTGTTTTGATTCTTTTTTCAAGAAATTGATAACATCTCTATCAGTTGAGTTATATTTGATGTCTTCGCTGTTTTCTCTTGAAGCAAATAATGAAGCCAAGTTTCTGTTAGGGGCAATCTCTTTGAAACTTTGAGCAAAATAGTCCACAAAATCACCTTCCTTCTGTACTGACATTTCTTTTGCCTTAAGCAAAGCGGCAAGTAAGTCTTTATCATCTCCATTGGCACCGGCAAGACCTTTGATTACATCTTCGGAAGAAACCTCCAAAATAATGTTCATACCGCCACGAAGGTCAAGACCTAAGTTTAATTCTTTTTCTTTACATTCTGCGTAGGTATATGAAGCTATTCCTATATTGTAAACGGTGACATGACTCATGGAGTCTAATTTGTGTCTATACAAATCATTATCTAACTTTCCATTAACAATTGAACTTTCTTTCTGGTTTTTTTCGACATTACGAGTAACGAATGTAAACGATAACTGATAGATACAAACCAACGCCAAAATTGCGGTGAACCATACTATTGCGCCTTTATTTTTCATCTTTTAGATATACTATTTTTAACTTTTAAAACGGTGGGCGAAAATAATCATAAATTTCAACCCATGAAATATTTTCAGATGGTTTTAGCAAGTTTCTTAAACAAGCTAAAAAAACAATAACACATCAAGTGTTGAATTAGATTAATAATTATTGAGCATCATTGGCATGATAAGCATGAGGATATCTTCATGCGCCTCATTCTCCTTAGGTATAATTAATCCTGCTCTGCTGGGAGATGACAATTTAATCTGTACTTCTGAATTTTCAAGGTTGGCAAGTAATTCTGTCAAAAATTTAGAATTAAAACCTATTTCCATATCTACACCATCATATTCACAAGCCAAAGCCTCATGTGCTTCACTTTCTTTTTCAGTATCTTCTGCCATAGCACTCAATTGACTACCTACTACTTTTAACCTAATTTGATGTGTTTGTTGATTTGCAAAAATAGCAGTTCTGCGAACTGCATTAAGGACTTCTTGGCGTGAAATAGTCAGTATATTGTTATTGTCTTGAGGGACAACCATTTTGTAATCAGGGAATTTTTCATCCATTATACGGGTTGTCAATACCAAACTGCCACAAGTAAATCTCACGTTTGAATCACTGATATTCACTGTTACAGCACTATTGTCATTGGGCAAACTTGATTTTAGTAAGTTTAAAGATTTTTTAGGAAGAATGAAATTTCCATTAAAACCCGGAGCTACTTCATTATTAGTGTATTTAACAAGCCTATTGGCGTCAGTGGCGACAAGGTTTAAACTATCATTGCTGATTTCAAAATATACTCCGGTGAGCGCAAGTCTCAATTCATCGGTTCCGGTTGCAAACAAGGTTTTGTTGATACCTCTGATAAGAATATTGGCGGGGATTGAAAAACTGTTGCTTATTTCCATCTCCGGAACTTCGGGAAATTCTTCAGCTGATTCTCCGGGTAATTTATAACGACCTGATGTGGTACTAAGCTCAATGCTATTATTATCGGTATTCACTGTAAAATTAAGCGGTTGTTCACTGAATTCACGTAATATATCAATAGTAGATTTGGCCGGTACACACACTTTTACATCCTCAGAAGATTGCACATCCAAGGTTTCTTGCATATAAGTTTCTAAATCCGTAGTGGTTACAGCCAGTTTTCCTCCGGCAAGATTAAAATAAAAGTTTTCGATCGCAGGAATGACGGGCTTAGACAGAATTGCTCCGTTTACGGATTGCAATTTTTGTAACAAGACACTTGAAGGTACTATGAATTTCATAATGAGTAGGATTTATTGCTGATTTTACTAGTCTGCAAACCTATTATTTTTATTAGCATATTATATATGCAACCAAACAACACTTATTCACATTTTCTGCCATATAAATAGGGTCAAAACAAGGTATCAGTATTGTTGTTTTTGACTATACCCAAATGCTTGTATGCGTTAATAGTAGCCTCGCGACCTCTGGGAGTTCTTACCAAAAATCCTTGCATAATTAAAAAAGGTTCGTAAACCTCTTCTATCGTGCCGGCATCCTCTCCTACCGCAGTTGCTATTGTAGTCAGTCCAACCGGACCTCCCTTGAATTTTTGGATAATAGTGCTTAAGATTTTATTGTCCATTTCATCTAATCCAAAGTCATCAACATTCAGCGCTTTGAGTGCTAACTCTGCTATTTTTAGGGTAATTTTTCCATCTCCTTTTATTTCTGCAAAATCTCTTGTCCTTCGAAGCAAAGAATTAGCCACTCGCGGAGTGCCACGACTTCTTTTGGCGATTTCTACTGCAGCATCTTTTTCAATAGAAACCTTGAGCAAATGCGCGGAACGGGTGATAATTTTCGTCAATAGTTCTGAATCATAATATTCTAATCGAGAAGTGATTCCAAAACGGGCACGTAAGGGGGACGTAAGCAGTCCTGAACGAGTTGTAGCTCCAATGAGTGTAAAGGGTTCGATGGAAATTTGCACAGAACGCGCACTTGGACCGCTGTCCAACATAATATCAATTCTATAATCTTCCATTGCCGAATAGAGATACTCTTCAACAACGGGGCTTAGTCTATGAATTTCATCTATAAATAACACATCGCCTTTTTCAAGGTTAGTAAGCAACCCCGCCAAATCACCCGGTTTCTCAAGCACAGGACCTGAGGTCATTTTGAGATTAGTGCCTAATTCTTTACAAATAATATGAGCTAATGTGGTTTTTCCTAATCCGGGTGGTCCGTGAAGTAATACATGGTCTAACGCTTCTCCACGTTTTTTTGCAGCTCCCACAAATACTTCAAGATTGGAAATAGTGGCTGCCTGCCCTGTAAAATCAGCAAAACTTAAAGGACGCAGTGCTTTTTCTACTTCTTTTTCAGTAGCACTCATCAACTCATTGTCAGTTCTCAAAAATGGGTTCGACATCGAGGGTCAAAATTATGAATTAAACCATTCTACCTATACTGACTTATTCACTATTTTCCTTTGGTGTTTTTTTAAATTACTTTTGCAACCGTCAATGGAACTTTATTTTCACTCTCTTGTAAGCCTTGCCGAAGCACGATTTGCGGCTTCTACACATCCTAAGTTTATGGGATTTTCGTTTTCCACACACTCGCCTCATCATATTAGCCCTATTGATTATATCAAAATTCGCGCATGGTTGTCCGGTGCCGAAAAGGTGGCTCAGTTTTTATATGAACCCATCAGTTCTATCCAAAAATCTTTAGATAGTTTGCAAATTGAATGGATTGAAATACCTGCCGATCATCCCGATATTGAAGCTTTGAGCCGTTTATATAAACTAATTACGGTAAAAGGCGATAGTCCTATGGCACAATATACTCGCTCTAAACTATTAACTGACACAACAGCGATTCAACACAATGTGTTTTATGAAATAGAAAATTCCACTAAAAGTTCAGATTTTATCAAGCTAATGCAGCCTTATGGAATTGCTTTGTCGGGAGGCAGAAAAGAAACAGAACCGGGCATGACTGACTTGTCTGAGTGGATGGACTTAATGGAGGAACTTGACATCCACTAAATTGCATGAAAAAAAACCCTTTTATTGCGCTTCATACTTCTGTTTTCCTCTTCGGATTTACACCTATATTGGGCAAACTAATCTCCCTCAATGCTTATAGCCTTGTATGGTGGCGAATATTACTCAGCTCATTGATATTTCTGCTTTTTCCGCATTTTTTCAAACAACTCAAAGCACTGAGCAAAAAACAACTCAAAATATACATTGGGATTGGCTTCTTGGTTGCATTACACTGGATTACTTTTTATGCTTCAATCAAAGTTGCAAACAGTGTTTCGCTTACTCTTGCCTGCTTTGGGTTGACGGCTACTTTTACATCTTATATCGAGCCTTTGATTACCAAAAAGAAATTCAGAATGTTGGATAATCTCATCGGCATTTTGGCTTTTGGAGGAATAAGCATTATTTTCAAGACATCGGAACAAAATTCTATTCCACCGGCACAATTTAATCTAGCTTTTATTTTGGGGGTACTTTCTAGCGTAATTGCGGCTATATTCACCAGTCTAAATGCACGATATGCTAAAGATTCAAAGCCAGTTCCAATGACTTTCGTAGAACTTACAAGCGGATTTGTATTTCTATCCGTTTTCTTCCTATTTTTTCCTGCTTCATTTGAACCTATAAATTCTGCCAACGACCTGATTCTGATGCTTTTATTTGCTTTTTTTTGTACCAATATTGCTTTTGCGCTTAACTTGCAGGCACTTCGCAGTATCAGTGCTTTTACTGCGAATATTGCTATCAATCTGGAACCAATATACGGTATTCTTTGGGCAGTCATTTTGTTCAACGAAAACCAAATGCTGAATGCTGAGTTTTATTGGGGTGTAGCTATTATTTTAATTACGGTTATCATTCATCCCTTAGTAAAAGACAAGAAATTGATTGTTGAGAGTAATCACTAAGTATCCATTGTGATTGAACAATGACTTGGTTGAATCTTATTTCTGAAACATATACCCAACTCCCCGAACAGAAATAAAATGATGTGGATGACGCGGGTCTTCTTCAAAATATTTGCGAAAAGCAAGAATAAAATTATCAATTGTACGGGTGGAGGGATATACATTATAGCCCCAAACGGTTTCAAGAATTCTTGTCCTGCTAACTACCTCCCCTTCATTGTCCACTAATAGTTTTAATAATTGTGCCTCTTTTTGAGTGAGTTTAATGGCACCGTTAACCCCACCGGCTTCAAAGCTGTTAAAGTTGATAAAACATCCTTCATTGCAGAAGCGGAAAACAGCAGGTGCTTTTCCATCTTCTACTGATTTACGACTTCGTCTGCTCAAGAGTTTCATAACTCTCAGCAGTAATTCTTCCAGATTAAAAGGCTTAGGTAAATAATCATCTCCTCCCATTCGTAAGCCGGCAATTCTGTCTTCTGCACTACCTTTGGCAGACAAAAACAATACAGGAACATTTCTGTCACGCAATCGAATGGCTTCGCACAAACTCAATCCGTCTTTGCCGGGAAGCATCACATCAAGAATTAACAAATCAAATTTCTGATTTCCAAAAATCCGAAGTGCTTCTGTACCATCACCACTTGAGGTAACATGATAACCTTCCATTTCAAGGTTTAATACTATCATATCACGGATATCTTCTTCGTCTTCTACTAATAGAATTCTATCTTTCATTGTCTAAAATTTGATTCTGAATATTGTTCCCTTGGGCGAATTAGTTAGAACTTTGATATTGGCTTTATGAATTTTCAGAAGATTTTTTACCAAAAACAATCCTAAACCTGTCCCCTTGGTTGTTCTTACATTCTCATCTCCAATTCTGTAAAACTGTCTGAAAATCTTGCGTCTCTCCCGCGTAGGTATGCCCGGACCTTGATCTGCAAAACTGACTGTCCGTTCATAGGAATCAATACTAATTACTAATTCAAGTGGTGAACCGGCATATTTGACCGCATTTTCAATTATATTTTTGAAACAAGTTTTGAGTGAAAGATAATCCCCCCAAATTGTAAGCTCCTTATCCGTATTAAGGGTAATTGAGCCTTTAAAATTAGGCTGTGAACTAAATTCTTGTGTGAGTTCCCGAATGAGTTTATCCAATTCAACCCAATCAAAATAAGTTTTTAATTCTTTGTGTTCCACCTTGATTGCAAGCAATAACTCGTCAATCAAGTTAGCAAGTCTATCTGTACTTTGTTCTGATTTATTTATAACCTCTTTCCGTTTTGATTCTTCCAAATTGTGCTTAACCAAGGTTTGCATCATCAGTTTGAGTGCAGCAACAGGGGTTTTTAGCTCATGGGTTACCGCCAACATAAAGTTTTTTTGCAATTTGTTCAGGTTAATAATCTTGTCAACGCTGGCAAAAATCCAGATGAAACCGGCTATCATCAACAACATAAAGAAAACAGATTCTGAAATATATGCTCTACGTCTGATTTGATACTCACGGAACGTTTTGTTGCGTAATTGTCGAGATGCCTCAACCTGAATCTTAACTCCGGTGAGATAAGGCAAATAGCTAATCTCATATTCGTTGTGATAACTTGTTTTTACATATTTATTGAGTAAAGTTGTATCAAGGGTCTCCAATGATTTTCCAAAATAAATTCTTTCTCCGTCATTGCTGTAAAACATTGCTGTGTTATGCAAAATTTCATTTTCAATCCATCTTGCTTTCAAAATCATGTTGTCATTTGCAAATTCATAATCAGATTTACTCAGACTTAACAGAGAATAAGTCCACCAACTAAAAGCACCTGCCAAATAGATGATTACTAATACGAGTATAACTTTTACTTTCACACCCTCAAATTTGAGTTTTCAAAATTGCACCAAATACATCAAATAATGGAATCCGCACTACCCGAATATTCAAAAAGACAACTCGCATTGCGTAATGGACAAGACAAACCTGAAATCTGGATTGCATATAAAGGTTTAATTTATGATGTAAGCAGTAGTAGATTATGGCGCAACGGCAAACATTATGAGCATTGGGCAGGACAAGATTTGACAGCGGAACTAAAAGACGCGCCTCATTCGGTTTGGGTGTTTGACAAGTTTAAAATTATTGGCAAATTGGTATAGAATAGAAGACTTTATACCGATTAAAGTTTCTTTCTTTTTGCAGCATTTTTATTTAGACTGAATCTTAATAATGAATATATTTGCGCACTCAAAAAAAGAAGAAATGAACATAATAGGGCTGAGAAATGGTGTATTTGCTTTTATCATTGTATTGTTGCTGATGCCAATCGGACACGCATTAATGGTGTTAAACGAGCAGATTCTTGTGGGACATAAATATTTAGGGGCATTCTTGATGGGCATATTAGGTGTAGTCATATTTATTATAGGAATATTTAAAGACTCCAAACCCACATTTGCAACGTTAATGGGCTTGGTGGGAGGTATTTTGGTATGGACAGGGTGGATAGAATTTTCTTTTGTCTGGATTGCTGAAAAAAACAATGTTGCCCCTCTAATGGAAGCAGGTGAAATTGCTACCAAACCTGAGTATTTAGTTATGTTATCTTCAATCGGCTTGCTTTTAACTGTATGCCTGTTTTATTTGTTCTCCCGAAACAATTGTACATTCTTTATTTGGTTTCAGAAATATTTCAGATTCAGAGACAAAATCGTATTGTCTCAAAGTGGATTCAAGAAACCTCTTGCAGTTTCTACATTTAGCGAATCTATCATGATTTTGTGGTTTTTCTATATTCTTTTACTCGTTGTGTATGACGAACAAATTGCTGGTGACAGACATCCGGCTACTTTTATTGTAGGTTTTGGCTCGCTTCTTTGGTCTATATATCTAATTGCAAAACTTATCAAGATTCAAAGTTTTGACTATGCCATACGCTATGCTATTCCTACAGTGATTATTTTTTGGAATTTTATTGAAGTGATTGGCAGATGGGATTTATTTAAGGAAATTTGGGTTCATCCGCTTGAATATTGGTGGCAAGTTTCATTATTCTTTATTGCATTTGCAGCACTCTTTGTTTTCTTTATTATCAGTCCCAAATTCCAAAGAAAACAAAAGCATGCTCATGTCAATGTGAGCAAATAGAACTCAATTTTACAAAATAAACTCAGCAGTATTCTCAACCACTTCGTTGAGCATCTCAATATCATTACAAGTATCCAGATCAAAGGGATGTGTTGCACCAAACGTATGTCCGGCTCCATCCATACGGATGAGGATAGAATGTGGGATTGCATCATAATATTGCTCAGATTCACTCAAATCAACTGTTTCATCTTTATCTCCATGAATGAGTAATATAGGTATGGATATTTTGAGTATGTTTTTGGGGATATCCAAGCGGTCTTTGTTTTTCATAAAATCGTCATAGAACTGTTTGTACAAAGGATATACATCACCGGTTCGTTTATTTTCCACCCAAACTTTACCTTCTTTTTCTAATTGTTCAATGGTTGCAGGTCTGAACAATCTGCCGAGATTAAAAGGCGAAGCCCACAATATCAATTTCTTGATTCTGTTGTCTTCAACCGCTCTCAAGACTGCCGTTGCGCCTCCCCTGCTGTGTCCCACAACAGAAATATTACCTGTTTCCAAACGCGATTTCTGTTCGCAGTTCTGTAAATAGTCTAATACAAGTCCCAAATCTTTAATTTCTTTGGAATAATTATTTTGTCCAAAAGTTTCAAAGTCGGTGATATCTGTGGGATTGTCCGGATTTACACCACCATGCGAAAAATTGAATTTACAAAAAGCAATTCCATATTGCATAAATTGTTCGGCAAGCCAATTAAAATGTCCCCAATCTTTAAATCCTTTGAAACCATGCACAAAAACCAGCAAAGGAAACCTTTGATTTCCTTTGGGAATAAACAAATCCAGCAGTATGATTTTGCCTTCTGCACCTTTTACCCTAACATTTCTTAGTATCTCTTTTTCTTGTATCATTGTTTTTATAATTCTTTTTCAAACTCAATTCCTACTGCATCAACAAACTTCGCAGCAAATGCAGGATTAATTTTCTTTATTCTGATTTGAGCTCTGCTACCAGCGTAGTGTTGAGATAATTCTTTATAAATTTTGTCCGCCCATTCTTCAATCCAAGTAAATCCTTTATGCGCATTGGCAATCACCATATCACAAAGAACCTCATAATCAGGAATTTTCTCCGGTTGCTTGTCAAAAATCAATTTGATATCTACTTTAAAAATATTCTCCACCAAGGATTCTTCAGTATAGACACCTGCTTTTTTGACCACTTCAATTCCTTCTGCAAAAACCGTGTACATGTCTTGTAGATTAAAGGGTTTCCTCTTCCCAAATTTGCGCTATTCTAACTACTACTTCAGCTGATTTTGCCATATCTTGCACACTAATCCATTCTTTCTTGGAGTGAATTCCCTGCATTCCCGTAAACACATTAGGACAAGGCAAGCCCATATAACTCAATCGGCTTCCGTCAGTTCCTCCACGAATACTCTCGGTAATCACCTTCAAGCCGGCTCGTTCGATGGCTTTGGCTGCATACTGTGCCACTTGGGGATATTTATCCAGCACTCGTTTCATATTTCTGTATTGTTCTTTTATCACAAATTCCATAGTAGCTCCGGCATGCCTTGCAAGCACCTGAGTTGCAATTTCTTTTAATCTTTCACCATGAGCTTTGAGTTTATCATCATCAAAATCCCTAACAATAAACTCCAGTTTGGCTTCCTCTGCAATGCCTTCAAAGTGTGTAGGATGTACAAATCCTTGCATTTTGTCTGTGGTTTCGGGCGACCATTCATTTTTGGGCAAAGCGGCTAAAATCTCTCCCGCAATCTTCAATGCATTGACTAACTTGTTTTTGGCATACCCCGGGTGAGAAATCACCCCATGAATTGTAATAATAGCTTGGTCTGCACTAAAGGTCTCTACTTCTAACGAACCTGCTTCACCACCATCAAGAGTATAGCCAAAATCAGCTCCGAGCCTTGCCATATCTATCTTGGCAGTTCCCTTACCTATTTCTTCATCAGGAGTAAATAGAATGCGAATTTCGCCATGTTTAATTTCGGGATGTTGGTTTAAATATTGAACAGCTTGCATGATAGCCGCCACACCACTCTTATCATCACCTCCTAGCAAGGTATGTCCGGAAGCAGTTATGATATCATCTCCTATTTTTTGAGCCAAATAAGGATAATCTTTAGTCGTTAACACCTGTGTTACATCATCGGGTAAGATGATATCCGCGCCATTAAAATTTTTGTGCAATATAGGCTTCACATGTGTTCCGCTGCAATCAGGCGCTGTGTCCACGTGGCTGCAAAAACAAATAACGGGTATATTACTTTTCTCTGAATTGCTTTTAAGAGTGCCATATACATATCCGAATTCATCCATCTGAGCGTCTGCAACGCCCATTTGCTTTAACTCTTGTTCCAGTAACCGACTCAAATCTTTCTGCTTTTCAGTCGAAGGGTGCAAACCGCTCTTGGGGTCACTTTGTGTGTCTATCTTAACATATCTAAAAAACCTCTCGGTCAGTTCGGTTTTATTTATATCCATTTCTCTTTTTTTGGGCAAAAGTATTAGTTTTTGAGCGTTTGGATGGAGAAAATTGTCTGGAAATATTCCTATCTAATCAAGTGTATGACTCCATTCGTTTTGCTTGTTCGCCCTATCTCATGTTCGGATATAATGATATAAAGATACATTCCGGCAGGCAATTCTTCACCTTGATTATATACCCTCCCATTCCAACAACTTTGTCCATCCAATTTTCCTTCGTAAATCAAATCTCCCCAACGGTTGTAAATGAAAATCTTACTTTTGTCACATTCTTCGGTAATGCCCAAAATAGTATAGCAATCATTAACCCCGTCATCATTGGGGGTAAAAACGTTGGGGATTTGCAGGTTACTAATAGGGAAGTCAGCAAAAACCAATGTGGTGTCTACGGAATCTATACAGCCGTTATCGGGATTTTCGAGTGTCAAGACGGCTTTAAACTTTCCTCCTCGCTGATATTGATGTGACGGATTTTCTTCTTGTGATTGTGTACTATCTCCAAAATCCCAAGAGAGAAGCGTATATTTTCCTTTTGTTTTGTTGGTAAAATTTGCTTCAAGTGTACAAAATGAAAGGTCATATTCAAATTCAGGATGTGGCCCGGTCAACACTTCAATGCTTGCAAAAGCCGTATCTGTATGATTGCAACTGTTTGAGTCAAGAATTTGCAATTTAACATTGTAAGTACCTGTCTTGTCAAACACATGTGAGGGGTTAGTAGAAGTATCGGTTTTGCCATCACCAAAATCCCATTGGTAGTTAGTACCTCCATTAGATTTATTAGTAAAATCCACCTTCAAAGGACTACACCCATTCATGGGATTTGCTTCAAAATCTGCATCAATATGATAAGTTACTTGAAAGTCTATTTTAAAGGCGGCATTGCTGCATCTTTTACTAAAATTTTGAGTAAAAACCGCATCCGAAGTAACCGGAAAATCACTCAGATATGACTGCGACCAGTTATTAGGGCAACTGGAACAAACCGATTGATAAACAACACCATTCTTGTCAAATCTGCTTGTACCTCCATCCACATGGTCGCTTGTGATTGAACCTCCAAAATAAGTAGCATGAACAAGTTGTTTGAGTTGAGGGTTGAGTACAATCAAATAAAAATCGTTTTTATCCGTAGTGGGTTGAATTGCATTGGGCGTAATGGGCAAACCTTCAGTAGAACCGGGGTTCAATCCGGGGTCAACATTAGAGCCCCAACCCGAGAAATAGACATTATTACATTTGTCAACCAAAAAAGCCGAAGGCGACAAATCTGGTTTGCTTGCATTTGTCCTCTTCCCAAATGTGGTTATTATATCAATGTTATCAAGCTTTTGGTTAATCCTCCCGATAAACTGCCCCGTATTATCTTGCCCATAGGTATTTGCACTACGTGTGATATTTCCCTTTGTCTGACCTGTGAAAAAGAGTTTTTTATCAGTGTCAAAATCCAGAAAAAAGACTTGGTCATAGTCATCCGTACCAAAAAATGTAAAGTCTTTCAGCTGCCCTGCATCCTTTTCAAAACTTGCAATAAAACCATCGGCAATGCCTCCTTGATAAGATTTATTGGCTCCATTGGCATACATACTTAAACCCGGACTAGATGTACCACCCGAAACAAACACAATTGAGTCTATGACTTTGATAGAATAAGCTGCGTCCTGTCCCGATGAGCCTAAGTAAGTGCCCCAAGCGATAGTGCGAAACAAGGAATCTGCTTTCATCACTATTCCGTCAATCGCCCCACCAAATAGAGGCTGTGTTACTCCGCTTGTAACCGGAAAATCACCTGAACTTGTGCAAGTAGCCAAATAAACCATATTGTTAGAATCCACATAAACATCTCCTCTAAAATCATCTGCATAATTAAATCGAAGAGAGCCATTATTAATACCATCATCAGAAACTCCACCAATATAAGTACCCCCTAAAAGTGTCGAGCCGTCTTCGGAAAATTTAACTAAAACAATGTCATAAGCACCATTATAAGAAGTGTCAAACCCAAAACTATCAACCGGAAAATTGTCCGAATTTGTGGTACCAAACACAATCAAATTATCATTATTGTCAACCACCAAGCTGTGCGGGTGTTCATTACCATCGCCTCCCAAATAGCTCGCAAATAAAAGTGACTTCCCATCGGAAGCGTATTTGCTGATACTGATATCACAAGCAAGGTTAATCGGAGGCTGCCCACCGGTGCTCCCGCCATAATGCGTCTGAAATGCTCCAATAGTCCATGGATACTCTCCGTCATTGCCATCCACAATTCCTCCCGCATACAAATTACCGTATTTATCATAGGTGGCAGTAAATCCAAAATTGTCACCCAAAGAACCGCTATAGGTGGAAAAAACAAGAACAGGGTCAATGATTAACTCTACATTCTTGTTATATTCAGCTAATGAATAGGAAATGGAGTTATGATGAATTAAATACCTACAATCAACGAACTTTTTTTTGCCATTAATTACTTGCCACACCAAAGGCTTACTCTCTTTGATATCTCCCAATGAGGTTTGAATCACTAACTCTCCGTTTTCATTCACGTAAAGGGCATTTGCACCTTCGATTTTAAAAGCAACTTGAGTTAAATCTGCATGAGGACGCAAAATCAGTTCGTGCTTGGGATTAAAATTCGGTGCATACACTTTCCAGTCAATGCCCTGGTATAAAGATTTCATCAGCACATTTTTAACCACAGGCACCTTCCCTTTCCACCGCTTGGTATCATTACCTAAAAAATAGTTGTAATAAAATGGATAGGTTTCATACTCAAATGATTCTGTTCCTCGAGTGTTCAACCACCTAAACCTTATTGCATGGTGATTGATCGTAAATTCCGTATCTGAATTATAATGGGTTGAGTGAATTTGTTCTCGAATGGTTTCAAGCCCCTTCTGTTGATTGATTTTAAGTGTATAGCCGTCTTTTTCCAGAAAAAACCAAGACCCAAATAACTCAGCTCGAAAAAGAAAAGGCTGTGCCCACTGTCCTTCATTTTTAACTAAAAACCATGATTGTTCTTCGCTTTGTGAAAATGCAATACCCGTAAAACTGCATAACAGAATCAATACAAAAAAATTCCTCAGTTTGAGAAAACAATTATCCATCGCCAACACTTCAAAAATATGAAATTAAGACACATCCAAACGAGAGAATGCTGCCCATATCTTTAAAGTTAACCGATTATTATAAAATTTGATGTAATTTCCGAGCAAAGTGTTCGTAGAAATTGGGCAAGATAATTACACCTACTGAAGTTTATTAATTATCAAAGAAGTTAGCTTCTGTATCGGAGGCGCCATCAAAAGGAGAATCATTGCCGGTATCAAAAATATTTCCTTTATGACTTATAGCATCTTTAAAAGAGTTCATTTCTTCTCCTGATTGATTCATTTTAGATTGCATTACATAATTTGCAATCATAGACTCAGATTCATCCACAAACCTTTGCACTCTCTTGCTAAAGAACATATTCGCATCACCTATTGAACCATTTCTGTGTTTCTTTATAATTAATTTGGAAGCCGTACCTACTGCATTGGACATATCCTCTTCGGTTTTGTTGTAATAATCATCACGGTATATAAACGCCACCATATCTGCATCTTGTTCAATAGATCCCGATTCGCGCAGGTCAGAAAGTTGTGGCGTTTTATCTGTTCTTTTTTCGGTTTCACGACTCAACTGTGCAAGTGCAATAACAGGGATGTTGAGCTCCTTAGCCAATGTTTTCAAGGAACGGGAAATATGGCTAATTTCCTGCTCTCTGTTCATTTTAGATTCTTTTACCTCATCGCCTTTCATCAACTGTAAATAGTCCACCATTATCATTCCAATGCCGTGTTGTGAATGTAGCCTTCTGGCTTTAGCTTTTAATTCAAATACAGACAAACTTGGAGTGTCATCAATAAAAATCGGGGCTTGAGAAAGAGTTTGGGTTTTGGTAACAATTTGTTGCCATTGGTGTTCCATCAGATTACCTTTTCTCAAATCTTCGGAACTAATCTCTGCTTCGGCAGATATCATACGTGTAACCAACTGAACTGCAGACATCTCCAATGAAAAGAATGCCACCGGAACATTGTGACCGACTGCTGCATTTCTGAGCATGGTAAGCGCAAATGCAGTTTTACCCATACCAGGACGACCGGCAATGATAATCAAATCTGATTTTTGCCAACCCGAAGTAATCCTGTCCACGCTTGCAATACCACTTGGCACGCCCGTTACGTCAGAAGTATGTTTGGTATTGGCTTCAATTTGCATTAAAGCTTTTGCAACCAGATTATCAATGCCTTCATAATTACGCTTCATGCCCTTGTTTTTGATTTCATAGATTTTCTTTTCGGTGTCATCCAATAGTGCAAAGGCATCTGCACTAGGCTCATACGCATCTCTGATGGTTTCACCACAAATGTTAATCAAAACTCTCTGTACATATTTTTCAACGATTATATGGGCATGAAATTCAATATTTGCAGAGGATGTAACCTTCATTGTCAGTTCACTCACATAGAACTCGCCTCCAACAAACTCAAGTTTTTCTTGTGCTCTAAGTTTTTCAATAACAGTTAAAAGGTCTATTGGCTCGTTTCTTTCAACCAAAGAACGAATTGCATTAAAGACAAATTGATTTTTTTCGTCATAGAAGTATTCCGGCATTAATATTTCTTGTATTCTAAGCATAGAAGTGCCATCCAACAATAGCGCACCCAGCACCGCTTGTTCCATATCAAGAGCCGCAGGCACTTTTCGACCCATTGTGTCTAAAGCCGTAATCAATTCAGCACTTTGCTTATTCTTTTTTCCTAAATTTCTATTTGACAATCTCTCGTTCATTCAGCAAGCAAAATAATACCAACAATACAACGCTTGCAAGTTCTCAAATACTCACCTGAACTTTTCCACATTATTTTTGAGAGTGTTTAGGCAAATAAAATTTGCCTGCTTGTCAGTATAGATTTAACTCAACCCTCAACCAACACCCCTCAAACCCAACAGAATCAGACAATCTGGCATAAAACAGTTAGTAGTCTAAGATGGCATGATTTTAGAGTTTAACGTAAAAATAATTTTACACAGTAAAATGTCAATATTTTTCCACTTAAATTCTAACTATATTTTGCATAGATTCATGCAAGTTGGACATAAGAATAGTACTACATTGAATATCTTTGAACCTTTAAAACAACATCAGCAATAACTTAAAATGTCAACAAATAAATTTTCACCCAGAGTAAAAGAAGTCATCCAATTCAGTCGCGAAGAAGCCATTCGTATGGGACATGATTATATCGGTCCTGAACATTTGCTTCTTGGAGTCATTAGAGAAGGAGAAGGCAGGGCTTTACAAACACTTAAAAGCCTTGATGTAGATGTGCTAAGAGTTAAAAAATCCATAGAAGATGCCGTTAAATCAACCTCAGGTAAAACAACCAACATTGGTAATCTGCCTCTTACACGACAAGCTGAGAAAGCTCTAAAAATAACCTATCTTGAAGCCAGAATGTTCAAAACAGAGATTATTGGAACTGAACATTTACTCTTGTCTATTTTGAGAGATGAAGACAATTTAGCAACCGAAATTCTTTCTCAATACGGAATCACTTATGATATCTTCAAAAGTGCTTTAGAAGAAGATACACCCGGTCAGATACCTCCACCCTCATCTCCCAAATCCGAGCTACCACCAAACGATGAGAACGCTGAAGAAAGTGCTTATGGTGAAGATAAAAAAATGGACGATTTACGCAAAAAAAATTCCAAATCTAAGACCCCTGTCCTTGACAATTTTGGCAGAGATCTGACTCATGATGCAGAAGAAGGCAAACTCGATCCTGTAATAGGACGAGAAAAAGAAATTGAACGTGTATCACAAGTCCTATCACGCAGAAAGAAAAACAATCCCGTTTTAATTGGTGAGCCTGGCGTTGGCAAAACTGCTATTGCAGAAGGACTTGCGGTTAGGATTGTTCAAAAAAAGGTTTCCAGAATTCTTTTTAATAAAAGAGTGGTTACTCTTGATTTAGCATCACTTGTGGCAGGCACAAAATACAGAGGACAATTTGAAGAAAGAATCAAAGCCATTATGAACGAACTTGAAAAGAGTGATGATGTAATTCTATTTATTGACGAGATTCATACACTTGTAGGTGCAGGTGGTGCATCAGGTTCTTTGGACGCTTCCAACATGTTCAAACCCGCCTTGTCAAGAGGAGAAATTCAATGTATTGGTGCTACCACATTAGATGAATACCGACAATATATTGAAAAAGATGGCGCCTTAGAAAGACGTTTCCAGATGGTTATAGTGGAACCTGCTTCTGCCAGCGAAACTTTGGAAATTCTGAATAATATCAAAGACAAATACGAAGAACATCACTCAGTTAGTTTTACCCCTGGAGCCATTGAGGCTTGTGTGAAACTATCCGAAAGATATATTACAGATCGTTATCTTCCCGATAAGGCGATTGATGTATTGGACGAAGCAGGCGCCAGAGTTCATATTTCCAACATTCATGTTCCTTCTGACATACTTGACCTTGAAGCTCAAATTGAAGAGGTAAAAGTAGAAAAAATCAGGGTTGTCAAATCCCAAAACTATGAAGAAGCTGCAAGGTTAAGAGATACAGAGAAAACATTGCTAAAAAACCTTGATAATGCTAAACTTAAATGGGAAGAAGACAGCAAAAACCATAAATATGTTGTGAGCGAAGAAGATGTCGCAGAAGTAATCGCCATGATGACGGGCATTCCCGTGAAAAGAATTGCCCAAGGTGAAGGCAAAAAATTACTCAACATGGAAGCTGATTTGCAAAAAAGAGTAATTGGACAAGACAAAGCAGTTGCCCGACTTTCCAAAGCTATTCAACGTACAAGAGCCGGTCTCAAAGACCCTAACAAACCCATTGGTTCATTTATTTTCCTTGGACCCACCGGTGTAGGAAAAACTGAAATGGCAAAAGCATTGAGCGAATACTTATTTGACACTCAAGACTCTCTTATAAGAATTGACATGAGCGAATACATGGAAAAATTTGCCGTATCAAGATTGGTGGGAGCGCCTCCCGGTTATGTAGGTTATGAAGAAGGTGGCTTGTTGACTGAAAAAGTTCGCAGAAAACCCTACTCTGTCATTCTTTTTGATGAGATAGAAAAAGCTCACCAAGATGTGTTTAACTTATTGTTGCAAGCACTTGATGAAGGGTTTATGACCGACAGTCTAGGAAGAAAAATTGACTTTAGAAATACAGTCATCATCATGACTTCAAACATTGGTTCACGACAACTCAAAGATTTTGGAACAGGTGTAGGTTTCAACACTTCCAACAAAATAACCAACCAAGAGAAAGACAGTAAGCAAATCATTGAAAATGCACTCAAAAAATTCTTTAGCCCTGAGTTCTTAAATAGGATTGATGATGTTATTGTATTTAAGAGTCTTGAAAAAGAGGATATTTTCAAAATTATGGATATTTCAATGAACAAAATGCTCAAAAGGGTTTCTGACCTTGGTATTGAAGTAGAGTTAGATGCAAATGTGAAAGAATTCTTGGTGGAAAAGGGCTTTGATGCTGAATTTGGTGCACGCCCTCTACATCGTACAATACAAAAGTATATGGAAGACCCTCTTGCTGAAGAAATCCTCAAGGGTGAAGTTAAGGAAGGTTCTAAGCTGCTTGTATCCATGAACAAAGAGCAAGACGGATTAAGCATTAAAACCCAGCCTAAATCTAAAAAGGGCAATGAATCCAAAGAAGAATTAAAAAAGGACGAATAGAACATTTACCCAAATTATAAACTCATGACAGCCCGCAACAATATTGCGGGCTGTTCTATTTTGTTAATGCAACCATTCATTTTAACAGTCTAACTCTTATCTTTGCACCTCATTAAAAAAAATGTCAGATACAGAATTAATGGTTGCCGACATACCCGTTTCAAGTGGCTCCATACATAGAAATCTTTATATCGAAAGCTACGGCTGTGCCATGAATTTCAGTGACAGCGAAATTGTAGCTTCTATCCTTTATAATCATGGTTTTCGCGTTACAAATGACGAAACAGATGCAGATGTAATACTCATCAACACTTGTGCTGTTCGCGATAATGCGGAGCAACGTATAAGAGAACGACTGAAACACCTGCGAGCCAATAAGAAAAAGAACAGAGATTTAATCATTGGGGTATTGGGCTGTATGGCAGAACGCTTGAAAGACAAACTCCTCGAACAAGAAAAATTAGTGGATGTGGTCGCGGGTCCCGATGCATATAGAGAATTACCCAAATTGCTTGCTGAAGTTGACGAAGGGAGCAAAGCAATTAATGTACTTTTATCCCGTGAAGAAACTTATGGCGAAATCAGCCCGGTTCGACTTAACTCTAATGGTGTCAACGCCTTTGTGTCAATTACCAGAGGTTGCGACAATATGTGTTCATTCTGCGTAGTTCCGTTCACTCGTGGCAGAGAACGCAGTCGCGAACCTGAAAGTATTATAAAAGAAATCAAAGACTTGTCAGATGCAGGATTCAAAGAAGTTACCTTACTTGGACAAAACGTTGATAGCTATTTGTGGTTTGGAGGTGGAGCAAAAAAAGATTTTGAAAAAGCGAGCAAAGACGCTCAAGACACTGCCGTTACTTTTGCTAAACTGCTTGAAATGTGTGCGCAAGTAAATCCTGAAATGAGAATTCGCTTTTCAACCTCGCACCCTAAGGACATTGACGATAATGTCCTATTCACCATGAAAAAATACAACAATATTTGCAAGCATATTCACCTACCAGCCCAGTCAGGTAGTAGCAAAATATTGGAGAAAATGAACCGCACTTATGACAGAGAATGGTACTTGAACAAAGTAAAAAGAATCAGAGAAATCATGCCGGATTGTGGTATTTCAAGTGATGTTATTTGCGGATTTTGTACAGAAACCGAGGAAGATCATAAAGAAACATTAAGCATTATGGAAATTTCTCAATTTGATTTCAGCTACATGTATTTTTATAGTGAACGTCCGGGCACAATGGCAGCAAAGAAGTTCCCGGATGATGTTCCCTTAGAAGTTAAAAAAAGAAGATTAGCAGAGGTAATTGAACTCCAAAACAAAATTTCAACTGAAAAAAACAAGAAATTTGTTGGCAAAGTGGTAAAAGTATTGGTAGAAGGAGAATCCAAAAAAAGTGAAACAGACTTAAGAGGCAGAAGCGATCAGAATATCATGGTAGTATTCCCAAAATCAACACAAAAACCAGGTGACTACGTAAATGTACTGGTTGAAGAAACCACCACAACTACACTAAAAGGGCGTCCCATTTAACAACATCAGATGATTAACGAGAAAGAACTACAACAAATTAAAAACAGGTATGAAATAGTGGGCAACTCTCCCCTGCTCAATCATGCTTTGGAAACAGCTTTGCGCGTTGCACCAACAGATATGAGTGTTTTGATTTTTGGAGAAAGTGGTGTAGGTAAAGAAGTTTTTTCTAAAATCATTCATCAAAATAGTGCCAGAAAACACGGCTCTTTCATTGCGGTAAACTGTGGCGCAATCCCCGAGGGCACAATAGATTCCGAACTGTTTGGACACGAAAAAGGTTCTTTTACAGGTGCAACCGATGCCAGAAAAGGATATTTTGAAACTGTAAATGGCGGAACGATTTTCCTTGACGAAGTAGGAGAACTTCCTTTGGGAACACAAGCAAGATTATTAAGAGTATTGGAAACCGGAGAGTTTATTCGTGTAGGCTCAAGCAAAATCCAAAAAACCAACGTAAGAGTGGTAGCTGCCACAAACAATAATCTCTTGGAGAATGCCGGAAAAGGCAAGTTCAGAACAGATTTATATTACAGACTAGCCACAGTTCCTATTGTCATTCCTAAGCTCAGCGCAAGAAAAGAAGATATTTACTTGATATTTTTAAAGTTTGTTAATGACTTTGCCGAAAAATACCATGCTCGTTACATTGAACTGACTCCCGATGCAAGACTCATGCTTGAAAATTATTCATGGCAGGGAAATGTCCGACAACTCCGCAATGTAACCGAACAACTTTGTGTGCTTGAAAGAGATGGTGTAATTGATGCCCAAACTCTAAAAAACTATCTGCCTCCCGAATATTCAAGTCTGCCTGTTGTTGCCTTGTCAAATGATGGTCATGAGAAAGAAAGTTTTAGCGATAGAGACCTTCTTTACAAAGTTCTGTTTGATTTGAAGCGAGATATGACCGAGCTTAAAAAATTGGTTTTCAGATTGATTGAAAGCGGTGACAACCATGGCTCCTTCTTGCGAGAGAATGAAGGCGCAATCCGACAAATATTCAGTGAAGAAATTAAAGATATGAATCAACCTTTAGATTTTTCCATTTCACTTCCTCACACCAATATACCTGCTCCTCACCCAACATATTCAAACGATTCCGAAACTAAAACCATTAGAATTGAAGAAGCCAAAACAATTCAAGAGCAGGAAAGAGACATGATTAAGAAATCTCTGGAACGCAATAAAGGACGTAGAAAAAAAGCGGCTATTGAACTGGGTATTTCAGAAAGAACGCTCTACCGTAAAATCAAGCAATATGATCTTGAGTAAAATCAATAGTTTAAAAATAATATTATTGTGTACAAGCTTGCTAATGTTCAGTAATTGCGGCATCTATTCCTTGTCTGGAGTGAACATTCCCGATGATGTAAAGAGTATTTCAATCATGTATTTCCCTAACCAAGCACCACAAGTTGCACCCACACTCAGTCAAGTGTTTACTGAAAAACTCAAAGACAAATTTCAGAGTGAAACTAAACTTTATTTGACAGACCAAGATGGAGACTATCAAATAGATGGACTCATTACCGATTACAATATACAACCTGTAAGTATTTCGGGAAATACTGCTGCAACCGAAAATAGATTAACCATGAGTACCAAGGTTAATTTCACCAGCCCAAAACATTCAAAATTTAACTTTAACAAAACATACACTAATTTCGTCAATTTCCCCGCTGCAACGGACTATTCCGCAATAGAAACACAACTCATCACCGATGTTACAAATATGATGGTTCAAGATATTTTTAATGACATTGCATTAAAGTGGTAACTCCATGACACCAGCCAGACTCACGGACATATTGAATAACCCAAACTCTGTTTCAGATAAAGAAATAGCAACACTTGAGACACTTGTAGCTGAGTTTCCCTATTACAATTTGCCTCATATTTTATTGGCTAAAATATACAAAGAGAAAGAGGACTATAAATATGATAAACAGGTCAAAAAAGCTTCTCTCAGGGTGATAGACAGAGCTTGGTTATTTTCATTCATTCAAAGTGCACAACCACTTTCAATAACAGAACAACCCATCAGTGAAGAAGATAAAACTGAAATTCTAACAAATAAGCCTGAAAATCAAAAGGAGTTGCCAAGTATAGATACCCTTGTACCTCAAACATTACACGAAAATATTGAGTCTGAGTCAGAAATTACAGCACCCGAAGAGACGCCCACAATAGAACATGTAGAACAAGTTTCAAGGACCAATACTTCCGATAATATTATAGAAACAGGTGAAATTGAATCTGAGCAAACCATATCAAAAACATGTAAGCAACAGGATAAATGGGATGAACAGGATGAAACAGTGGAAAATGCTGAAGAAATTGAATTGTTGCAACCTATCATAGAAACACAAACAACCGAATTCCATAGTTTTTCTGACTGGCTCAATCAATTTTCAAAACCAATCAAAGACGCAACTGAATCCATACTAACAACCGACTCTACACCCACAACATCGCCCCCCCCTTCCCATTCAGAGATAAAATCAAATCATTCTGATTCTATTGCGTTAATTGATTCTTTTCTCAAAAACCAACCTAGTATTAGCCATCCTAAAACAGATTTTTTCAAAGCAGAAAAGGCTGCTATAAAGAGTTTAGAGCTAGATGACGACATTGTAACAGAAACATTAGCAAGCATTTATGTAAAACAAGGGCATATACCGGAGGCTATTTGGGCTTACGAAAAATTAAAGTTGAAATTTCCACAAAAAGAGAGTTATTTTGCAGCCCTTATAAAAGAACTTAAAAAAGACACGGAATAAATATGTTAACCTTCTTATTAATTTTTGCCATTATCGTAGGTATTGTATTGATTGCAGTAGTATTAGTACAAAACCCCAAAGGCAGCGGACTTGCTTCTAACTTCTCAACCGGAAATCAATTTTTCGGAGTAAAGAAAACTACCGATATCGTTGAAAAAATCACATGGGTTGCCGCAGGACTTGTGATGATTGTTTCATTGTTAGCTGCCGGATATTTGCCAAGACACAACACAAAGTCGCCTACACAGGGCACAAAAGATGGTAAAATAGATCCACAATTAGAGGAAATCATGCAAAAAGGCTTGCCTTCAACTACACCGACTCTACCCACTACTCCAGAGCCTAATGGAGCACAGGACCCTGCTCAACCACAGGCTCCCCAACAGGGACCTCAACCTGCTCCGGCACAGTAGTTCAACAATAGTTTCGTAACTTAGTTCTACTAAGTTGAACAGAAAGAACTTTTAAAAATCAAAGTATTATACTTTGATTTTTTTTTGTGTCATGGCTGAATTTTAAAAAGTAAGAACTTAATTTGCACCTCCTAATTCCAAATTGGGAGTTTTAATGTAGTTAATTCATTATTAGTCAGGAATATGTGTCATGGAGAACGTAGAAGAAATACTACAAGACAAAATAAGAAATATTGACTGGGAAACCGAATTCAATATTTTTTCTCTCTTTGATAAAGAGCCGGAAAAAGTACATCCCGCAGAAATTGCCGAAGTATTGGATGTAATTCCTGAGGACAAAGCCTGTTCCATATTTGTCACATTTGACGCAGAATTACAATTATGGTCATTCCCTTACATTGATGAACAGCTTCAACACAAACTGGTAAGACAACTATCATCTCAACAAGCCTCCCACCTACTCAACAATCTGAGCAGTGACAACAGAACCAGTTTTTTTAGTGATTTAACAGCCCTCGAACGTACAGTTTATATTCATTATCTGGATGAAGACAACAAGAAAGAAACTCAAAACTTTCTTGGGTATTCTGAAAACAGTGTAGCTCGTTTGATAGATACTGACTATGCCGCTATTACCCAAGACATGACCATTGCGGAGGCAAGCGCATTCTTGCGTAAGAATTTTAAAGACTCCGAAGCATCTAATGTAATATATGTCATTGATAATGAAGGTAAATTGGTAGATGATATTCAAGTCAGAAGATTGGTTTTAAACCCTCCTGAAATGAAAATTACAGAGTTAATGGACAAAAACTTTGTATCTCTTCAAATCAATGACACACAAGAACATGCCATCCAAAAATTCAAAGATTATGACAGGGTTGTCATTCCCGTTGTAAACGACAACAATATTCTGCTGGGTGTTGTTACCGTTGACGATATCATGGACGTTGCCGAACAAAAAGAAACTGAAAAAATACAAAAATTCGGGGGGGTTGAGAAGCTTGATTTTCCTTATGTCAAAACAAGTCTATTTAAACTTACTCAAAAAAGAGCAACATGGTTGATTATCTTATTCATTGGCGAAATGCTGACAGCTACTGCCATGGGCTATTTTGAAGATGAAATTTCTCAAGCTGTCATATTGGCTCTGTTTGTGCCTTTGATTATTTCCAGTGGAGGAAATAGCGGTTCTCAAGCGGCAACACTCATAATCAGAGCATTAGCATTGAAAGAACTTACACTACGAGATTGGTGGTTTGTGATGAGACGTGAAATTTTTTCCGGGTTCCTACTGGGTGTAATTTTAGGCAGCATTGGTTTTATCAGAATCACAGTATGGCACATATTCAAATGGTATGATTATGGACAACATTGGTTTTTAATTGCACTCACAATCTTCTTTTCACTTATTGGAATTGTGCTTTGGGGAACCTTGGCAGGCTCAATGATTCCGATAATTCTCAAAAAATTGAAAATTGACCCTGCAACATCATCTGCACCTTTTGTAGCAACTTTGGTGGATGTTACAGGACTGATTATTTACTTTTCAATAGCCGCTATTGTCTTAAATGGTACTTTATTATGATATATTTTTTTAAAACAACAACTCTTTTTACAATTTGTGCAGCAATGATAGCGTGCAACAGCAGTAACAAATCCATTCAAGTTGCAACACCCGACAGCCATACCTCAGAGTCATCTTTGGATTGGGCAGGTATATATTCCGGAGTGATTCCGTGTGCAGACTGCGAAGGTATTGAGACTGAATTAACTATCAATTCAGATTTAACTTATACGCTCATCAGCACCTATTTAGGTAAAGAACCCATGATTTCTGATACAATCAAAGGCACATTTTCATGGGAGAATGGCAACATCATTCATTTGTCCAACGGACATCCATTTAAATTTAAAGTTGAAGAAGACCAAGTTAGAATACTTGATTCGGCTCATAATCCGGTGAAAGGGGAATTAGCACAATTCTATGTTTTATCCAAAAACGGGAATCCGGAGGTAGAAGACATTAAGTGGCATTTGGTTGAACTAAACGGGAAAAAAGTAGAAGGCGATGCTGAAACACATTATTTAATTTTTAACAGCAAGGAAAGACGAGCTGTAACAAAAGTCGGTTGCAATGTCATGAACTATCAATATAGAATTACCTATATGTTCAGACTCGAACTAAGCAAAGGGTTAAGTACACTAATGGCTTGTCCCGACAGCATAGAAGATGAATATAGACAGGTATTGGAGATGGTTGACAATCTCTCTGTAAGCGAAAATAGATTAACACTAAACAAAGCAAGAATGGCACCACTGGCTGTTTTTGAACCCTTAAAATAACATAAAATCTTTGCCCCGTATTAGTACCGATTAAATCAAAAATATGATGTTAGGAAAGAAATCAAGAATACTCATAAAAAATCAAGAACAAATTGAAGGAATCAAAGCTGCCAGCAAACTCGCTGCTGAGACATTGAAGTATTTAGGACAGTTTGCCGTACCGGGAAATTCTACAAAATATATTGATACTAAATGTGCCGAATTCACACATGACCACGGAGCTATTGCTGCAACAAAGGGTTATGGACACCCGCCTTTTCCCGGTTCCTGCTGTACTTCGGTAAACGATGTAGTATGTCATGGAATTCCTAATAATTATATTTTAAAAGAAGGCGATATACTCAACATTGATGTAACTCCCATCCTCAACGGATATTACGGAGATACTTGTCGAATGTATCCCATAGGGGAAATATCCAAAGAAGCCGCTAACCTTATTGAAATTACCCGTCAGAGTCTTTGGAAAGGTATTGAGCAGGTTAAACCCGGAAACAGATTTGGCAATATTGGACATGCTATCAGCAAACATGTTCAACCCAAAGGTTATTCCGTTGTTTTTGAATTTGCCGGACACGGTGTGGGTGTTGAATTCCACGAAGAGCCACAAGTAGATCACAGTGCACCCAAAGATTCAGGAGCAATTATGCAGCCCGGTATGATTTTCACCATAGAACCTATGATAAATCAGGGTAAAGCCAGATGCAAAATAGACCGCAATGATGGTTGGACAGCACGTACCATTGACGGGAAATTATCGGCTCAGTTTGAACATACTCTTTTGGTAACAGAAACAGGGGTAGAAGCACTGACCGATATTGGAGAATTTTAAAAGTAATTCCAAATTAACTTAATTCATACACCTTCCCTCTTTCTGCTACTTCCGGATGTAGAGTTGGGTTAATTGCATCTTTGAAAGCATGTGCTGATTGTGTATCTGAATGGACAATAATCACTTTACTTGTGTTTTCATCGGTAGCTTGCTGAATATAATGAAGCAATCCGGTGTGGTCAGGATGTGCTGAAAATCCGTCAGTTTGTTTAACAGTAGCACGAACCGGTCTTTCTTTTTTATTAATCACCACATGGCTTAACCCTTGCAATAACAGGTGCCCAAAGGTTCCTTCGGCACAATAACCGGCAATCAAAATTGTGGAATCAGGATTAGAAATATTGGTTCTTACGTGTTGTTGAATTCTACCTCCTTCAACCATTCCTGCTGCTGAAATAATAACGCAAGGTTCTGTGTCCAGACTGACACTCTCACTATGAACCGGATTTAAAAGGGTATAGAGTAAATCGAACTCGAATAGCTCCCCATGTTTTTGATGAAAATATTTGGCTTCTGCGTTTAACAAATCGATATAAGACTCATACATACGTGTTGTTTTGATTGCCAGCGGACTATCTGTATAGACCTTGACTGCGGGCATCCTACCCTCTATAAACAACTGATGTAAAGTAAAAATGATAGCTTGTGTTCTGCCAACACTAAAAGCCGGTATAACCAATTTGCCTTTTTTATTTACACAAGTTTCAATCACTTCTTGCAATAGCACTTTTTTTACATCTGTGCCTTTTGTATGAAAACGTCCACCATAGGTTGCCTCCATCACTAAAAAGTCGGGCTGCGGAAGCGGAATAGGATCAATGGTAAGTTTAGCATCTGAATTCCCCAAATCTCCTGTAAAACCAATAGTTTTAACATCATTCCCCTCCGTAACTTTAATCAACACAGAAGCAGCACCCAAAATATGACCTGCATTTACAAACATTATTTCAATATCATTTGCAATTGACCTACTCCGGTTGTAATCCATTGTTACAACTTGTTCTATGGTTTGTTTAATGTGCTTATAACTATACAACAAACTTTCACTGAGGTTCTTTTTCTTTTTATGGGAATTATTTTTCTTAAAAACAGTTTTGTCAATAGACGCCATCTGAATATTGACCGAGTCTTCAAGTAAATATGCTGAGAGCTCTTTGGTTGGCGGGGTACAAAATATTTTTCCGGCAAATCCTTGGTTGACAAGGTTAGGCAAATTTCCGCTATGGTCAATGTGCGCATGTGTAAGCACAACAGCATCTATACTCTTTGGATTGAAAGGAAAATGTCGATTATTTTCTGTTATATCCTTGTTTTTCTTTTCATAATATAGTCCACAATCAATCAGAATCCTGTGTCCTGAATTGGTTTCCAACAAATGCATACTTCCTGTCACAACTCCTGCAGCACCCCAACATGTCAATTTCATTGGCGCAAATAAATATAAAATCAATGAAGAATAGAGAATTGATAATTAACATACCGTGCATTAATCTCCCCTATTGCCGCTTTACAATTTACTCACAGAGGGATAATTGCGAATTATTAATTGTTAAATAAAAAGTCAATCATTACTTTTGCCCATCCAAAATAATATCATCATAAATGAGACAAATCCAATTCAGAGAAGCCTTGCGAGAAGCCATGAGCGAAGAAATGCGTAGAGATTCTAACATTTTTCTTATAGGAGAAGAAGTGGCGGAATACAACGGGGCTTATAAGGTGAGTCAGGGAATGTTAGACGAGTTTGGCGCAAAGAGAGTTATAGACACTCCTATTGCAGAACTTGGATTTACCGGTATATCCATTGGTGCTTCCATGGCCGGATTGAGACCTATTGTTGAATTCATGACTTTCAACTTTTCACTTGTAGCTATTGACCAAATTATCAACTCAGCAGCCAAAATGCACAGCATGAGCGGAGGTGAATTTTTCTGTCCGATAGTTTTCAGAGGACCTACTGCCTCAGCCGGTCAATTGGGCGCACAACACTCAAATGCTTTTGAAAATTGGTATGCAAATACTGCAGGACTCAAAGTGATTGTCCCTTCAAACCCTTATGATGCAAAAGGTTTGCTCAAATCAGCAATTAGAGATGACAACCCTGTTATTTTTATGGAGTCTGAGCAAATGTATGGAATGAAATGGGAAGTTCCCGAAGAAGAATATCTCCTTGAAATAGGCAAAGCCCACGTTGCCAGAGAAGGAAAAGATGTTACGGTAGTCTCTTTTGGTAAAATGATGCATGTTGCATCTGATGCAGCCAACGAACTTGCTAAATCAGGCATTGAAGTTGAACTGATTGACTTGCGCTCTGTACGCCCTATTGATTATGAAACTGTCATAAAATCTATTCAAAAAACTAATAGATTAGTCATTGTGGAAGAAGCATGGCCATTGGCTTCCATTTCAAGTGAAATTGCATATATGGTTCAACGCAAAGCTTTTGACTATTTAGACGCTCCCATTGTGCGCGTAACAAGTCAAGACGTGCCACTGCCTTATGCTTCCACTTTGGTTGACGCTTATTTGCCCAATGTAAAACGCATCATTGAGGCTGTAAATCAGGTTACATATAGAGCTTAAATCTTTCTTGAAAAAGATTTTTTTCTTTTTGATAAAAAGCTATTTTTGCACCCTCTCAAACCAACCGGTACCATAGCTCAGTTGGTAGAGCAAAGGACTGAAAATCCTTGTGTCGCTGGTTCGATTCCAGCTGGTACCACCCAAACAAAAAAAGGTCGCAAATGCGACCTTTTTTTGTTTGCTCTCGGCAGAATATGCGAGCATCCATTACCCGCCAAACAAGCACGAACCCTATAACACAACAACACTATTCCTACCTAAGCAACACTGCTTTTTTAACTGCTTTGCGGGTTGGGGATTGATACGAGAGAAGATATACGCCCTCGGCAAATGCTTGTGCAGGTATCGTAAATTCGTAATATGGGGCGCGGCTCTCACCGCTTATGACATGTTCATAAACCACCTTGCCGTTCATGTAAGATAACGAAATAACCGCAGCCGGCTCGGCATTGCTCACACGCACAAACAACTCCCGGCTGAACGGATTGGGGCGAAAACTGAACATAAATTCATCTGTTGTCGGGTCACGCTCCTGAGTCGGTAGTGGTGAGGCGATTGCAGATTCTTTGGCATGGCTTTGTGTGCCTGCAATGCGTTTGTCTGCTGCATCTCGGGGCTGAGCCGGTATCATCATTGTCTGACCTCCGTTGATGCCCTTCAGCTTAGAGTCCACATACAGCGACAGACTGCCCTGCTCTTGTGAATCTTCGGTCAGAAAAACCCTGAATTTATTGTTTATCAATGCGCCAGAAGTGTCTTCGCCCGTCTTGTAGTAAAACGAGAAGCCCGCATGACCCACCACCCCGGTATCCAAAAACATATTGCTCCAAAATACCGCACCATAGTTGCTCACCCTGAAAACACCGTCCTCTACTATGGTGTAGCCTCCTCCGATATTACCCCCTGCAACAAAAGCATCCCACAACACATCATCAAAGAAAACGTACATCTCCGCATTATCAAAAAAGGCATTTGCCGAATCCACATCCACACCTATATCTACAGGAAGAACCATTTTGCTCGATACCATTGTAATGATATCAGGCTGCATTTGAGACGAATTAAACGGACTCACCGCATCATTATGTACCGGAAGCGTGTAGCAATGGAGTGCCGCCACTTTTGCATTCTGTTTAATATTAACTTTGGCGGTGCCCTGAACAGAAGTAGAGCTAAAGATGACCTCCGGATAGCTCATCTCAAAAGGATAACTGCTGCACTCCGTTATACGCGCAAGATAGATCACTGCATTGCTCGTGGGATATACACTCCCCGACCGAGAGAAATAGTGTTGCACAAAATGCTCTGGCGGATTGGTCCAACGGTAGTGTATGCGCACACTGTCACCCGGTGGGATGTCGGGTATGGGAATACCCTCGCTATTGACAGGAGTGCCTTCGGTTCCAAATATTGGAGGGTTACCAAAAATATTATAATTAGATACCACTCTGGATGGACTCAATGCTATAACAGTAGGGATATCCATGAAACTGAAATCCCACTCGGGGTTCAGTCCGCTGAGACTCGCATACAGATACAGTTCACCTCCTCCGCTTGTGTCTGCACCCTTGTTGCGCACGGTTACGTACAAGTCTAACTCCCTGTCCAGCACGGTTATCATAGTCAGTCTGCCGTTGACTACCGTTACCGTGTTGCTTGCGGCTATGTCGGGACTCCCGAAATAATTATTCTTGGCAGACACTTCTATATTCGGCTCACGGGCTGTGTCGGACGGCAAATCTTTCAGCCATAGAAAGAAATCAGAGTGATTATTTACAACATGAAGCGCGACACTGTCCGTAATCAGCGACCTGCATGCGTTGGTTATCAATGCCCTAAACAAGGTATCATCGTTACATTTATTAGCGTGAATGCGTAGTTCAGCAGAAGTTGCGCCAGCGATATTATCCCAACTGCTTGTGCTTGGATTGTACTGCTGCCATTGAATAGCGAAAGGATCGGCAGAGGAGTAATCCAAATAAAATGTTGCGTATTCTCCAATTTGCACTACTTGAGAAACGGGCTGCATGGTCAACGGGTTACATTCCAGCACATTACTCAGGAGGCTGTCGCAATAAGTAAAGCCCTGATTAGTCAGCTTAACTATCTTTCTGCGAACAAACTCCGCTCCGAGCGACTGCACCCCCCAAAGCGTGTCATGGTTAAACCCTGCTGTGATGTCCGTCCAGTCTGTGCCATTGCAGCTTGTCTGCCATACCACCCTAAACAAACTGTCCGGCTCTATAAGCATAATATCTCCGTGAATAATATCAGGGTCGTAGGCATAGAAACGGATGGCTCGCATGCTGTCTATGTTGTAATTGGTGATTGTAAGTACGTTGCTTGTGTCTGAACAATAGGAAAACGGGGAGGAATAGGAAGAAGCAGCTACAATCTTTCTGATATACTTACGGGGTTCATGGTCGTCAAACCTGCGTTCGATTCCGCGAGGACTGTAACGCCAGTCCACCCAAAAATATGCCTGATTGTCTATATATTCCGCAATGTCTGTCCACGCATAACCGTTGGAGCTTGTCTGCCATTTGAAGTAATAAGAATGGGCGGGGTCGTCATAGACTACGACCGTATCGCTACGCAGAAACGTTAACAACGAACCGCCAAATATCGGATCGCAGACCCGTTCGTCATACAGCGGATTCAGTGGAAATATATCATTCCCCTGAATGGCGGGTACAACTTTCACTACATTGCTCCAATTATAGCACGCATCGGGATACAGAAGGCGTTTGAAATAAATTGTTCTCTCAAGCGGTTGATTGGTCAGGTTTTGGGTGTATTGTTCCATATCCACCCAATCCTGATTGTTGTAGGAGTAATACCACGAATAATAGAAAGTGCCGCCCCCCGAAGGTGTGTTGCCCTCCAAAGAGAAAGTACCAGCAGGAGAACACGAGGCAAATGCAGGTATTCCGTTATTGATTTTGTTGGTGGCAAGTTCGGCAATCTGATTGACTGTGATTGTATCCCTTGCTTCACACTCGGTTGCGGGGTCGGTTACATGGACTATGACTTGGGCGGGCAGAGCGTCAAAGACCGGCTCTATGGTGTTACTTGTAGCGTAGTTAAGGCTGTATGTGCCGTCCTTGATTTCCCAATGCAGTTGGTAGTTTTTGGAAAAGCTGTCTATGTCAAGGGCGGTGTAGGTTGCATATTGGTTCTCGTTGCACAGGAGCGTATCGCCCGAAATACGCACTTTGGGATTGAAAAGCGGGACGGTAACACGAACGGTGTCTGTTCCGTCAAGCACGAGTTTGACATGGTAAACGCCCACTCCTGCGTAGGTGTGCGGTTCGGGATATGGCTGCATGGAAGTATCTCCATCTCCGAACATCCATAGGTAGCTACCTCGACAACAAGCAGTGCTACTGAAAACAACAGTGTTACAGTCTTTTATCGTGTAGTAAATGGTATCTTTGATAACTTCTATTCTCTTTGCGTCTATCTGATTGGGCAAGCCCATTACCGATACACCCCCCATGCCGCCTATTTGCAGTGGTACTCCATAAGGCTCGTAGCCGAGCGGGTTATGGTGGATTTTGCTCCAGTCAGCATCAGGGTGGTTGATGACGGCAAGTTCTGAGCTTCCTATGTTGGCTATGTAGAGCCTGTTGTCGGGTCCTAGTTGCATTGCCTGCCAAGAGGCATTGTTGGGAGCAATCCCTATATCTTGAATGTAAGAGAGCGGGTTATTGAAAGATAAATCCACCCTGCGGATAAGGTTTTGGGTGGTGCCCTCATTTTCACCAATCCAGTACAGATAGCGGGAATTGGGGCTGAATGACAAGCCATATATAAGATAGTTAGGGAAAGGCAACTCTGCAAGGTGCGTGAGCTTGCCTGTGGCTCGGTCAAAATTATAGATATTATTAAAAGTGGCGTATTTGGTGGCATCTGGAGAGAACTTTCCTTGACCATAGTGTAGATTAGCCCCATCAAATCCAGGAACAAGCATTGTATCAACTAACTGAAAGCCATTTGTATCAATAGATATTATTGCTAGATAGTAATCCTCTTCGTTTTTATCAAAGCGTACTGTAGTAGCTAACCAATATCCAACACCGTAGCATTTTGCAACAACAGTTAGATTCTCTCCTGCATCTATGGCATTATCTTTATTTTGCATGATACCCGCTATAGTAACAGGAATATTTTTATAATTAAACAATGTGTCGTAAAGTCCGTTGGACTTTTTGTGCAGTATGCTGTAATAGAGGTTTCCTTCGTATGTAACAGTGCTGTGCAGCATCAGGGTTTTGGTGGTGTCGTTGGGATAAGGAAATACTACGGCAGGCTGTGCGCAGTTGTCTGCCATCTTGAAGCCCTCCCCATTGCCATTATTCGTTGCATTATGATTGCTGTTGTACACCACTCCTCTGTCAATTTTATGGTTACGCCCGCTTGCATAGAACATCAGATTTCCCTCTTTGTCGCTTATGCTTACGTTACCTTCATTGGCGTTCATGTTATTTGGCGCACGAAAAGAAAGCTCCATGCTTGGTCTGACACCTGCTTCCGTGAAGACAAGCCCTGCATGATTGCCAAAGAACCAGTTACCGCCCTCGTGGCTTAGGGCGGCACCGCAGGTTACTACCCACAGGGCTTGGGGTATGTATTCCGTTGCGGTGTCGCTGTTGTAAGCCACTTGCAGGCGGACATCGTATTTGCCTTTTTCGTCCATGTAATACTGCCATTCGTGGTTGTCCGTTATTGTGGCGGAATGGACTGTCTGTTGCAGGCTGTCGTAGATTGTCCATATATAGTTTACGCCTGTGTTAGTGTAAGGCAAGGCTCTGAACAGCACCGTATTGCCTGTGTCGCACATCACAGGGTTCTGCATTTTGAACCGTGCGCTGAACATACATATATTGGGCTGATGGGTGATGAGGTTTTCAATATCCGTCAGCTCCCGCTTGTAGGTTTCAAGCACATGGTACATTCGCTCCGCCTGGTTGCGGGTGAACCATTTGGAGCAGGCTTCGCTTGTGTAGTCCATGAAGTTTTCTATCTGGTCGGGGCGGGGGTCGTTGTCGGGACAGGAGTTTATGCCTGTGGGGCATTGTTCGTTTTGTGCCGCCACAGGCGGAGTGTCGCAGCAGCCGTCCCCCTGCACTTCGCAGTCGGCACTGTCAGGAGCGCAGCCGCCCTGAAAGGTGTGGCGCAAGCCGAGAAAGTGCCCAAGCTCGTGGGCAAGGGTTTTGTTGCGGCTTTGGCTGTGCAATTGACACTGGGAGCATGCTTGGCTTGCATCGCCAAATCGTTTTCGGCTCACCACCACCGCATGGTTAAAACCCGTTTCAGGGTAGCTTGCGTAGCCCATTACCCCCGGTTTTTCAATACTGTCCACCACAAAGATATGAATGTATTCGTTGGTATTAAGTGTGGAGTCCATGAGAGCGCGGAGAGGGGCGAGCGTACCCGAAGGTATGCTGCTCAGGGGGCTGTTGTAGCGGATTATGCCGCTGCTGTCCGCGCCCACAGGGGCTAAGTAGAACTGTATGCCTGTGTTTACGGCAACCGTATGATTGTCGGGAATACCGTAGCCCGCAAACTGCCTGTTGAGCGCGGCAAGGGCGTTGTACACCTGACTGTTGGGTATGTTGCTGCCTTGTCCTGCTGTTGTGTCGCCCGGTTTGGCTACTATGTGGACTATGACAGGCAGGGCGTAGCGGCTTTTGAAGCAGTCAGGGTCGATGGTCATGCAGATACTGCAAGGGGGAGCGGGCTGCGGCTTGGGGTAAAAAACAAAATTGGGGTTGCGCTCCCGCCAGCGTTTTGCTCCGTAGCTGATGAGCTGGGGCATATCGCCCAAATGCGGGTTGGCTTGCTTTTGCTGTTCCAGCATAAGGTCGTGTACACAGGTAAACGTGTCTTGGGCGGTGCCGTTGAAGAAGGGCAATAGCATTGCCATTAAGATAAGTTGGACTTTTCTTTTCATGATGGTAAATATTTAGTTATGGATTATTTTGTAATTGTTTTTTCCTTATTCGGTTTTTATTAGTTTTATTATTTGTTTAATTCCGTTTTGTTGGGTTACTTCCATGAAGTAAACTCCTTGTTTCCATTTGGCTGTATGTATTCTTTCTATTGTGTTTGTTAGGGTGGTTTTTAGTATTTCCTGCCCAAGCGAATTGAATATGATTATTTCAGGCTTCTTATCTTCTTTTAGCTCAATAATCAGTTCATCAGTAAACGGATTGGGATAAACCTTAAAATCTAATCTTTCTACCCCTTTCACTCCCACCCTGAATACATTAAGCGTATCGGATTGAGCTACACACCCTGCATTGCTTGTTATGGTCAGGCGGTAAATTCCTGTGTCTGTTATTTTCAGGAAATTGTTGTTTTCGCCTGTGGGGTTGTTGTCTTTATACCATTGATAGCCTTTGGCTGAAACATCTGTTTTGAGGGTGTCGTGGTTTTGATAGATTACAGGCTTTGGGGGAGTAGTATCTATTGAAACTGCTATTGTGTCATAAAAGATACAGAAATTGGGAGTTGTGATTTTTGCTATGTAAATCCCTGTTGTGTCAGCAGAGATTTGAGAGGCGGTTTCGCCTGTGTTCCATTCATAGCAGTGCATACCGCTTGGGGCTTGCAGTGTGAGGCTTGCGCCCAACTCCTCACACCAACCTGTGTCATTGCCTAAGAAGTTGTGGGGTATTTGGGCTTCTGCAAACAAAGTGGTTGAAAGTGTATCATTGGAAAGCAGGACGCATTTTACTGTCCAAAGTCCTGTATCGGGAAAAGTAACAGTTGGGTTGTCTTCTGTACGCTCAAACTCGTTGTTCGGGTGCGTAAATATCCATTTAGTTACATTAGCCGCCAAATAAGATAACCCGAAATCAAAGGTTTGATTGCTGCACTTATCCTCATATATAATTCTTGGCTGTCCATGGGTTAGATAGCCTACAAAGATGTTAGGGAGACCATATTGCATTGTCCCTTTTGATAAGTTTACAGCCTTCTTATTTATGTGAATATTATTAAAATCGTTGCCGTTTATTATTCCAATAAAAGTTGAGTCTGCCAATCCAAAGTAAATATTTCCGTCATTGGATAATTGTAATTGTGTAGCAGACGGCAAGATTAAGCTATCAATCATTCTGTATTGATTAGTTGGAATATTATATACCAATACTGGACTATCTCTTCGGCAAATAAACAAATTCTCGCTGTTGTCTGAAAACTCTGCACCCCAAAGATAACGGTCATTTGGAATTGTTGTAAACAATTCCAAATGACCATTTGTTTTATCAAACCTGTAAAGTTCGCTGAAGATATTTAAGGGGTCTGTTGGGGTAAATACATGAGCCATATACTTAGAGTTTGGAGAAAACTTTATAAATCCTTGATTTACAAATATTCCATCAGTAAATATACTGCTTTTTTTATATTGAATTCCAACAGAGTTGATGACAGGGCATTGATTAAATCCATTACTTGTGAGTAGGTATAAGTAAAAGTTATTGTTTCCCCATTCATGCCCTATTATCCAAATATCCCTGCCGTTGGCGTGATAAACCGCACTGACTTTTTCAGATGAATTAGGGTGCAGCAGAATATTCTTTTCACTAACCTTTCCGTTTCCGTTGTTGGCTTTTATATTGACAACGCAATATTTCAGCCCATTCATATAATCATAGGAATAAGGTGTAAGAAAGATGTAATACAAAGAATCATTGTCGGGGTGGTTAAGAATTAAGCCGTTCTGCGAGGCATCTTGGCTTCCCTCTAATCCATTTCCCCCTTCCATAATCTCGTGGTTCTTATTCCAAACAGTTTGTCCGTTTGTATAGAATAGTAAATTGCCATTGGTATCTGCAATAGTGCCTGATGCTTCTAAAGCATACATCTTGCTGTTTGTTAAGGAAACAGGCGAGCCTGAACTAAAATCTATCCCCGCGCTGTCGCCAAAATACCAAATATTAGCCCGTTTGTAGTCGGGGTTGGTTTCGTAGGGTTGGGCGTGTGCGCCCACCCCTGCAAAAAGCAAAATGATTGCTGATATGAGGTAATGCTTTTTCATTGGCTTTGTCGGAGCAAAGATATTATATTCCATCATATATGATATACTTGTTCTCATTTTTTTTCTACCTTTTTGCGGTGAGTTGGCGGGAAATAAAGTTAATAAGGTACAATCTGATAGGCGCATAGTTGCTATGGCTGCCAAAATCAAGAAGTTGAGGATTGATAAAGGGTACTCTAATTATGAACATTTTGCCATAGACCATGATTTGCCAACAGTACAGTATTGGAGAATAGAGAGTGCTAAAACCAACCCCACAATACAGAGTATTCTTAAAATCCTTGATATTCACAAAATCAGCCTTAAAGAGTTTTTTGAGGATATTGAGTAGTTTTTCTTTCATAGCTATAAGACACATTTTAGCGGGTTTATGTCGCCTCAAAGGTAAAACAAATACTGTCCACCACAAAGATATGAATGTATTGGTTGGTGTTGAGCGGAGTATCAACAAGATTGCGCAAGGGAGCGAATGTGAGAGGGGCTACGCTGCTGAGGGGGGAGTTGTAGCGGATTATGCCGCTGCTGTCTGCCCCCACAGGAGCGAGGTAAAATTGTATGCCTGTGTTTACGGCTCTGCTGTCTGTTTGCCCAAAGCCTGCAAACTGCCTGTTGAGGGCAGCAAGTGCATTATACACTTGCTCGTCTGGGATATTGCTTCCTTGCCCTATGGTTACATCTGTTGTTTTTGCTACAATATGCACTATTACGGGTAAGGCATATTTGCTTTTAAAACAATCAGGGTCTATGGTCATACAGATATCACAAGGCGGGGCGGGCATAGGCTTGGGATAAAAAGCGAGGTTTGGGTTCTTTTCTCTAAAGCGTTTTGTTCCATAGCTGATAATCTTGGAAATATCAGGGCTGCGAGGGTTGGAATCTTGATACTCTTGCAAGAATTGGTTGTGTACACAACGGATTGTGTCTTGGGCTGTGCCGTTGAGAAAGGGCAACAGCATTGCCACTAAGATAAGTTGTACTTTCTTTTTCATAATAGTTTTTATTAAGTTGTGGATTATGTAATTATGTTCTCCTTATTAGTTTGTCTTAATTAGTTTGTAAATTCCTGTACTTTCATCTTCAAATCTGATTTTGAGAAAATAGATGCCGTTCTCTATATTACCTGCTTCTATTTTGTTTAGTCCGTTTGAAAGTTCTGTATCAAATACTTTTTTTCCTGTTATATCAACGATTTCTGCTTTGAGATTTTCTTTTGCTAAAACTTCAATGTAGAAATAGTTGTCTATGGGATTAGGGAATATTTTTACAAAAGCATTGGGCTGTAAGGTTCTTGCTCTTGTGCCTCTTATCTGAACTGTATCTGATATGCCTAAACAGCCGCCTGATGTAATGATTTCAACCTTGTATATTCCGCTGTCGCTATAAACCAAGTAAGGTTGGTTTGAGCCTGTCATAAACTCATCTTTGTACCATTGGTATCTGATATTTCCTATTGCATTGGTTTTTAATGTATCTTGACTTATAGTGATTACAGGCTTGTCGGGAATACTGTCTATAACTATATTTATGGTGTCATAGAGAACGCAGAAGTTGGGAGTTGTGATTTTGGCGATATAAATCCCTGCTGTGTCAGTTGTTATTTCATCGCCTGTTTCCCCTGTGTTCCATTGGTAGCAAAACATTCCTGCGGGTGCTTTCAGGGGTATGCTTGCGCCTACGCTCTCGCACCAACCTGTGTCATTACCGAGAAAGTTTTTGTAAATCTTGGGTAGCATTGTTACTTCTTTGGTGAGGGTATCGCTTCTGCTTCCGTTGGAAGCAATGTAGCGGACAGAGTAAACTCCTGTGTCCTGAAACTCAATCAAAGGACTTTTAATGCTTGCTGTCATAGTTATTCCTTGTTTGGTAATGAGCCAATCATGCGTTGTTGCGGAAAACGTGTCTTGTCCGTGAAATTGATAGGGGGGGTATAAAAGTAACTTTGGTTGAAATTGGGGAAAACATAATTCATCGTAGCATTTAAATCAATTTTTTCCTCTAAAACTTTAATTGTATCCAAATCATCGTTTACAATAAAATCTATAAAGGATACATCATCAGGTCTTCTTCTCATTAAGGCAACCCCATAATTATATGGCATTTGTTGTAATTTAGATTTAAGTCCACTAAGAGCAATTTTGTTCTTCGAGTTAATAGTAGATAAACTGTCATTCGGATTAAATTTAAAAGATAGCAAATCATCATCACGTTCCGTTACAAACAAATATGAGTTATCTTTGTTGAAACAAAGCCCTGTTGTTAGTTGAGCTAAACTATCAAGAGAATACAAAAAATCAAACTTTCCATTGCCCGAATGAAAGCGATACGTTTCGACCCTTTTTATGAGAGGAAAAGTCTGATTGGTATTTACTTTTGCCATATAGCTCCCGTCAGAAGAAAAAACCATTGTGAAGAATGCTGCTTGCGGACTACCAAAAGGAGTAGAAAAAGATTTGGAAACAACAGGGCAGGAAACAATACCCTGTGAAGTAAGCAAATAAGAATACAGGTTGTTCGCTCCAAACTCATGTACTACCACCCAAATATCTCTGCCATTGTCGGCTTTTACTACGGCTATGGGTTCGCACACGCTATACATCAAAACAGAATCTTTATACGCAACTCTGAAAGTGTCCGCTTCCCTTACAATCAGGTTTACAGAAAATTCTTTTGTGGTGCTTATGTTGTAATAAGTATTGAAAAGATAAATACTATCGGGGTTGTCCTCATGGAACACAAATACAGAACCTAAGTTTGAGGAGTGATGACCAAGAGCAAGGTTGCCATTGTGGATTATCTCGTGGTTGGCGTTCCAAATGGTTTCCCCATTGCTGTAAAGCAACAGGTTTCCGTCTTGGTCGGTGTGAACGGCTGCGGCTTCATGGGTTTGTATGCTTGTTTGCACCTTGTAAATGGTGTCAGGGTCAAAGCGTAAGCCTACTCCGTCCCCAAAGTGCCAGTTGCGGGTTCTGTTAAAGTCAGGATTGGTTGCGTAGGGTTGGGCGTGTGCAGCAACGCCCACGAGCAAAATTATTAATATAGCATAGAGGTTCTTCATATTCCTTATCGGGTACAAATGTAAACGAAAGTATTTATTGTAGCAAATATGCTTCATTTGTTTTTTGTGCTCGGTACACTTTTGTTGGGTGCAACAATTAAGAGAAGAGGAGTTTATTATTAAATTGGGTTTAAGGATAAAAGAAATCCGAAAAGCCCAGAAGTTGGCACAGACCCAGTTGGCTTTTGAAGCAGGACTTACAAGAAGCCAAATAGTAAGAATTGAAACGGGTAAGATAAATACGAGTGTTTCACAACTATATACCATATCTAAAGCACTTGATGTTGACATAAAATGTTTTTTTGAGTTTGATTGAATTAGAACTTATTCTGTTTGTTTGATAAACTTGTATGTTGTTATTCTGTTATTGTCAATCAGCACATGAACAAGGTACATGCCTGCGCTCATGCGGCTGATGTCTATGGTGTTTACGTCTGCTTGCAGGTTGCCCGATGTGATGAGGTTTCCTGCAATTCCTGTTATCTCATAAGAGTAGCCGCCTTGCTCCAAAACTTCAATGGTTATCTCTGTGGTGGCGGGGTTAGGGTAAACGGAAAAAAGATGATGTTTGCTGCTTATACTAACATTGCCTGTAAATCCCACACAAGCACTTGTGTCAATACAGGCGTTTTGGGTTATTTCTACGGCATAGCTGCCCGCAGCAGCAGGGATAAAGAATTGCATTACCGCCCCCGAAATGGGGTTGAAATTGTCATTGCAGTCAAGCCATTGATATTGAACATTGTCCTGTTTGGCAAACAAAGTTTCGGCTACCTTTTCAACATGGTTGTCGAGTATAAAAAGCGTTGCTGCAACCGCCTGTCTTGGCAATGCACAAATGCCATGATGCAACTCCACCCAAAACAAAGCAGAGGAATCCAAGAAAGGGGTTACAAAGTATTCTCCTGTGTTTAGTATAGTGCCATGTGTTTCCGTGTCATACCAATTTAGCGCTCCGCTTTGTGCAGAAGCCTGTAAGGTTAAAGTTCCCAGTCCGCACCGAGAATTGTCAGTTGTTGAAGTAATAGTGTCAGTTGCAGCAGGGGGAAGTGCCTGCAAGTAAGGATAGCCGCAATTAATGAGTGGGTATATAGCCCATACAGTATCAAAATTAAACCCCTGAAAATTGGAATCCACCTGCATTTCTGACAATGACAAACCTGTTGCAGCACTTCTATCTATATTAGCATTGTTGTAGAAACCACTGTTTTCTGTAATACCTATATGGGCTAATCCCGCAAAACCTCCGACATTTGAATCTCCTGTAACCTCACTGGTGCTATAGCAAGTAGTAATGATTCCCATTTCATACCCTATTACTCCGCCAATATTTATACTGCCAACAACTCTTCCCATACTGTAACAGTTGCTGATCTTACGTTCATTATATCCTATCAACCCTCCCACATTCTTTACTCCTGAAACATCACCTGTGGCATAACATTCCGACAACTCTGCCTTGTTTTGCCCCACTATGCCTCCTATGTTTTCTTCTCCCGTAACATTACCAGTTGCAAAAGAAAAACAAACGAGATTCTCCATTCCTAATGCTAACATATTTCCTCCTGCAAGCCCTCCTACATTATTTTTACCTATAACATCGCCAGACGCAGATGAATTTATTATTGTATGACCAATTAATGAAGTAGATATTATTCCCACCAATCCTCCTACATCATTGTTCCCAACAATGTTGGCTTCACTTCGGCAGTCAATAACTCCTCTTGAAAAATCTGTTATTCCTCCAACAACATTGTTACCTGTAACACTGCCAGACACAAAGCAGTTAATAATTCTACCAGCATTTGCTCCAACCAATCCGCCTACATGATCATTTCCAACCACTTGAACACCAATCAATTTAAGATTCCTAACAATAATTATTGTATCAAGATGTCCTCCATTAGAAGTAGCCCCGAAAAGTCCGACATTATCTTGGTAAGGTCTGTTAATGTACAGATTGTAGATAATGTGTCCGTTTCCATTGTAAAAACCTGAAAAACTTTGCTCATTTACTGCATATCCTGTACCTATCGGCTTAAACCCTAAACCACCATTCAGTGTATCGGTGCTTGATGCGTCAATATCAGCCGTCTGAATGAAATAAGTGATATAATCCCAATATTCGGGGCTTTCACTCAACAGTATCAAATCGTCTAAACTGGCTATCTGATACGGATTATCTGCCGTACCAGCTCCTCCTGAAAACTGTGCTCTTGATTCTGTAACAAAAAGGCACATGGCGACACAAAACAACAAGAATGTTTTCACGAAGTAGTTAATTAAACGGGTGTCCATGCCTATTTTATCTAATTGACTTCGCAAAAATGAGGTATATATTCCGTAAAAACAAGAATTATTTTTAAGTCTGTTTGCTTTGTGAATGTCAGCGACAAAGAAACTTTGGAAAAGATAGGTCAGAAGATTAAAAACCTTAGACTTGGCAAGGGATACAGAAGCTACGAAACCTTTGCAGTAGCTCACGATATTGACAGAAAGTATTATTGGAGCATTGAAAAGGGAAGAAACATATCTCTTGTTTACCTTAAAAGAATTTTGGACATTCACGAACTCACTTTCGAGGAGTTTTTTAAGGATAGCGGTATTTGAGTAATTTTCTTTCATATCCTTAAGACACGGTTTAGCGGGTTTATGTCGCCTCAAAGTTAAAAAAGTTTAGACTACTGTGTTGTTAAAACCACAAGGTTATGGATACGAGAAATATTATCGCTAAAATTGCAGCGAAATTAAAGCGATTACGAATTGAAAAAGGGTACACAAGCTATGAGAATTTTGCAATGGACTTTGACCTTAGCAGGGCTTACTATTGGAAAGTGGAACGGGGGTGGCAAAATCTCTCAATGGATTACTTCTTGTCTTTGCTCAAAATTCACGAAATCTCGCTTAAAGATTTCTTTTCTGATATTGATTAGTGGCTTAGGCGCACACGCCCAACCCTACGAAACCAACCCCGACTTCAACCGTACTAGAAATTGGCATTTTGGGCATGGTGTAGGCTTGCGCTTTGACCCTGATACCATTTACCAAGTACCGACAAGCATACACACAGACGAGGCGGCAGCCGTACACACCGACCAAGACGGAAACCTATTGCTTTACAGCAATGGCGAGAAGATTTGGAACGCAAACCATGAGGTAATCCATAACGGAAACCTCTCATTAGGGCATTCTTCGTCAAGAATGGGGTCGGTCTTTGTTTTTCATGAAGATAATCCTGACAGCATTTATTTGTTCAACACTTACTACAACATAAGCACCACCAAACAGTTTTCCGTAAACCTGATTGTCAAAGAAGCAGATACTTTTAGAGTTGCATATAAAGACTCTGTTCTGATGTATAGTGTGTGCGAACCCATAGCCGTAGTAAAAGCGGATAACGGAAGAGATATTTGGATAACAGTACACGAGTTTGAAGCGAATAACCTGTATTCTTATTTGCTTACTTCACAAGGCATTATTTCCTGCCCTGTTGTTTCCAAATCTTTTTCTACCCCTGCTGGGGGCGCACAAGGTGCAGCTTTCCCTATGGTATTTTCTCTTAGTGGCAATTATCTTATCAAGGTTAATACAAATATTCCTCCATTAAATAGGATTGTTGAAATCTATCAATTTGACAAATCACTTGGGGGAGCAAAATTTTTATATACTATTGATAGTATTAGATACCCTGTACTTGGTTTATCTTTCTCCAAAGATAATTCACGACTTTACATAGTAGAGCGTGATAGCGGATTAAATGTATTTGATTTTGACCCTAATGATAGTGCCTCAACTGTTAGTTCAAAACGTAAATTCTATGTTATTGGTTTTAGTTTTGAACTTCAAAGCATAACCTATAAAGATAAATTTGCTTTGTCGTTAATGGATTCAAATAATTTGGTTTTAGTAGAAAATAGAGGACTTATTGATTCAACAAAAATCACAATTCAAGGTATAGATATGGGGATAAATAAAATCACTTATGGTCTTCCGAATTTTGTCAAAAGCTATTTCCATACACCAAGTATCAATTTTGCTTATGAATTGGATTGTATCTCAAATACAATTCAATTTCACGGACAAGACACGTTTCAGGCTAACACTCACAGTTGGGAAATCAGCAAACAGGGGAGTTCTGCAATGACAGCAAGCATTAAAAATCCCCTGATTGAACTTACAGACACAGGCGTTTATAGTGTTCGCTATGTTGCAAGCAACGGCAGCAGGAGCGACACTATCACTAAGACAGTAGATATTTTACCCAAAATAACTTCTAACTTTCTCGGCAACGACACAGGCTGGTGCGAAAACTCAAACGGAAGTATAACGCTCACAGCCCCAAGCAGTATGCACTGCTACCAATGGAACACAGGAGCGACAGGCGATGAAATTACAACCGACACAGCAGGGGTTTATATTGTTAAAATAACCACTCCTAATTTCTGTGTGCTATATGATACACTTGTTATTTCCATAGATACACTTCCCTATATAGAACCCGACTTTTTGGGCGACAACATAAATTGGTGCGAAAACTTGGACACCTCTGTAATTCTCAAAGCCCCTGATAATATGCTATCTTATTTGTGGAACACAGGCGACACAATCCAACAAATACAAACCGATAGTGCAGGGATTTATTGGGTAAAGATTACCCCTCATAAGTATTGCGCTCTGTATGACACAGTTATTGTAAGCATAGACACGCTGCCGAATGTCGGGTCAAACTTTCTTGGTGGCAACATTAGTTGGTGTGAGAACATAGACACTTCCGTAATCCTTGCTGCCCCTACTGATATGCTGCAATATCTTTGGAGTACCAACGACACTATCCAACAGATAGAAATCAGCAATGAGAGCGTATATTGGGTAACAGTTACAGCGCATAACCTTTGCGTATTCAGCGACACCCTTACTGTTTCCATAGATACGCTTCCCGATATTGCACCCGATTTCTTGGGCGACAACATAAATTGGTGTGAGAACTTAGACACTTCCGTTATGCTTATTGCTCCTGCTGATATGTTATCTTATTTGTGGAACACAAACGAAACCACACAGGAAATTGAAGTCAGCAATGCAGGGACTTATTGGGTAAAGATTACAGCCCACAACCTTTGTGTGTTGAACGACACAATAACCATTACATTAGATACTGTTCCAAATGCTCCGACTATTTACAAGGATAGCGACACGCTGAAAACAGCAGCAGCAGCAAGCAATTATCAATGGTTCAGATACGGGCAGCCTGTCGGGTCAAATCAAAATCATTTAATCCTCACAGATACAGGAGTTTACCGACTAATGATTACAAATACTTTTGGCTGCTCCTCTGCTTTCTCTGATACAATTCATGTTCCTGACACGGCTAATATCAGCGTAAGCACCATACTGTTTAAAAACATAAAGCTGTACCCCAATCCTGCAAGCACCGAGCTAACATTTGAAATTGCAGAATCAGGCAACTATGTTTACGAAATCATAGGTATTGCCGGCAACCTGATTATGAAGGTGCAATTGCAAGCAGGCGTAAATACCATAGACATTAGCCGCATCAATGCAGGCATATACCTTGTGCATGTGTTTGATGGCAAACGATGGATAATGCACGCTAAATTGAGCATTTGTAAAGAATAACATTGCTGTCCGCCCCCACCAGAGCAAGGAAAAACTGTATGCCTGTATTGACGGCTCGCGGGTCGCAATCGCCTTGACACGCAAACTTGCGATTGAGCGCAGCTATAGCTTGGCGACTATACATCGTGGCATCAAAGGATTTGTTCAGAACCTTGATTACATTTCCGAAAACAATATAAATCAGCAATAAAAATCCCTATATTTACACCACACTTAATGCAAGTGACCGTTTCCAATTTGACCTTAAGTACTTATTCGGACAGCAACAATAACTTTATCGAATTAATTAATAAAAATTCAAGCAACTAAAAAGTTGGGCATATTAGAAACGGATTTTAACAATGGATTAGTTGAAAAAGGTCAACGTTAATCGTGGATATTAGAGAATAAACACTTAAATAGGTTCGATAAAGTATTTATCTTACCACCCAACAGAACAAGTCATCACTGCTGATGACTTGTTTTATTTTCAGCTACTACTACATAGTATTAGAATATTTCATTATTCTTGCAATATTCTAACTAAACATTCAGTATTATGGCAAATAAAGTCCGAATCTTGAGCCTCGATGGCGGTGGCATCAGAGGAATTATACCTGCTTCCGTCCTTCAATATGTAGAAAGCAAACTGGCAGAGTTTAGCAATAATCCAAATGCTCGCATTGCAGATTATTTTGACATGATTGTAGGAACTAGTACGGGCGGTATATTAGGCTGCTTTTATTTGATACCTAACCCCAAGAGATTTGATGCGGGCAATCCTCGAGCAAAATACACTGCATCCGAAGCGCTCAAACTCTATTCTGAAAAGGGAGAAGCTATTTTCAATCAATCCAAAAAAAATGATTGGCTTGGATTGAGACAGCTATTTAATGCAACTCAATATAAACCCGAAACCATTGAAAGCATCTTTAAGGATAAATTTGGAGACATCATATTTGACCAACTGCTCGGACGTTTAATTATTACTACTTATGATATGCAATCCCAAAAATCATTTTTCTTTAATAGTCGTGAGGTTGAAAAACATAAATCCGACAGAAAGTTCATGGTGAGGGATGTTGCCCGCTCTACTTCTGCTGCTCCCACTTACTTCCCTCCTGCCATTATCCGCAACTTTGGAAATAATTCCCAAATGGTAAATATTGACGGTGGGGTCTTTGCAAATAACCCAACCATGTGCGCTTATGCAGAAGCCAGAACTACTGATTTCGAAAATGTCGGTATCAACAAACCCAGCGCAAAAGATATGCTGATGCTTTCAATCGGTACGGGTTCTCAATTACTTGATTTAAAAAACTATCAACGTGCCGGCAATTGGGGGGCACTTAATTGGGCTAAGTCCATTTCTGATATAATGATGGACGGAGGCTTAGACACAGTTAATTATCAAGTTAGCTTGTTATTTGACACATTAGAAGGCGATAACAAAAAAAATTATAAAAGAGTGGATGTGCCGGCAAGACTCAGAGGTATTGAAGGCAATGCAAAACCTTTGTATAACTCCAACATGGCTGATGCTTCCAAAGAAAATATCAAAAATCTCTTAATCGCAGGGCAAGAAACCATTAAGGATGCTAACATTCAAAGAGATAACGAACATTCTCTTGATGATTATATCAAAAAACTGGTTGAACTCGGTCCTGTAACAGACGCTATAAATAATCTTGCATAAAGCTGTGTTTGGCTAAATTGAAACAAAGTGAATGATAAGTTTTCATGATTATTTGCGTGATAAGGCATTAGTACGTTCTGCACATTTAGAGCAATTATGCACTTCTTGTCTGAGCAACAAAATAGTTAAGAAAGGAGAGCTATTGCAAATGAGAGATGAAATTTGCAAACAAACCTTTTTTGTAGAATCCGGATTATTGCGCATGTATTCTATTGACTCAAACGGCAAAGAACACATTATCCAATTTGCACCTGAAGCATGGTTTGTGAGTGACCGAAGCAGCATATACTTTAATAAACCATCGGAATACTTTATTGATGCTATAGAAGACACATTGCTCACAGTACTTGACATTAATTATTTTGAAAATGCAACAGCTATCAGTCCTGAATTCAGAACCTACAATGACTATCTTTTGCAAAATCATATTCGTCATTTACAAAACAGGGTAAATATGCTGATTGGTGCTGATGCACAAAGCCGTTATCTGGAATTTATAAGACTCTACCCAGACCTAATGCAACGTGTACCTCAATGGATGATAGCCTCATATTTGGGAATTACTCCTGAAAGTCTTAGCCGTGTCAGAAAAGATATGGCTAACAAAAAAATGTAAGTATATGTTTTCTTAACATACATCAATGTGCATGGAGAAATGTGCTCATACCTTTGCATCATTCAATAACAACAAAAATTTTAAAAATTATGAGCAACACAGCAATTCAATCAAAATGGTCTATTGACCCGGTTCACAGTGAAATCGGTTTTAGAGTTCGTCACATGGTCGTGAGCAATGTAAAAGGAAAATTCCAAAATTTCAATGTAGATGTTACTACACAAGGAAACGATTTTTCTACTGCACAAGTAAAGGTAGATATTGATGCCAATTCAGTATTTACAGATAACGAACAAAGAGACGGGCATCTTAAAAGTGCTGATTTCTTTGATGCAGCCAACCACACACACCTTCACTTTGAAAGCAGTAATATTGTTAAAAAAAGCGAGGAAACATTTCAAATTACCGGCAACCTAACAATAAAAGGAGTGTCCAAAGAAATCACGCTTGACGCTGAATTTGGAGGCATAGTCAACGATCCTTACGGTAACGAAAGAGCCGGTTTTACCCTTAATGGTAAAATCAACCGACAAGATTTTGGACTTAGTTGGAGCGCAGCGTTAGAAACAGGCGGACTTGTAGTAAGTGACGAAGTGAAATTAGCAATTGATGCAGAGATTGTAAAGAACAAATAACTGTACGCAAACCCTCTCCAAATATTATTCAAACAAAAAATAGGGCGTATATAGTGCGCCCGTTTTCAAAATAAAAAACAAATGAAAAACAGAAGCATTGAAATTGTTGTATCACCCAAACCTCCTCATTATGTAGGTGATGGTTTCCGTGTACATAATTTTATTCCCGGTGCTTTCAGATTAGACATGCAGCGCATGGACCCATTTCTGGTACTTGATTACAACGCGGATTTTTATTTTCCACCAAGCAATGAACCCAAAGGTGTGGGAGTACATCCTCACAAGGGATTTGAAACAGTAACCATTGCTTACAAAGGCAGAATTAAACACAATGACAACTCAGGAGGTGGTGGCATCATTGGCGAAGGAGATGTTCAATGGATGACAGCCGGTTCAGGCATCTTACATAAAGAATTCCATGAGGAGACTTTCAGCAAAGAAGGTGGAAATCTACAAATGGTACAACTTTGGGTCAATCTTTCAAAAGAAAATAAAAAACAAAAGCCCAAATATCAAAGTATCACAAAAGAACAAATGGGCAAAGTTGAACTCCCAGACCATGCGGGTACAGTAGAAGTAATTGCCGGAGAATACAATGGAGTCAAAGGACCTGCATTTACTTTTTCTCCGGTTGAACTGCAGAACGCTAAATTGAACAAAGGCGGTAAATCAGTTTTCACTTTTCCTACACACTATACTGTAGCTGCCCTTGTCATCAAAGGCAGCATTAAAGTGAATATAGAAGAGGAAGTACCCACAGACCACTTTGTTTTATTTAACACAGACGGAGAAAGCTTTTCTATTGAAGCAATGGAAGATTCCATCGTGCTCATAATGGCAGGTAAACCACTCAGAGAACCGATATTTGCTCATGGACCCTTTGTAATGAATACGCGAAATGAAATTATTGAAGCTATTGATGATTTCAACAATGGTAAATTTGGGGTGTTGGATTGACAGATAATCTTGCATTCCTAATGCATACGTGCCTTGATAAAAAACAATCGTCCTGCCTTTTTTTCTATAAAACCATTTATTTTTTCCTATAGTTTTATTCCGAGTTCCTTTATTTATTTGTGTGAATCAACTACTTTTGCAAGTCCCTTAAAATTGGGAAAACACAGATATAACACACTATATGTTTAATGGAATTTTAAAAGGTTTAGGAAAAGTTTTCGGAAACAAATCAGAACGAGATGTTAAAGAACTGGAACCTTATGTAGCAAGGATTAATGAATATTTTGAAGAATATAAAAATCTAAGCAATGATGAACTCCGAGCCAAAACGGCTGAACTCAAAGAGTATATAAAAGAATCCCTTAAAGGAATTGACGATGAAGTCATTGATTGTAAAAAACAAATTGACGAGTTGCCTTTTGAGAGTCTCGATGAAAAGGATGCTCTATATGCGCGCATAGACACCTTAGAGAAAGAACGCGACACAAAATTAGAAGAAGTATTGTTGGAAATACTTCCTCAAGCATTTGCTATTGTTAAAGATACCGCCAAAAGATTTGCAGAAAATGATAAGATAGAAGTTACCGCCAGTGACTGGGACAGAGAAATTGCTACTCGACATAACTATGTTAGTATTAATGGCAGCAAAGCTTACTATCAAAATGAATGGGAAGCTGCCGGGTCAATGATTAAGTGGAACATGATTCATTATGATGTTCAACTTATAGGCGGAGTAGTTCTACACCAGGGTAAGATAGCTGAAATGGCAACAGGAGAAGGAAAAACATTGGTTTCTACCCTTCCCTCTTATTTGAATGCTCTTGGCGGACGCGGTGTTCACGTCATTACAGTAAATGATTATTTGGCAAAAAGGGACTGCGAATGGAACAGACCAATTTTCCAGTTTCATGGTCTTAGTGTTGATTGTATTGACTTTCACAGACCCAATTCACCGGAAAGGAAAAAGGCTTATGCATGCGATATTGTTTACGGAACAAACAATGAGTTCGGTTTTGACTATTTAAGAGACAATATGTCCCATACACCGGAAGAACTCGTACAAGGCAAACTTCACTTTGCCATGGTTGACGAGGTTGACTCTGTATTGATTGATGATGCCAGAACGCCTTTGATTATATCCGGTCCTGTCCCCAAAGGAAATCAACAAGAGTTTGATGCACTCAAACCCCGTATTGCTGCACTATATGAATTACAACGCAAGAATATCACCAACACCCTTGTTGAGGCTAAACGCTTGATAGGCGAAGGTAAAACCGGTGAGAAAGAAGGTGGCTTGGCTTTGTTACGATGTCATAGAGGATTACCTAAAAATAAAGCTTTAATAAAATACTTAAGTGAACCCGGTCTCAGGACACTATTGACAAAAACCGAGAACTACTATTTGCAGGATCAAGAAAAACACATGCATATTGTAGATGAAGGTTTACTATTTGTCATTGACGAAAAAAATAACACCATTGAACTGACTGACAGAGGTATTGAAACCATGACAAAATCTGGAGAAGAACCCGATTTCTTCATCATGCCTGACTTGGGTTCTGATTTGGCAGACTTAGACAAAAGTGGACTTGAAGAAAAAGATAAACTTCAAAAGAAAGACACAATCCTTAGAAACTTCTCTGTCAAGTCTGAGCGCTTGCATGCCGTTCATCAGTTATTAAAAGCCTATACCCTATTTGAACGAGATATTGAGTACATTGTTCAAGAAGGCAAAGTTAAGATTGTTGACGAACAGACCGGTCGTGTACTTGATGGAAGAAGATACTCAGACGGCTTACACCAAGCAATTGAAGCAAAAGAAAATGTAAAAATTGAAGCAGCAACTCAAACTTATGCTACAATTACATTGCAGAATTATTTCAGAATGTACCACAAGCTATCAGGTATGACAGGTACAGCTGAAACCGAAGCCGGTGAATTTTGGGAAATTTATAAGTTAGATGTAGTTGTGATACCTACCAATAAGCCCATTGTCAGAAATGACTTACAGGATTTACTCTACAAAACTACCCGTGAAAAATTCAATGCTGTGATTGAACATATTGTGGAACTAACACAGCAAGGCAGACCGGTTCTTGTCGGCACTACATCGGTTGAGATATCGGAATTGTTAGCAAGAATGCTTACCATGCGCAAAATCCGCCACAATGTATTAAATGCAAAACAACATCAGCGTGAAGCGGAGATTATAGCTGAAGCTGGCAAGCCAAGTGCTGTAACAATTGCAACAAATATGGCAGGACGTGGTACCGACATTAAAATTACAGAAGAAGTTAAGAAGTCAGGCGGATTAGCCATTCTCGGTACAGAAAGACATGAATCTCGTAGGGTTGACAGACAGTTACGCGGACGTGCAGGACGACAAGGAGATCCGGGTTCTTCCCAGTTCTTTGTTTCTTTGGAAGATAACTTAATGCGACTTTTCGGTTCTGAACGTGCATCAAGAGTTATGGACCGTTTGGGTTATAAGGAAGGCGAAGTGTTGCAACACAGCATGCTCAGCAAAAACATCGAAAGAGCTCAAAAGAAGGTAGAACAAAACAACTTTGGAATACGTAAACGATTATTAGAATATGATGACGTGATGAACAAACAAAGAACCGTTATCTATGCTAGAAGAAAAAATGCGTTGTTCGGAACTAAAATTGAGATTGATATTCAAAATATGCTCTATGATTGGCTGGCAGACAAAGTGCATATCTTTAAAGAGGATGATGATTTTGAGGGATTTAAATTTGAACTATATAAATCCCTTGCGATAGACATTGAAATTTCCGAAGAGGATTTCAAACAAAATCGAGAAGACGATATCACGATCGAAGTTTTTCAATCTGCCATCAAATCTTATCAGCAAAAAAATGAATCCATTATTTCTGTCGCACTGCCTGTTCTTGAAAGAATATTTAAGAATGAAGGCAATACGGTTGAAAATGTGATGGTTCCTTTTTCTGACGGTATGAAACAAATGGGGGTTGTTGTAACCCTGAATGAAGTATTCAATTCAAACGGAAGAGAGTTAATTAAGAGTTTTGAAAAATCCATCACATTAGCGACCATAGACGATGAATGGAAAGACCACTTGAGGGAATTAGACGATTTGAAACAGACTTCAAACAATGCGGTCTTCGAACAAAAAGACCCTTTACTTATTTATAAGTTAGAGTCATTCAATTTATTCCAATCATTTATGGGCAGGATGAACAACAATGTTATATCTTACTTATTTAAAGCCAGAATTGATGGAGGAAATGACCATAATGTAAGAGAAGCGAGACAGGAAAGACGACCAGCAACACCGGCATTAAAAACTTCAAGAGAAGAAAATGTGTCAACTAATGCACAGACAAATCAACAACAAGAACGTGTTGCAACAGCGCCCATCAAGTCAGAGAAGTTAGTGGGCAGAAATGACCTGTGTCCGTGTGGAAGTGGCAAGAAATATAAAAATTGCCATGGTGCATAGGCAATTTACAGGTGGCATTGTGTTTGATTAATACTTGTCTATATTTGCATTAATTCAAATGAAGAAAACTCAAACGATTTTATCTTACATTCTTCTAAGTATTACGACTTTAATAGCATCTGCATGGGTATTTGAGCACAGTGGAGACATTGTCAAACCAACAGAATTAATTGCAGCACAAGAGAGTCAAAAGAGTGATCGGTTAAAGCCTAATGCTAAAACAAGAGATGGTTTTACCATTCAACTATTCTTTTCAGATGACAAAACTGCTGCCGATAATATAAAATCTAAATTTGACTCGCAATTCAGCAATAAATATGTTTGCACTGTTGAATGGTATGAGCCTAATTTCAAGGTATTTGCGGGAACATTTCTAACAAGAGCAGAAGCAGTAGCACTATTATATAAATGCAAGGACTCGTTTCCAAGAGCAATGATAGTAAAGACCAAGATTTAAGACACAAAAAAAATACTGTAAATAAGTTTGATAAAATTGTTTTTGAATAAGCAGCTTTTTCTTACCTTTGCAGCCCCATAAAAAGAAGATAAAATGAGCAACGTTATTAAGAACTTGGAAATTCACGAATTAAGAACTGATCTTCCTGATTTTAAAGCAGGTGATAAAGTAGCGGTACACTATATAATTAAAGAAGGAAACAAAGAAAGACCTCAAATTTTTCAAGGTGACGTAATTCAAAGAAATGGAGAAGGTGCAACTGAAACTTTTACTGTTAGAAAAATATCTAATGGTGTTGGTGTGGAAAGAATATTTCCGGTTCAGAGCCCTAAAATTGCAAAGATTGAGCTTATGAAAAAGGGAAAAGTTAGAAGAGCTAAGATTTTCTATCTAAGAAACCTAACCGGTAAGAACGCTCGTATTAAAGAAAAAATTTAATTATATTCCTTTTGATAAAGGCAATATGAGGTCGGTCAACTATCTTTGACCGACCTTTTTATTTTAGTAATGGAAGGCATTGTAATTAAATCAACCGGATCGTGGTATTTAGTCAAAGATACAAATACTGATTTGGTGTTTCAATGCAGAATCAGAGGTAAATTTAGATTGCCTGATTACAAGTCCACCAATCCATTGGCTGTTGGTGACAGAGTTGATTTTACATTAGAACAAGATAATAAAGGCAATGAGTATGGGATAATTGGGAAATTACATATTCGGAACAATTATATTGTCAGAAAATCAAATAAACTATCCAGTCAATTTCAAATTATTGCCTCCAATATTGATTTGGTAATGCCGGTTTTTACATTCACCACCCCTACTACTTCACAAGGTTTTCTTGACCGAATTTTGATTACTGCCGAAGCCTATCATATTCCTGCTCTCATCATATTTAACAAGGTTGACATTCTTACTGATGAAGAATTAGCTCAACTGAAAATTTTTGAATCTTTATACAATTCCATAGGTTACCAAACCATTAAAATTGATGCTTTGCAAGGGGAGAATATTTTCAAATTAAAACACTTAATACAAGGAAAGGCAAGTTTAATATGTGGACATTCCGGAGCAGGCAAATCCACCATTATCAACCGATTAAACCCCGAACTTAATATTAAGACCAACCATCTTTCAGAAAAATACTTAAAAGGAAAGCACACAACAACATTTGCAGAAATGCATATTCTTGATAGCGATACTTCAATTATTGATACACCCGGAATAAGAGATTTTGGCATTATAGATATTAATAAACAAGAGTTGGGACAATACTATCCGGAGTTCAGGACAATAGCAAGTCAATGTAAATTTAAGGATTGTTTACATATCAATGAACCGGAATGTGCAATCATTCAAGCCGTTGATAAAGGAGAAATAGATAGTGGACGCTACAATGGTTATATTGGTATAATCCACGGAGAGAACATATTTGAATAAGCAAAAAAAAAGCGACTCAATGAGTCGCTTTTTCTAACAGAAGTCTTTCAAAGACTACTTTGTAGCAGGAGCAGCTTCGGTTGCAGGAGCATCCTCAGTTGCAGGTGCAGTTTCAGTTGCAGGTGCAGTTTCAGTTGCAGGTGCAGCTTCAACAGGAGCAGCTTCTTCAGTTGGAGTAGTTGTTTCCTCTGTTGCTTCTGGTTCAGTAGTAGTTTCTGCTGAGTTACATGCAGTAAAAGCAGCGATAGAAACAAATGCAAATACTAAAAATAATTTTTTCATTTTTTGTTTTATTTAGGCTTGCAAAGTTATATGTCAAATTTGATATTGCAAAGTTTTTTTTTTGAAACATTAACACTTAATTCACAGCGTCTAAGTTTAGATACACACGTGATTAAGAAAAACATTATCAGCAACTCTATTTGAAATAGTTATCTAAAAACTGTTCTAATTCTTGTCCACGCAAGTTTTTGGCTAATATCCTTCCATCTTTATCAAGTAAATATGTAGCGGGAATTGAATGTATTTTATACATCTTTGCCGGTGCGCTGTTCCAATATGCCAAATCACTCACATGAATCCAAGACAACCCGTCTGAGGCAATGGTTTTAGTCCAATCATTCTTTGTTCGATCTAAACTGACAGCATATATTTCAAAACCTTTAGATGCATATTTTTCATACATCCTTTTATTATTAGGATTTTCCATCCGACAAGGTCCGCACCACGAAGCCCAGAAGTCTATTAACACTAATTTTCCTCTGAGTGAATAGAGTTCGATTGTATCCCCATTCGGATTAGGCAGGGAAATATTCGGTGCTATCTCCCCTATCATTGTGCTTTTCTCAATATTATACCTGTTTTGCAAATCAATAATATATTTAGACTGTGGTGCACCAAGTTCAAATACCTTAAAAACTTTGTCAAAATCTGTCTTAGTAGGAGTTTCAATAAATGCATTCAATACAAAATATGCACCCAAGGGATTAGTTGAATCAGCAAGCATCATCTCCTGAGATAATTTGGATTGATTCATTAATCGATAATACTCCGCTTCCATAGCAGAAGCCTTATCTATCTCCACTTTGCCGGATTTAAACATGTTCTCAATAGACTGCATTGAATATTCTGTTTTGGAGTATTCTTCCAAAAAATTACGAATTTTCTGTGATCTTTCGGACTTTTTCCCCGACACTTCAAATTCAATGCCTTGTGATGTAAGATAAATATCAAAATTGTGATTTGAACCACCGGAAACAATGAATGGTACTACTGTTGACTGACTCAGTATAAGATAAACAACTATATCTTCGATTACTTCGCCTTGAAACTCAAATGAAGAATCTGTCATATTGAGTATTGTGGTATCAAAAGGAGTTACTTTATTTTGATACAACTCTCCGAGCATAATTTGTTCTTTTTGGATTACACCATGAATTTTTCCTGTCACAACAAAGGAAGTGCTTGTTTTCTCATTCTTCTTTTTATTTTTTTTACTTTGGGCATTGAGTCCAAACGTTATGCATAAAATTGGAAGTATGATGAATAGTCGGATTGCTGTTTGATTTATTTTCATAAAAAAATATGGTTCTTTATTTGATTTCAAAGGTAATTAATTGATTCATTTAAGGTTGTAATATAAGTCCAACTAAGGTGGAAATTCGTTATTGAGACGCTTGACGAAACATCCTATTAAATCGGATGCGTTGAAACTCATCTGTAAATTCAATGGCTCCTGTCCTATTTGTTTTATCAGGGTCAAACTTGCGACTATATTTCATGCTAAAGAAAATAAACAATGGCTTCCCTACAATGTGATTTTCAGGTACAAAGCCCCAAGAACGAGAATCTGCAGAATTGTGCCGGTTGTCCCCCATCATCCAATAATAGTTCATTTTAAATTTATATTTTGATACAAGATTTCCATCAATATATACCTTACCCTGCTTTAGTGTTAATGACGGGTTGTCTTCATAATCTCTGATTATTTTGCCATACAACCAATAACTACTGTCATTCATCACAATCTCATCGTCTTTTTTAGGTATATAAATGGGTCCGTAATTGTCTACACTCCAATGAAATAGCAATGGATTATGCGGATACACATCCCTGCCATGAGCAGAAGCACTATCATAAGAAATTCTATGAACAGACTTCAGATCAACAAATTTCTTGACCTTTTCTAATTTTTGATGGTCTAACGGCATTTCATAAACTAAAGGGTCTGAAGAAAATCCACTGCCACTTTGGAGATATGAAGCTATATCCGCATGTCGAATATAATCATATAGATCCAATTCATCAAATAAAACATCATCCGTCAATTCATATTTTTTAAATGTAACCAAGTACTGAAATTGAAGTTTACTTGTGTCGTCTGTGAGTTTTCCATTGGTATAAACAAAACCATTTTTAACTTGAAGAGAATCTCCCGGCAAGCCAACACATCTTTTAATATAATGTGTCTTTTTATCTACCGGTCTATCAGGTTCGTTGGGATAGTTAAATACTACAATATTTCCACGTTTAATTCTCTCCAAAGCAGGTAATCGCATGTACGGCAGCTGTAAAATTTCACTATACGCTTTAATTCCGGCTATATCCTGATGTGCAAAGGGAATAGCCAATGGTGTCATGGGAAAACGTACCCCATAGTGCACTTTACTTACAAACAAGAAATCACCGACACGCAAAGTTTTTTCCATAGAAGGTGTAGGAATTTTGAACGCCTCTATAAAAAAAGTTCGAATAACATACGCTACAACCACGGCAAACAAAATAGCATCAGCCCACTCACGCATCCCTGTTCTTTTGATAACTGCATACTTTTTATTAAACTCTACACTGTGAGAAGCTCCGAGGTATACCACATCTTTCTTTAGACCTATAAAAAGAAAATAGAATGGCTGCGCTATAAGTGCTAAAACACTTTCCCAAAAACGAAATCTTCCAAAACTCTTAATACAATCAATACTTAAGGTGTACCAAACAATAACACCCACAATGGGAATTTGAATCAGCAATCCATACCACCAAGCTCTGCCAACAATCTTTGCTAAAACAAACCAATTCCAAAACGGAATCAATGCTTGCCACGCATTATGAAATCCGGCTTTACGAAAAAGAAGAAAAAGTCCAACTTTATTAATAACCAACAAGGTAATTAACCATCCAAGTAATTTATCCAACCCAACTGCGTCCATTTATACGGTTTTATTTTGTTTGGCGACAAATATACTTCTTTTACTTTTGTATTTTCGCCTGATATTCGTGTGTTATTGGACGAAAGCATCGGATAAAAAATTGAAGTCGTTATATCAGCAAAAAAATAATACTTTTGCAGGTCTTAAAAAATACCCCTTCATTTCAAAATAACATGAAATTATCACATTTTAGATTTGATTTACCTGAGAATAAAATTGCTAAATACCCTAATGAGCATCGCGATGAATGCAAGCTGATGATATTGGATAGGCGTACTCAAACCATTGAACACAAGCAATTCAAAGACATTTTAAATTATGCCAATGAAGGAGATGCTCTTATTTTGAATGACACCAAAGTATTTCCGGCACATCTGCACGGTAACAAGGAAAAAACAGGTGCTATGATTGAGATTTTTCTTTTAAGGGAACTTAACCCCGAACTGAAATATTGGGATGTTTTAGTAGAACCTGCAAGAAAAATCAGAGTTGGAAATAAATTGTACTTTGGCGATGACGACTTGGTAGCTGAGGTTATTGACAACACAACCTCTCGTGGAAGAACCATCCGTTTTATTTTTGACGGAAACAATGAAGAATTTATTTCAGTTGTCAAAAGAATTGGCTTAACACCTATTCCACAATACTTGAACCGTCCTGCAGAACCCATTGATATTGAAAGATATCAAACCATCTTTGCAGAAAATGAAGGTGCTATTGCTCCTCCCACTGCCGGATTACATTTTAGCCGCGAGTTATTAATACGTATGGATATCAAAGGTGTAAAAATCGGCAAAATGACACTTCATCTTGGTATGGGAGCATCCAGAGAAGTAGAAGTGGAAGATTTGACCAAACACAAAATGGATTCTGAAAACTTTACGATTAGTCCTGAAATTGCCTCTTTAGTGAACTCAACTATGGAAAACGGCAAGCGTGTATTTGCTGTTGGTTCTAGTGTTATGAGGGCATTAGAAAGCTCCGTTTCATCTTCTAAAACATTAAATCCCACTTCCGGATGGACAGGGAAGTTTATTTCTCCTCCTTACGATTTCTCAAATGCAAATGCTTTTATTACTAATTTCCATGGACCACGCACCACAAACCTAATGCTGGTAGCTTCTTTTGCAGGTTATGATTTTATGATGAAGGCTTACAAGGAGGCACTCGCAAAAGACTATAGTTTTCTTTGCTACGGTGATGCGATGCTGATTTTATAAGCTAAGCAAAAACTTCTTCAAATTTCTGCCGCATAATTGCCTTGACTTCATCCATTGGTATTTTACGAGACACTTCTTTTTCAATTGAAGTTACCCCTTTCCCTTCTATTCCACATGGAATAATGTAATTGAAAAAGTGTAAGTCTGTATTGACATTGAGTGCTAATCCATGCATGGTTACACCCCGACTGCATTTGACTCCTATGGCGGCAATTTTTCTTTCTTTGGATGTTCCCACATCAAGCCAGACTCCGGTGTAACCCTTGGTACGTTCGCCTTGAATGCCATAGTGCGCAATGGTTTGAATGATTACTTCTTCGATTGAGTCAATATAATCTCTGACTCCTTTGCCCATAGTTTCAATATCAAAATGGGGATATGCCACTAATTGTTCAGGTCCATGGAAAGTAACATCTCCCCCTCTTTCGGTATCATACACTGAAACTCCTTGTTTTGTGAGCCATTCAACATTAAAAAGCATATTGTCTTTGTTGGCGCTTTTGCCAAAGGTAATGACAGGTTCATGTTCACAAAAAATCAAACAAGACCTCATGGGCTTTCCTGCTATTTTGTCTGCTAAGTTTTTCTGAAATCTTTCCAGTTGCTTCTGACGTGCTTTTCCATATTCTATGATACTCCAGTCCTCAAATTCAAAAACATTCATGAGGCAAATTTACACTACTTTTGAACTCAGATTGAGCTTAGGCGAAAACATAAAAATTGCTGTCAACTCTATTAAAGGAACTTTATTAAGAACCATTATTACGGTTGCTATCATTGCCATTGGAATTACGGCTCTTGTAGGAATGTTGACTGCTATTGAAGGATTGGAAGTAGCAATCAACAAAAACTTTTCTCGCATGGGCGCAAACACTTTCAGCATAAGAGACAGAAGCGGAAAGATGGCAATTATGGGCGCTCATAAAGTAACCCAATATGAAACCATTAAATATGAACAAACACAAGAGTTTAAAGAAGAATACAACTTCCCCGCTACCATTGCTGTTTCAGCCTTTATTGATATGCAAGGTATTCTCAAATCTAATTTTGCACAAACCAACCCCAACAATCGAATATTGGCAATAGACGAAGGTTATCTAAGGCTTTCAGCTTCTGACATATACAAAGGCAGAAACATTTCTCCCTTTGAAGCAGAAGCGGGCAGCCCGGTTGCAATCATAGGATTTGATATTGCCGCAGGGCTTTTTCCAAACGCAAATGCAATAGATAGCAACATTAGTTATAATGGGGTCAAATACAAGGTCATTGGCGTACTTGAAAAAAAGGGTGGCAGTATGGGATTTGGCGGTGAAGACCGGGTTATGTATATTCCAATCAATCGTGCACGCTCGCTCTATTTGAGTAATGCAACCAATTTTGTAATACTGGTTGGGGTAACCAAAGGAGAATTAATAGATTTTGCTATGGATGAAGCCAAAATCACACTACGACAAATTAGAAAGCTCCATCCCGAAGAAGCGGATAACTTTGAAGTTTCTAAAAGCAATTCAGCCACCGAAAGTCTTTTGCAAAACCTAAAAGCTTTGACTCTATCTGCCACTATTATTTCATTTATTACATTGGTGGGGGCTGCCATAGGACTCATGAACATCATGTTGGTTTCTGTGTCTGAACGAACCCGTGAAATTGGTACTCGTATAGCAATTGGTGCTCGCCCCAAAGAAATTTTGGCTCAATTCCTCACAGAAGCTATCGTCATTTGCATCATCGGAGGTGTAGTAGGAATTATCTTGGGAATTGGAATAGGAAATATTGTGGGAATGATGATGTCAACAGGGTTCATTGTACCTTGGGGATGGATACTTGTAGCTTTGACTATTTGTATTTTAGTTGGGCTGGTAGCAGGAATTTACCCCGCACGCAAAGCTGCCAAACTTAATCCGATTGACGCACTTAGATATGAATAAGAGTTTTACAGTATTACCAAATCAGCAAACTACTGTCGCCATAACTTAAAAACCGATAATCATTCTCTAAAGCACTTTGGTAAACTTTATGCCAATCATTACCAATCAAGGAAGCCACCAACATGACCAGAGTAGAACAAGGTTGATGAAAATTAGTAATCAAACCCTTGCACAGTTGCGGTTTGTACCCCGGAATAATCATCAGACGTGTAGATGCTTTGATTCGTTGGTTTGGATGAGAGTCCAAATAACTTAGCAGTGCATTTTTAACTTCATTCTTGTCCACACATTCAAATTGCGACTGATAGGGAAATAACTTATCTAAGCTAAAAGACACATCCTTATTGTGCAATAGTGCAAGTCCCATCCAATAAAGACTTTCTGCCATTCTAAGAGAAGTTGTACCCACAGGAATAAGAAAGTCAGTTTCAAATAAATAATGCACATCCTGTTTGTCATAATAAAAGATTTCGTTGTGCATCGGATGTTCTAACACATTTTCAACAGTAACGGGTAAAAAAGTACCGGCAGAAACATGTAAGGTCATTTTATGTGTTGATATTCCTTTTTGTTGCAGCAAATTCAACTCGCGTTTTTCAAAATGCAAAGCTGCTGTGGGTGCAGCCACTGCACCTACTTCTTCGGCAAATACCGTTTGATATGTTGTATAATCTGATTTTATCGGGTCTCGGTTCAAATAAGGAGGTAGGGGTAATTTACCTATACTGTCTAAAACTTCTGAAAATGAATATTCATTATTCCATGACAGATTTACAATATTCCCTTCTCTATTAATCCAATTTGCATTTAACACAAACTTTCCTGCATTATTTGTCAAGACTTGACCTTCTTTCCAACGCTTCTTATTTCCTACAAGGGTTTTAAATTGCACCTCTCCCTTGCTACTAAACGTACTGCTATATTCGGATTCATAAGGTTCAAGTAAGAAAACTTCTATTCTTGTGCCGGATTCTTTTAAAAATTCTAAGCGAGCAGGCACCACCTTGGATTTATTAAAAAGCAAGGCTGCGTGTGAAGGTATCACATTGACAATGTCGGCAAAAGAAGAATGTAAAATCTCTCCTTTATTATAAAACAATAATTTCGATGAATCGCGTTTACTCAATGGAAATTTGGCAATACGACTATCGGGAAGTTCATAATCAAATTCAGAAAGCGACTGAGGTTTCAGAGATAAAAGTGGATTAGTCAAACCGCTGCAAAACTATGATAAATGGGAATGTGACATTATGAATGATTTTTTTTATCCAAAAATTCTTTCAGTTTTAGCAAAGCTCTTTTTCTATGACTGATACAGTTTTTTATTTCCAAGCCGAGTTCGGCAAATGTTTGAGTATAACCAAGAGGAATAAAGAGCGGGTCGTAGCCAAAACCGGAATTTCCATAAAGTTCATGCGCAATTTGACCATTTACACTTCCTTCAAAAAAATGATATCCTTGGGTGTCCATATAACAAATGGTTGCACAGAAAAATGCTTGACGGTCATGTTGTCCGGCAAGTTTCTTCAACAACAACAGATTGTTTAGTTGATCGTTTGCATTTTCGCCTGCAAATCGCGCAGAAAAGATACCCGGTGCACCATTCAATGCTGTCACACAGAGCCCGCTATCTTCAGCAAAACAAGGCACTCCCGTCATCTCAAAAATATATTTTGCTTTGATAAGAGCATTTTCTTCAAACGTAGAACCACTTTCGGGCGGAGTACTTTTTAATAAATCCTTTGATGCAGGAATAATATCCAAATTCAAGATGGTAGATGCTTCTTCCAACTTATGCGCATTGCCTGTTGCAAAAATCAAGCTCATTGAATTCCAAATAGATATTTTAAGAATTGTTCGGTTTTGTTTTTCAGTCCGGGGTCTGCGAAGGTTTCTTCAAGATTTTCCAGTCGCAATATTTTAATTCCGTTCCAAACCATACCCTTCATAGGTTGAATATACAAGCCGAGTTTTTGTGGATCTGAACCCCAGAATGTGATATATTTTGGCGAAAGCTTTTCAATAATATTTTGTAGGCGAATTCCTTGCACTTGGTGCAGGTTAATAAGACACATCCCCTCCATATCCATTGTATGTCCGCCTTTACTAATAATTGTATGTAGTTCAACAAAACTATCTCGAAAAGCATCCGGTATAACCTTATCTTCGGGGAAGTCAAAAATATTCAAGTACTTGTATTTATTACCGCCTTCGGAAGGAATAGTACCGTAATGTACAATATCTTGAATTAAGAAGAATTCATCTCCCATAAAGGATGTAAATGATTCTACTGCGTTTTTATCTATATTTTGTGAGTTCAATTTGCGAGGTTTTTAAAATGGACTTACATTCGCGCCATAATGAGTTTTCAAATTAGCATCAACAAAACCAAACAATCAAGAATAAATCAATTTAATCCTGACAAAATTGAGTTTGGAAAATTATTCACCGACCACATGGTCGTGTGTGATTACAAAGACGGCAAATGGGGCAACCCTGAAATAGTTCCTTTTGGTGATATTTCTATCCCTCCGGGACTATCAGCCCTACATTACGGACAATCTATTTTTGAAGGATTAAAAGCATTCAAAAGCCAAACCGGAGAGGTAGCCGTATTTAGAGCAGAACAAAACGCCAAACGATTCAACAAATCTGCTCACAGAATGGCGATGCCCGAGTTACCCGAAGAATTATTTATTCAATGTGTGCATGCATTGGTAGATTTAGATCGCGCATGGATATCTTCAGCCGAAGGTGCTTCATTATATATCCGACCATTCATGTTTGCCACCGATTGGACATTGGGTATCAAAGTTTCCGAAACCTATAAATTTATGATATATGGCTGTCCTGCCGGAAGTTATTATGCGCATCCTGTCAAAGTTTATATAGACAAATACCATGTTCGTTCTGTAAGAGGCGGTGTGGGTACAGCCAAATGTGCAGGCAACTATGCTGCATCGCTTTATCCTGCAAAAGTGGCCAAAGACAAAGGTTTTGACCAAAATCTATGGATAGATGCGGTTGAACTCAAATATTTAGAAGAGACAGGCACTTCTAATGTTTTTCTTAGAAAAGGTAAAACTATTTACACCCCTGCCCTTTCGGATAGTATTTTAGCCGGTATTACCAGAGATTCTGTCATTCGTCTGCTCAAAGACATGGGTTATGAAGTTGTTGAAGGTAGAATTTCTATAGACGATTTAATCAACTGGCATAAAGAAGGCACTTTGGACGAAATGTTTGTTACCGGGACAGCCGTATCTGTTGCTAATATTCAATTAGTCGGTATAGACAATGAGATTTACAAATTAGACATGAGTAAAGAGCTTGTAGCAGAAAAAGTAAAAACTGAGTTGAACAAAATCAGAACCATGCAAATCCCTGACAAATATGGCTGGGTTCAAATTGTTAAGCCCAATCAGACCCTTAAAATTTCATAAAATACAGGTTACAAATTTTCTATATTTGCGCCACCCAAAAAACAACATTTTTTATTATTAAAATTACATGAATATTCACGAATATCAGGCAAAACAAATCCTTAAAAGTTATGGAGTTTCCATTCAAGAGGGTGTTGTTGCCGACAGCCCCGAACAAGCAGTCGAAGCAGGAAAACAAGTTCAACAAGAAACAGGAAGCGGATGGCTTGTAGTCAAAGCCCAAATCCATGCGGGAGGAAGAGGAAAAGGTAAAATTGTTGGCTCAGAACAAAGAGGTGTTGCATTAGCAAAATCATTAGATGATGTAAAAACAATTGCACACAACCTTCTTGGAAATGTATTGGTTACCAAGCAAACAGGAGCAGCAGGCAAAAAAGTTAATAAAGTATTGGTTGCTCAAGATGTATTTTATCCCGGACCAAGCGACCCTAAAGAATTCTATATGAGTGTGTTGCTCGACCGTCAGACCGGCAAAAACGTGATTGTTTATACCACAGAAGGCGGAATGGATATAGAAGAAGTAGCTGAAAATAGTCCTGAGAAAATTCAAAAGGAAATAATCGACCCTGCAGTTGGGCTTCAACCATTTCAAGCCAGAAAAATTGCATATAACCTCAACTTGCAAGACAAAGCCGCAAAAGAGATGGTTAAGTTTGTAACCGCCCTATATAAAGCTTATGATGCAACAGATTCATCCATGTTTGAAATTAATCCGGTATTAAAAACATCAGATGACAGAATTATTGCTGTGGATGCCAAAGTAAATCTTGATGAAAATGCTTTGTACAGACATACCGACTTAGAAGCATTGAGAGACGAATCCGAAGAAGACCCAACAGAGGTTGAGGCAAAAAAATACAATCTCAACTACGTTAAATTAGACGGAAACGTAGGCTGTATGGTAAACGGTGCCGGTCTGGCGATGGCGACTATGGACATCATCAAACTTTCCGGAGGAGAACCTGCTAACTTTCTTGATGTGGGCGGAACGGCTAATGCAGAAACCGTAGAAGCCGGATTTAAAATCATACTTAAAGACCCAAATGTGAAAGCTATTCTTATCAATATTTTTGGGGGAATCGTACGTTGTGACAGAGTTGCGAATGGCGTAGTAGAGGCTTATAAAAATCTTGGTAATGTCAATGTTCCTATCATTGTTAGATTACAAGGTACCAACGCAGAAGAAGCCAAAAACATCATTGACAATTCAGGTTTGAAGGTGTACTCGGCAATTCAGTTGAAAGAAGCAGCCGAATTAGTGAAAAAACTTATTAATAACTAAATACAAATATGGGAATCATTAAAGAATTTAAATCATTTGCCATCAGAGGCAATGTCGTGGACTTAGCAGTAGCTGTTATTATCGGAGGTGCCTTTGGCAAAATTATTACCTCTATGGTTGACGACATTATCACACCACTTCTCCTAAACCCTGCATTGGAAGCAGCCAACCTGAAAAACATTGCAGAATTGACAATTTTCGGAAATGTGAAGTATGGAAGCTTTCTTTCCAATGTAATTAATTTTGTCATCATTGCTTTTGTGCTATTTATGATGATTAAAGGGGTTAACTCACTCAAAAAGAAAGAAGAGGCTGCACCTTCTGCCCCTCCTGCCCCATCTAACGAAGAAGTATTATTAACTGAAATACGCGATTTATTAAAAAACAAGTAACACAAAATGAATTTTAGACTTATTTCAAAAGCTGCAACTATGGCAGCTTTTTTATTGATATTCACAAACAACTCATTTTCACAAAGCACCGATGTCAAAAAATTTGTGGATACAAAAAAAGATTTCACAACAGAAAATAAAGGCTGGCTTACAGGCGGGTTCATCAATAGCAATTTCACTAATGTAGGCTTAAAAAACTGGGCAGCAGGAGGACAAAGTTCCGTTGCATTTACGCTCATAGGCAACAGTTTTGCTATCTATAAAACCAACAAAATGACTTGGGAGAACTACTTTGATGCGTCATGGGGAACCATTCGAAATGGTGCCGCCAAATACCCTGATGGCACTCTCAATAAATTTTATAAAAATGAGGATAAATTATCAATCCTTTCAAAATACGGGCGCAAAATCACACCAAAGTTGAATTATACTGCCTTATTGGAATTCAAATCTCAGTTCTTTCAAGGCTATTCAGCCTTTGACCCTGCGTCAGGAACAAGAGGACAACATATATCCAATTTCCTTGCTCCTGCGTTTGGAATGCTTTCAGTAGGATTTGACTACAAACCTACAAGCTATTTGTCATTCTATCTTTCTCCGGTTACAGGCAAATTTACCATTGTCAATGAGCAAAGACTTGCAGACCTTGGTTCATTTGGGGTTAAAAAAGCAGAAACGGATGCACTAGGCAACATAATCGCAGGTACAGGTCAGAAATTCAGAACAGAGTTAGGATGGTATTTGAGTGCAATGTTCAATAGAGATGTGATGACAAATGTGAATCTTAAAAGCAGAATTGATTTATTCACAAACTACAAAACGTTAAACAAAACTGACGTAAACTGGGAAACGACCATTAATATGAAAGTGAACAAATACATCACTGCATCAATTTTCACCCATCTCATTTATGATGATGACATTGATGTTACACCAGAGACACCCATGGTAAATCCAAGAATACAGTTCAAACACGTATTAGGAATCGGCTTTTCCTATATGTTTGGAGATAGACTATAATTATTTACTCATCATGGAATATTTTGAAACTTTTGAATGGAATCCTGACAACAGGATAATAGAAGAAGTTTCAAAAAGACTTGAAAACGGAGAGATAGGCATTGTTCCTACTGACACTATTTATGCAATTGTGTGCGGGCTGAACAACAAAAGGGGCATTGAGCGTATTTGCAAACTCATAGGCAAAAAGCCTGAAAAGGCTAATCTCTCTGTTATTTTTCCCGACCTCAAAAATATATCAGAATATACCCAATCATTCTCCACTTCAGTTTATAAAATTCTTAAAAGAAATTTGCCGGGTCCTTTTACATTTATTTTGAAAGCCAACTCTAACATTCCTAAATTATTTCTAAACAATAGGAAAACCTTAGGTATTAGAATTCCTGACAACAAAATCACAATCAAACTGACGGAAACACTGGGTTATCCGTTGGTATCCACTTCTGTGCACTCAGAAGACGAAATACTGGATTATCAAACAGACCCAACAGAAATAGAATCAAATTTCAGCGACAAAGTGGATTTTATGATTGCATCAGGCAGCGGAGGCAATATTCCTTCAACCGTGATTGACCTGACCGAGGACGTGCCCATCATCATCAGACAAGCCAAAGGTGAGTTGGTATAAGACTTTGCATCTACGCAATTATAAATTCAATTACACACAAAATCGACCTAAACCCTCTTTTAATTCTCAATTTCTTTCGCCCTTTTTGGCTAATTTCGCGATTCTTATTTTAAGTAATGAACAAACGAATTTATGTAGGTAAAAGAGAACTTTTCGATGTTGAAAGTTCTAAAGTATTAAACGAAATAAGGCAGGTTGCACCTAATGCAATCAATGCGAAAGTATATAATATATATGATGTCTTTAATTTAGATGAAGCCTCTTTTATCAAAGCGAAAAATGCTGTTTTTGTTGACCCGGTTGTAGATATTGCACACGAAGATAATCCTGCAAAAAAACATTTTATTGCTTATGAATTTCTCCCAGGCCAATACGACCAGCGTGCAGATAGCGCAGAACAAAGCATTGCCTTGCTCACTAATGCTGCCAATGCCAAAGTACGAAGCGGAAAACTGATTGATATTGAAGGAATTACAAGCGGTGAGTTGATTCAAGTGAAGGCTCTTTTAATCAACAAAGTTGAAAGCAGAGAAAAAAATCTGAATTTAATTCAATACCCAGAATCTTCACTCCCTGCTCAAGTCATTACTTACAACGGTTTCATTCAATGGGATACCGATCTACTTAAAACATTTTATAATGAAAACGGCTTTGCATTTGGTTTTGACGACCTTGAATATATTCAACAATATTTTCGTACTGAGAACAGAAATCCAACCGAAACTGAACTTAAAGTATTGGACACTTATTGGAGCGACCATTGTCGTCACACTACGTTCAATACAGAGCTTACAGATATTGCTTTTGAAGGTGAATTCAAAAATACTTTGGAAAGCATTTTCAATGATTATTTATCCAAAAGAAAACAGTTAGACAGAGAGCACAAACCAATCTCGTTGATGGATTTAGCTACTATATGTGCAAAATACTTTAACAAAACCGGCAAATTAGACAACCTTGTAATTTCCGATGAAATCAACGCATGCACTATCCGCATTGATGTAGAATATGACGGCAAAAAAGAGCCTTGGCATCTGTTATTCAAAAATGAAACACATAATCACCCAACAGAAATAGAACCTTTTGGTGGTGCCAGCACCTGCTTGGGCGGAGCCATTCGCGACCCGCTCAGTGGACGTTCTTATGTATATCAGGCAATGCGATTGACCGGGGCAGGCAATGTTTTGGAACCCATCGAAAAAACAATGCGTGGCAAACTGCCTCAACGCACTATTAGCAAACAAGCTGCAAACGGCTACAGTAGTTACGGGAACCAGTTCGGATTAGCTACGTCACAAGTAAGTGAAATTTACCATGAAGGCTACAAAGCCAAAAGAATGGAAGTAGGTTTTGTCGTAGGTGCAGCACCCGTCAGCCAAATCAAAAGCGAACATCCACAGACCGGAGATATTATTATCGTCTTAGGAGGAGCCACAGGTCGAGACGGAGTTGGCGGTGCCACAGGCTCAAGCAAAGAACAAGACGAAAACAGTATTCACACTTTGAGTACTGAAGTTCAAAAGGGCAATGCAGTTGAAGAACGTAAAATTCAGCGACTATTCAGAAATCCCAAAGTGAGTTTGATGATTAAGAAATCAAACGATTTCGGAGCAGGAGGTGTCTCAGTTGCGATTGGAGAAATTGCAGATAGCCTTGAAATTAATTTAGATGTATTGCCACTGAAATATGAAGGGTTAAATGGAACAGAACTCGCTATTTCCGAAAGTCAAGAACGTATGGCAGTAGTCATTTCTGCATGCGACCAAGACAAATTCATATCTGAGTGTAACAAAGAAAATATTGTAGCAGTGGCGGTTGCCAAAGTAACCGACAGCGGGAGGATGCAGATGTTTTGGAAAGGCAATATGATAGTCGATCTCAGCAGAGAATTTCTGAATACAAACGGATGTGCCAAAACCCAAAACATTATCGTAAATCATTTATTGCCTGTTACTGCTGACAATACAGAATTTAACAAAGAAAACTTACTCAAATATCTTGAGGAAAAAAATATAGGTAGCAAGAAAGGGTTGATTGAAATGTTTGACAGCACAGTAGGCGGTACAACCGTTGTAATGCCGCTGGGCGGTAGAAATCAAATTACGGAAATGGAAGGCAGTGTTCACACTTTACCCGTCTTAAATGCCACAAATATTGAAACCGTTTCCTTAGCAAGCTGGGGGTTTGATGCAGATCTCAGCAGTACAAACTCCATGACGGGGGCTGCTCATGCAGTAGTCGAAAGCGTGGCTAAGATTGTGGCAATGGGAGGCAGATACCAAGATATTAGACTAAGTTTTCAAGAATATTTTGAAAAACTCGGCAACAATCCCTCAAAATGGGGTAAACCTTTTGCATCCTTGCTGGGTGCATATAATGCACAAATGAATTTTGAACTCGCAGCCATTGGCGGCAAAGACAGTATGAGTGGTACTTTTGGCGAACTCAATGTCCCTCCTACCTTAATTTCATTTGCTTGTGCACCCGGTTTGAAAAAGAATGTAATTTCACCAGAGTTCAAAAAATCAGGTAATCATATATATTTATTTAGCCACAAAGCACAATCTAACAGCCTGCCCGACTACAATGCACTCAAGGAAGCTTTTGATTTTATCTACCGCGAAATAGGCAGTAGAAAAATTGTTTCTGCCAAAACCATTAAACAAGGCGGAATAGCAGTTGCATTGGCTCAAATGAGTTTTGGAAATGCTTTAGGATGTGAAGTACAATTTGCAGAACATGCTTTGGCAACAAGCATTGGCAGCATGATTATTGAAACTACAGAACCGATTTTGCACCCATTATTCGCTAAGATTGGGGTTGTAAACAACAAAGCAACGCTGTCTATCAATCACGTTCAATGCGAAATTGCTGAGCTGTTATCAGCATACACTCACACATTTGAAGAGTTATTTCCCACCCTAGAACGCAAAAAAGAGGTGGTAGAATTCCCTGCAACCCTGAACAATACTGAACCTTCCACAATCAATATTCTCAAACATAATATTAAACCCAGAGTTTTTGTACCGGTTTTCCCAGGTACCAACTGTGAATATGAAACTGCCAATGTATTCCGAAAAGAAGGTGGAATTATAAGCTCTCTTCCTTTGGTAAACATTAATCAGCAGTTATTGAACGAAAGTATTGATGCCTGGGTGAAAGAAATAAACAACTCACAGATTTTGGTTTTTAGCGGAGGTTTTTCAGCCGGAGATGAACCGGACGGCTCTGCTAAATTTATTGTAAATGTTCTGAAAAATGCAAAGATGAAAGAAGCAGTACACAAACTTCTTTCCAGAGACGGGATGATTCTTGGTATTTGCAACGGTTTTCAGGCATTGGTTAAATCCGGTTTATTGCCTTTTGGAGAAATTCGCGACCTCGATGCCCAATCTCCTACTTTAGCACATAATGCCATAGGCAGACATATCTCACAAATGGTAAACGTTAAGGTAATTAATGACCACAGTCCTTGGCTCAAAGGAATGAAAGGAAGCATTTATACCGTTCCCATCAGCCATGGCGAAGGTAGATTTGTAGCCAACAAAGAAGTGTTGGAAAAGCTTTATCGCAAAGGACAAATTGCAACTCAATATGTGGATTCAGCCGGCAATATTGCGCATGGAATGCCATATAATCCAAACAATTCTCTCTTTGGGATTGAGGGTGTTACCAGCGAATCCGGCAAAATATACGGTCGTATGGGACATGCAGAACGTTTTGCTGATGGTTTGTTCAAAAACATACCTGATGCAAGCTATCACAACATCTTCAAGAATGGGGTAGATTATTATTTGTAGTAATATCCTTTAAAATAGACTTATTCCTATTTAAGCATTTTACGTTTAATAATACATCAATCTTTGCTCGGAGTCAATATTCCATCGAATACCTACATTGAACCATTTGGTATTTGGGTATCGATCATTAAAGTCATATAACTTGTAATAAATTCGACTTTCTACAAAGAAATTGTGCCAAAGCATATAGGCAATATTCAAATCCAAAATACCCGCTCCAACTGCTTTTCCTTGTCCAATTTTGTTTCCATAATCTCCTACTCTCTTGGAATAATCCCTGAGAATGTTGCCGCCATAATTTACCCCGTTAACAGAAAAGTCTTCCCCTTTGATGTATTCAAGAAAAGTAAAATCCACATACAGTCTATTGAGAGGTTGTGCAGACAACTTCACAATTATTTCTTTAAAATTAGCTCCGAGCGGGTGTGCCAATGGTTGTCCAAAATTCGCCCAATTTCCGCCACTGCGAAAATGGCTATATGTATAAGGTCTTACTACATTGAACTCAGCTTGAAAATCCAGATTGCTAACACCGAACATATTGACATATTTGGCTCCGGTTTGAAAAGAAAATTTATTTGCCCACCAACCGCTCTGAGCTTTGATTTCCTTTAGGACAAATTCATCTAAAACAAACTGACCGTAAAATTGAAATCTCTTAAGAAAGTTCCACTTCCAATCAAGCCCAAGCACCGCATTATCGCGACTGCCAAGTTGTTGTTCAATGGCGCGATAAAAAATAAGTGGATTAAGATAGGCAAGGTCATACCGATCACTTTGCGTTGAATCTTGACGATCGAAAATCACCGCTTCAAAAACACCAATATTTACATTTTTACTGATGTTTACACCCAATCTATGAAAAGTTCCAAACTTGCGTTTGAGCAATGTAGCTCCCGTAAGTGTAGAAAAATCCGTAAATTGTCCATAATAGTTTTGATAGTTAAAAATACCAAGATTCGTATTGATTTGAAAAAATAGATTAGCAGGTGAAAAATCACCCAATACCATAGATCTGATTCCATTGCCCCAAAACACTTTGTCCTGCCCGAAGCGCAGTGTTACAAATGAATTAATATCCCACCATACATAGCCTCTTGCTTGAAAATAATCATAACCGGTCTTCTTAAATTTTTTCCAAAAAGTTTGGTTAGGAAGGTACCCGAAACTATCTGTATAGTAGTTCACAAAATCAGGCAAAGCAGTCTGGTTTTCTGTAGCAATAGAATAAAATCCAAAGTTTTGTTTTTTACCAATAAACCCTTTGATTTCAACGCCTCTTGTATTTCTATACGAAGTTTTCGAGGTATTAACCAAATCCTTCCCCACTCCTATGGCAAGAACCGGATTGAGCGTTATTCTGTAATTTTTTGCAGAGTCATAATAATCCATAAAATATGCCGGAGAAGCAAAGATATTTCGATAAAAAGGACTTCGGTTAAAGTTGGGAAATTCGGTATTTCTGCCTAATTGCAGATCTTTGTTTAGGTATTTATCACGATTAAAAATATCCTGTAAAGAAAGCCCTGAATCATTGCTGATGAGTTCCAGAATATGTTTGCGTTGCACAAACCCACCGGTCATTTGTGTTCCTTTGACAAACTTTCCACTTAGGATTTCGTATCGGTCTGCCATTGACATCATTCGGTGTCCGGCAGGAATTATATTATCTTGCGCATTAAGACCGGATACAATCAAAAGCGTGAATATGAAAAGCAGGTTTGATTTCACGGTTCAAAAATGATTAAATAAATCGGTTTCCATATTGAGTTTGTGGGCTAATTCTTTCATTTCCTTGCCTACAAGCGGATTCAGGTTAATTCCATTTACTAAACGTTCCTTTTCATTCATGAACTCCGGTTCTCCATGCACCATCAGAGCAGGGTGTCCTTGAATAGTTGTGGCATTTTTTATTTGATCCGACCAAAGTTTCATTCTTTCATAAAACTGTATCGGCTCAATAAATGCACCAATGTCCATTGCACCCACAAAGTGCCCTATTCCTTTGCCCGGCAGGTTGTCCACTACATTCAAAAATGCTACAAAGGGAGGTACAAATGTGCTAAAGTTAGCTCCTGTAAGTACGCCCGTCAAAATGTCCACCAATGCCCCCAAGCCATACCCTTTATGGACACTATGCTCATCATCACTTCCCAAGGGAACAAGTGCTCCTCCTTCTTTGAGAATATTAGGGTTATGCGAAGGCTTACCATTTTTATCTTTTGCCCAACCTTCAGGAATAGGATGTCCTTCTCTACTGGCAATTTCGAGTTTGCCATTGGCAGCGGCACTGGTCGCCATATCTAAAATAAACGGTTGACCATTCTCAGACAAGGGATTGGGCACTGCCACAGAAATTGGGTTGGTTCCAAATATTCTCTGCATGCTACCATCTGGAGCTACGAGTGGACTAGCGTTGGTCATTGACCAACCAATCATGCCATGTTCAACAGCTAATTCGCTGTGTGCTCCTGCTATTCCGAAGTGATTAGAATTCGAGACTCCTACAAAAGCAACACCTGTAATCTTGGCTTTCTCTATTGCTTTTTGCATAGCAATCCTAGCAGAAATCAATCCAATACCAGCATCTGCATCAAGCGTTGCGGCAGAAGGTCTGTCAGTCAGCCATTTGAAATTAGGATTCGGGTTTAACCTACCCGCCTCAATCAATCGCAAATATCCAATAAGCCTTGCAACCCCATGAGAATCAATTCCTCTCAGGTCTGCTTTACAAAGTACATGAGCCGCTTGTTGGGCATGATTTGGAGAAAATCCATATTGAATAAAAACTTGCGTAACGAATTCGGCAAGTGCAATGTGATTAATCGTTTGTGGTAAAGAGTTGCTCATAGAGTACATCAAATATGTGCTGCGTTTTCAATGATAATTTATCTTGCTCAATTACTGAATCCGCAAAAGAGAGTGAAAATTCATCCGTAAAAGTTATGGTATTCACATTGTTCTCATTCGCAAACTTACAATAGTCCAATACAGACAAACGAGCAGCTTTAGTATTAAACTTATTCATACCACTTCCCACTCCGGAACATCCATAGCCTGAATCTTGAGTAATCCAATTTGTATCTTTTGAATTATACCCCGTGATAGTATTAATGAGCGACAAATCGGAAAGATTATCTATTACCAATAATTGCCTTTCAGGTGGCGTAATCACTATTTGTAACTCAGCCAGAATAGAAAATATATCCAATACATCTGACAATACTTTTTGACTCAAATTATGCATTACGGAGTTGTGAAACAAATAAGGATAAGAACGGCTGATTGTATAATGACATTGAGGCGATAAAGATGCAATTTTGTGGTCTCGTTTCCCTGTCTGAAAATCAAACAACATTTTTTGAGCTAATTCCTTTACGGCACCCTTTTCCCCGTTCACCAAATAAGGGTATCCGCAACAACCTTGATTTTCAGCAATGTTTATTGAATACCCCAATTTCTGAAATATTTTAACACTTTTTTCTGCCGTTTGAGGATACAAATGGTTCAAAATACAAGGGATTACAAGAGATAACTCTGCCATAGCGCTGAATGATAGTGCAAACTAAATGAATTTATACCGCATTGAAAACCCAAAGAATACCGATTTATCCCAAATCTATCACTTTCTGTATAGGGCGACCGATTACTGCCTGTTTTCCTTTGATTACAATGGGTCTTTCAATAAGTATAGGATTTTCTGCCATGACTTTAATCCATTGCTCGTCTGTATAGTTTTTATCAGCAAATTTTGTTTTAAAAACATTTTCATTTTTCCGTATCAAGTCTATTGCCGGTATCTTCAACAATTTCAGCAATGTTGCCAATTCTTGCGCACTCGGTGCGTCTTTCATGTATTCTTTGACTTCTATTTCGGCTCCTTGTTCTTGTAAGTAACAAAGCGATTCTCTACTTTTTGAACATCTCGGGTTGTGATAAATGACGTATTTCATTTTGAATATTTATAATTGTAAATAGATTTTAGAAAGGTCGATATAATTCTGTGCATTCTGTCTGATACGGGCTTTGATAGATTCATCGTAGGTTTTGACCACCTTTCCCGGAACACCCAAAACCAAAGAAAAAGGAGGTATTTTAACTCCTTGCGAAACAACAGCCCCTGCTCCGATAATTGAATACTCGCCAATCTCAACATCGTTTAAGACGGTGGCATGCATCCCCACCAATACATTGTTGGCGAGTTTTGCTCCATGTACAATAGCACCATGACCAATAATACATTCATCTCCAATTATACAGGGTGAATTTTTGTCCACGTGAATCACAACATTATCTTGAAGGTTCGTTCTGTTGCCAATCTTAATTTCATCAATATCTCCGCGCAAAACTGCCCCAAACCAAACTGACACTTCGTCACCGAGTTCAACACGTCCTATAACTCTCGCATTATCGGCTATAAAAACTTCTTTACCTTTTTTAATTGTATTTTGTAACATTTGCACCGTAATCATGCGAGCAAAATTAAGATGAAATCTTTGATTAAAAATATTGGCATTTTATACGGCATACAGCCTATCGAAAAAGAACGATTGTCCGGTGTAGAAATGAAATTCGTAAATAGTATCGAAGATGCCTGGCTAAGTATAGAAAAAGACAAAATCTCCGATTTTGGTTCCAACAATACTATGCCGGATGAATCCACCTTTGACGAAATCATTGATGCTGCCGGGCAAACTGTGATGCCAGGACTGGTTGATTCGCATACACATATTATTTTTCCTAAAACACGCGAGGAAGAATTCAAGATGAAGATTGAGGGTAAAAGTTATGAGGAGATTGCAGCAGCAGGTGGCGGCATTCTCAACTCCGCTCGAGCCATGCAAAATATGGATAAAGAAACTCTGCTTGCATCCTCCATGCAACGTATCTATAATTGTATCAGCACCGGCACGATTGCATTCGAGCTCAAAAGCGGTTATGGACTTACAACAGAAAGCGAAGTTAAAATCCTCGAAGTAGCTACCAAAATCAAGTCTTTCAATAGATTTTTTGTAAAACGAACATTGCTGGGTGCACATGCTATCCCTCCCGAATACAAACAAAATCGCTCCGCCTATATTAACAAAATCAAGAATGAAATGATTCCACAGACGATTTCACAAGGGCTTGTTGATTATATTGATGTCTTTTGCGAAACCGGTTTTTTTACTACCGAAGAAACTGAAGATATTCTTACACATGCTGCTCAATATGGTCTGAAAGCCAAAATTCACGCAAACCAATTAAGTGTTTCAGGAGGAGTTCAATCCGGTGTGAAATGTGGTGCTATTTCTGTGGATCACTTGGAAAATATAGGTCAAGCAGAGATTGATATATTAATGAACTCACAGACAATGCCTGTGGCTTTGCCCGGTTGTTCATTCTATCTCAATATGAAATACACACCGGCTCGCGAACTTATAACTGCAGGATTGCCCTTAGTGTTGGCTTCTGACTTCAATCCCGGTTCATGTCCTTCGGGAAATTTATTGTTCGTCTGGTCTTTAGCTTGTATTAAAATGAAATTATTGCCGGAAGAGGCATTTAATGCACTCACGTTGAATGCGGCAGCCGCACTCGAATTGCAGCATGAATTGGGCAGTATTACCGTAGGTAAAGAAGCTTCGCTGCTATTTTTCAAACCCAAGACTACTTTGGCTTTGGCTCCCTATCATTTTGCTGGACTAAAACCAGAAAGGGTGATGTTGCGGGGATTCTTTTTCGAGCCTCAATAAAGAAAATTAGTCTATTTAGTACGGTTGTCGCACATTGTCAACCTGAGTGCTCGCAGCGATGGTGTGCGCTTGGGACGAGTGTATCGAAGGATGACAGGAGTTGGATGATTACAGTCTTTTGAAATTAAACTCAGCATGCTTCGATTAGTTTTTGTTCGGAGCTACAAAAACACTCAGCATGACAGAAACACACTGTCATCCTGAGTGCTCGCAGCGATGATGCGCGCTTGGGGCGAGTGCTTAGAAGGGTGACCTAAGGAGGACGATAATGGTCTTTTGAAATTAAACTCAGCATGCTTCGATACGTTTTTGTTCGGAGCTACAAAAACACTCAGCATGACAGAAGGTTTGTTGAGTACAAACAATAATCAAAGAGGAAAGTGAGCAATTCTTTAGTAAAACCACCCTTCTCCTCTTTTTTAATTCCTATTGTACAATAATTCCGTCTGCGCTAAAGCTTACAGCATCAATCCAATCCAAATCATCAGGGTCTTCCCCTGCTTCTATTTCTATCTGTTTTTGTTTTTCGATAGAAAGTGCACTTCCTTTTGCAATAGCAGTTTTTCCGACAACTTCAGGGGGAAGGCTGAATGCTTTATCCTTGGTATTAATATAAAATGCTTCTCCATCTTTTGTGGTGAAAGTAATCCAACAACCTTCACTCTTACAAACTCCGGTAATCACACCTTTCACTTGTGCTTCAATGACATCTTTTCCTTCCATTTTTGCCAACAAATCATCTACCGTAAGCGGATTGTTTATCTCAAATTTTTCACCATAAACGCCCTGTCCTTTCTTTTGATTACAAGAAACAATTGCAGCCAAAACTGTCACTAAAGTTAAAATTTTCCAGTATTTCATATTATTCATTTTGATTAGTCAAATTTAATTGAATCATTTACATTCCCAATCATATTTTCAGGACGAACCCATTCATCAAACTGCTCATTTGTAAGTAATCCAAGCTCAATTGCAGCTTTGCGCAAAGTGGTATTTTCAGCATGTGCCTTTTTAGCAATTTTGGCAGCATTATCATATCCTATATGGGTATTAAGAGCTGTTACCAACATAAGTGAATTTTCAAGTTTATGCTTAATTTCAGTATAGTTGGGTTCTACGCCCACCATACAATGGTTGTTGAATGACAAGCAAGCCTCTCCCAAAAGTCTGGCAGAATCAAGTAGATTAACCGCAATCACGGGTTTGAATACATTCAACTGAAATTGTCCGTTTGAACCGGCAACTGAAACAGCAACATCGTTGCCCATGATTTGTGCACATACCATTGTCAATGCTTCAACCTGAGTAGGATTAACTTTTCCCGGCATAATAGAAGACCCTGGTTCATTTTCCGGAATGAACAACTCTCCTATTCCACTTCTGGGACCTGAGCTGGACAAGCGAATATCGTTGGCAATTTTCATACAAGAAACAGCTACCCGTTTTAATGCGCCATGTAAATCCACCATTGCATCATGTGCGGACAAGGCTTCAAACTTGTTAGGTGCAGTAATGATAGGCATATCCGTCAAATTGGCAATATGTTTTGCAACAAGGTTTGTGTATCCTTTGGGAGTATTAATACCGGTTCCCACCGCAGTTCCTCCTAAGGCAATTTCCGCCACTCCTTTGAGCGTAAATTCAATTGATTTTAATCCGTTTTCTAATTGCTGTCTATAACCGGAGAATTCTTGTCCTACTGTAATTGGCGTTGCATCCATCATGTGGGTACGACCGTTTTTAATCACATTGGCAAACTCTCTTGCTTTATGCTTAATGGTTGTTTTCAATGCCTGCATTCCGGGCAGTGTATAATCAATCACTTGTTTATATACCGCGATGGACATGGCTGTTGGATAGGTATCATTTGAACTTTGAGATTTATTTACATCGTCATTGGGATGTAAAAATTTCTTTTCGTCAGTCAGTTTTCCGCCTTTTATAACGTGACCTCGGTTGGCAATTACTTCGTTTACATTCATATTGGACTGAGTTCCTGAGCCGGTTTGCCAAATCACAAGCGGAAACTGGTCATCTAATTTACCCGCAAGTATTTCATCACAAACCTGCCCAATGAGATCGCATTTTTCTTGGCTCAGCACACCAAGTTCACAGTTTGTCAATGCTGCTGCCTTTTTTAGATAGGCAAAAGCACGAATAATCTCAATGGGCATCTTGTGTCTCTGTCCGCCAATTTTGAAATTCTCAAATGAACGCTCTGTTTGTGCTCCCCAATACACATTAGCAGGAACTTTTACTTCGCCCATGCTGTCTTTTTCTATTCTGAAATTGCTGTCTGTCATATCTTTTAAATATTATTGCTTAATTGTGATTTAAAATTGTTTGCTCTCTATCAGGTCCAACGGAAATGATATGGACTTTCACTCCCGTAAAAGTTTCAATAAATTGAATATAATCCCTAAATGTTTGTGGAAGTTCATCCACAGTTTTGCAAATACTAATGTCTTCTTTCCAACCTTTAAACTCTTTATAAACCGGTTCTACCTTTGCATTGCACAGATTAGTCGGGAATCTATCAGTTCTTTTGCCATCAATGATGTAATGTGTACATACATTGAGCGTTTCCATACCTGATAACACATCTGCTTTCATCATTATCAGTTTGTTTACCCCGCTTAACATGATTGCATATTTGAGCGCCACCAAATCAAGCCAACCACAGCGTCTGGGGCGGCCCGTAGTTGCCCCAAACTCAAATCCATTTTTACGCAAGGTCTCTCCTATTTCATTGTCTAACTCTGTGGGAAAAGGACCACTGCCTACTCTGGTACAGTATGCTTTAAAAATGCCTGATACATTGTGTACTTTATTGGGTGCAACACCAAGTCCGTTGCAAACACCTCCCGAAATAGTATTGGAAGAAGTTACAAAGGGGTAAGAGCCGAAATCAATATCCAACATAGAACCTTGTGCACCTTCAGCCAGAACCTTTTTGCCGGCAGCACAAGATTCATTCACCAGATATTCGGTATCATCAAATTTAAAATCTTTGAGAAACTCAATGGCAGCAAAGAATTCTTTTTCTAATACAGCCAAGTCAAAGTCTTTATATCCGTAGTATCCTATATATTTCAGGTGTGTCCTTTTGAGTTCTTCATAGTGCTGGATAAACTTATCTGAGAATATTTCGCCCAAGAACAAAGCTGTCCTACCGATTTTGTCACGGTATGCGGGGGTGATTCCACGTAGCGTAGAACCGATTTTTTCTTCTCCTCTGGCAAATTCAGAAGCAGCGTCTAAGACTCTATGTGTGGGCAGAATAATCGTTGCTTTTCTACTAAAAACAAGATTTTTTATAGGCTCTCCTCCCATTTCTTGAACTCTGGCAATTTCTTCTTTGATGCGTACGGGGTCAACCACCACGCCATTTCCAATCACGTTGAGACAAGTTTCATGAAATATTCCTGAAGGAATTGTATTCAAAACTACTTTTTTATCATTAAAAGCAAGGCTGTGTCCTGCATTGGGACCTCCCTGAAATCTTGCCACCAAATCATATCTCGGAGTAAGAAAATCCGCAATCTTGCCTTTTCCTTCATCTCCCCACTGCAAACCTAAAACTACATCTATCATTTCGCTGTATCGTATTTTTGAATTATTTAATTAGAATCTTGCATATCCGGTGAAACCACTTTTTTGCAATTTTGACAAACAGATTTTTCATCTAATGGAGGGTTTCCAAACAAATGTAAACTGTGATGTTTAACCTGAAAGTTAAGCATTTCTCCCATCGTATTTTTAATCAACTGAATGCGCGGGTCGCAAAACTCAAACACTTTGCTGCATGCCACACAAATTAAATGGTCATGTTGCATGGAGCCATAAGCTTGCTCATACATAGCAAGATTTTGTCCGAACTGATGTCTTTTAACCAATCCTGCTTCTAACAACAAATCCAAGGTATTATAAACTGTTGCACGGCTCACTCTGTATTTGCGGTTTTTCATTTGAATATAAAGTGTATCAACGTCAAAATGCTCTCTCTTTGAATAAATTTCATCAAGAATAGCATAGCGTTCCGGAGTCTTACGATGTCCATTTTCTTCAAGAAACTCAGTAAAAATCTTGCGAACCGTTTCCTTGAGCTCTATGATATTTTTTGTGACTGTTTTAGCATCAGGCATAATGAGGGCAAAGTTAGATTATTTTAGGCTGAGAATAGTGTACATGTTACGCACAAATTGGTCTAAAACAGTCCGATATTCAAGTTACTTTACCACCCCAATCACAACGCTTAAAAGAATTATGACCAAGACGATGTAAGAAATGACTTCATACATTGAATTTTTCTGTTTTTGATACGCAAACAAAAGAAAGATAACTCGCAATAATGGAGTTAACAGCATAACAATTACTCCACACATCGCAATATGGCTTGCATCAAGGCAAATAAGCCCTGAAAGCAACTCTGTGAACGAAAATTTAGCAGGGTTTTCTGTAAATATTTGTTGCGTTTCTGGCGAGTTAGGGATTTTCAAAAAAGACAACAAAACGCCCAATATTGACAAACAAAATGATACCCAGACACCCAGACGTAGCGTATTCCCGATTAATTTCTGAATATGCTTAGTTTCGTTTTCCGAATTTGATATTTTAAGCATGATGTTTTGAACTAAAATTACCTGTCAACCCATTATAAATCATGTAGAGTGCGATAACTACCACAATGACGGCAAAGATTTGCTTAAGCAGTTTCACATTAATTTTATTTAAAATTTTAGCTCCCAGAAATGAGCCTATAATAATACCAATCAACACCGGTGCTGCTAACAATGGTACAACATATCCATTGGCAAGATAGATAATAGCACTTGAAACAGCGGTTACACCAATCATAAAATTACTGGTTGTTGTGGACACCTTGAAAGGCAATCGCATCACATTGTCCATAGCCAGCACCTTAAAGACGCCACCGCCCACTCCCAACAATCCGGACAAGAAGCCTGCAACAGACATAACAACAGAGCCGAGTATGGGGTTGGCTGAGCCATATTTTTCTTGGACACCATTGACGGGAAATGCTCCATAGAGTTGTAATTTTTCGGATAATGAGCCTCGTACAACTGCTTCCCTATGGTCTGCTTTGGCTTGCATTGTCAGAATGGCTGTTACAATCAGTACCAAACCAAAAACAATTCCTAATAAATCAGTAGGGACATTCATCCACAGAATAACAACTGCACCCAAAACTGCACCCAGAGAGGTAGCAATCTGCAAAAACATACCTACTTGCAGATTTGTATAACCCTCTTTGACATAGGCAGAGGCGGCACCACTGGATGTACTAATAACAGCAATCAAAGACGTGGCAATGGCGTAAGGAATGGGAACGTCAAAGAGCAATGTAAGTGCCGGAACAATGATTATCCCTCCGCCTAATCCCGTCAATGCGCCTACCAATCCCGCAAAGAGTGATACCACGACCAACATTAACGAGTAAACAAGTTGCTCCATCGCCACAAAGCTACATTTTTAATTTCTACACCTACATTAACCACAAATTCACATGATTACCTTCTGTATTTTAAGATAGATTATCTTCATTAAATTCTTCCTCCTTGTCATTTTCCAGCGCTTCGTTCACAAGATTCAGATCGATTTGTTTAGAGGTTTTGGCTCCAAGTAATTTAATCTTATGAACTTTTGATACCAAGTTGCCGTTTCCTGTTGACAATTTACTAAATGCATCCTTATAAGTACCTTGTACAGTATTGATTTGATTGCCAAGTTTTTTTAATTCTTCCACCAAACCATTGAACTTATCATAAAGCCCTCCGGCTTCGGATGCAATTTTTGCTGCGTTCAAATTTTGTTTTTCCAACCTCCAAAGGCTGGCAACTGTTTTGAGTGTAGCTAACAAAGTACTTGGACTGACTATCACAATTTTTTTCTCCCATGCAAAATTGAATAAATCTGCATCGGCTTCTATTGCAGCAGCAAAAGAAGATTCTATTGGCATGAACAAAAGCACAAAATCGGGTGAGTTCAAACCACCGGCTTTGAAATAATTCTTGTCAGACAAGTCGCGCACATGGTTTTTGACAGAAATAATATGCTCGTTGATAGCACTTTGTTGTGTTTCTGCATCTTCTGTATTTACAAAGCGTTCATAAGCTACCAAAGACACTTTGGAGTCAATAATCAAGTGTTTATGCTCAGGCAGTTTTACCACAAAATCAGGATAAATTCTTTGAGATTCATCGTTGGTGGTGGTATACTGCTTTTCGTATTCCATACCCTCTCTCAAGCCACTGCTTTCTAAGATATTATCCAACATGAGTTCACCCCAATTACCTTGTTTTTTTCTATCGCCTTTGAGCGCACGTGTCAGATTTTGTGCTTCTGTGTTAAGTTTTGTATTGAGTTCAACCAAATTTTTCACTTCATCTTTAAGGGAATGTCGTTCTTTGGCTTCGTTTGTATAGGTCTGTTCTACCTTTTGTTCAAAATTTGTAATCTTTTCTTTAAGTGGATTGAGGATAACATCCAAATTGGTACGATTGGTCTCTATGAATTTTTGCGATTTTTCATCGAGAATTTTGTTCGCAATGTTTTCAAATCTTTCTTTCAGAATTTTCTCATTTTTTTCGGCATCTTGTTGATGTTGTTCCAACCTTTCTTTCCAGTTTCGGTTGTCGCTCTCTAAGCCGGCAATCCTTCTATTAAGTTCAATAATCTGCTCTGTGTCTTTGGCTGTTCTTTGTGTCAGTTCCGCTATTTGTTCAGCACCCATTTTCAGGTTGCTTTCCAACATTATTTTCTCATGCTGTAAGGCAGCAATTTGTTTATCGTATTCTAATGATGAGCTATTACTGTTTTTACTCTTGACAAGCCAACCTATAATAAGTCCAAGCGCCAGACCCACAAACAAATAAAAGAATATTATCATAGTTCACAAAGGTAATCTTAATGCGAAAAGCAATCATCAACAGATTACATTTTAATCCACAAATTAGTTTCTTATCTTACGTCAATGTCTGCTGAAATTGTTATATATAGTTTTGCAGTATCAATTTGATAGAATATGAAAACCATTTATCATAGCGCAGAAAGCAGAGGTCACGCAAATCACGGTTGGTTAAACACTTACCACACATTTAGTTTTGCAAATTACTACAATTCAGATAGAATGAATTTTGGCACATTAAGGGTCTTAAATGATGATACCGTACAAGCAGGAATGGGATTTGGCAAGCATCCGCATAAAAACATGGAAATTATCAGTATTCCTTTGGAAGGGGATTTGCAACATGGCGACAGCATGGGCAATGAAGGCATAATTCGCAAAGGAGAAATACAAGTGATGAGCGCAGGTAGCGGAATGGTTCATTCAGAAAAAAATGCCAATAACGACAAAGAAGTCAAATTTCTTCAACTATGGATTTTGAGTCGAGAACGTGATGTCGAACCCAGATATGACCAGAAATCTATCATTGCCAACAAAAAACTAAATGATTTTCAGCAGATTCTCTCGCCAAATCCAAGTGATGGAGGTGTTTGGATACATCAGGATGCATGGATGCATCTGGCAAATTTTGAAAAAGGAATTTCTAAAGAATATAAACTCAAGAAATCCGGCAATGGAGTCTATGTATTTGTGTTAGAAGGTCAAGCCAAAATTGAAAATCAAATCTTGAACAGACGCGATGGTATGGGGATTTGGGACACAGGTTCATTTGAACTGACAGCTACGGAACATTCTGAGATTTTATTAATAGAAGTACCGATGGAACTGCCTCAGTACACCCAATCATAAACGCATTGAATGAATTGAGTTGCGTTGCGGTATGTTGGCGGTTTAGCTTTCTGACACAAAAACTCTTCTTACCCTTTGGCTGATTGAGGTCAGCACTTCATAAGGTATTGTATCCAATTTTTCTGCCCATAGATTTATCGGTAATTCTTCTCCGAAAAGAAGCACGCTATCACCTTCATAACATTTAATATCAGTTACATCCACCATGCTCATATCCATACAAACATTTCCGACTATCTCTGCTTTCTGTCCATTGATGAGTACAAAATGATTGTGGCGGCTAAATTTTCGATTGAATCCATCTGCATACCCCACTGCGATGATTGCAATTTTACGTTCCTTATTTTCGACATTCTGAAAACCATATCCTACCCCTTCGCCTGCCCTTATATTTTTGATTTGAGTAATATGAGTTTTAAATGTAAAAACAGTTTTTAATTCTTTAGCCAAGACTCCTGACGGGTCAATACCATATAATGAAATGCCCAAGCGCACCATATTTCCTCCGGCTTCTGCAAATCGGATAGCCCCCGCTGAATTACTTATATGCAAAATAGGTTGGCAGTTGAGTTGAGTCATCAAAAATCGACTGAACTCCTTAAACTCTTCAATTTGCTGATAGGTTTGAGCATCTTTATTTTGCTCGTCAGAGGCTGCCAAATGGGTGAAAATGCCTTGTATCACAAGTGAATGTGCCGTTTTGAGCGATGACAATAATTCCTCTTTCTCAAATAATTGAAAACCCAAACGATGCATTCCTGTATCAAGTTCAAGATGTACTTTGATGGATAAACCTGAATGGATAAACGCCTCTAACTGTGCAAAAGAACCGATGGCAGGTTCCAGTTCATATGCTGGGTATTTGGTCAAATCTTGCAATTCAGGATTAAGCACCAAAATAGGTATTTTAACCCCCGAATTTCGCAAAGCAATCCCTTCGTCAATATATGCAACAGCTAGATAGTCCACCCGATGATACTCCAAAAGTTTAGCTACTTCATAATTTCCACTGCCATAAGCAAAGGCTTTGACCATTGCCATCACATTGGTGTCGGGTTGCAAACGATTCTTGATTAAATGAAAATTATAAGCCAAATTATCCAGATTTATTTCAAGTGTGGTTTTATGTGTTTTCTGTTGCAAACGCGAGGCAATTTGCTCCAAACGAAACCTACGACTCCCTTTGATAAGAATGGCTTTATTGTCAAATGACAATCTCTCAATATTTTCAAAGAACTGCGCTGTATTTTGAAAGAAATTCTTGTAAGGAGTATGAATTAACTCTTGTTTAGTTGCCCAAACTTGCCCTATACCCACGAACATATTCAACGCCTTCCGGTTAATCAAATCTGCCGCTTTTTGATATACTTCAATTCCGGCACCTTCAGGGTAATCCGAAAGAATCAGACAAGTCAAAGATTGCTTTTTTTGTTGCATCAGAAAGTCAATCGCTGCACTCAGGGCATCTGGGTCATTAGTCCAAGTATCGTTTACAATAGTGCTATTATTTTTGCCCTCAATTAATTCTAATCGCATTGAAGGCGCTTGCAATCGATCTATTTTATCCTTAATCAAATCCGGTCTTACACCCGTATCAAGCGCAACAGACAGGGCTAAGCCCATATTATTTTTGCTCGCATCATCTTTGTTATGAAACTCGAAATTCCATGATTGAGTAAGGGTTTTAACCGTAAAAGTGTTTTCATAAAATGCAAAGAGATATTCCGAATTAAAATCATTACCCACTCTTACTACCTCACCTTTATAAGGAAATAATGAGATGTATTGAATCCTATCTTGGAAGAAAACTTTCTGTGTGTGTTTGAACAAACGACATTTTTCGAAAAATTTTTCTTCATCAGAAGCAAAACCATCGCTGTGCGCTTTGCCTAAATGAGTAAAAATACCTATTTCCGGTTTTATCATTTTTTCAAGCTTTTGCATTTCGTTTATTTGCGATATACCTGCTTCAAATATGTAATAATCACAATCATCATCTGCATTCAAAATCGAAAGCGCCACTCCTACTTGACTATTAAAACTCTTGGGGCTTTTATATGTTTTGAAAGTTGTGCCAAGTAAATCAAACAACCATTCTTTGACAATGGTTTTGCCATTACTTCCGGTGATTCCGATTACTTTACCGGAAAAATACTTTCTGTGTGCAGAAGCCAAATCTTGCAATGCTTTTAATGTATCATCCACTAATAATTGATGACAATTATCGGGCAAACCTACCTCTTGTGAAACCACAAAAACCTTTTGACCCAATCCGGCTAAATCCGTGCAAAATCGGTGTCCGTCAAATCTTTCACCTTTGATAGCAAAGAAAACCCCACCCGAACGATTCACAAAATTGCGACTGTCTGTAAAAACAAAAGTCAAATTCTCCGGTGGCAAGACCCCACCTAACCAAGTTCCTTGTGTGATTTCAGCTAATTGTTGAGCAGAAAAAGAGAATGACATTTTAGATAGTTTTGGCTTGCAAATTAAGCGTAAAATAAGGACTTGACACTAATATCAAAGGTTTAAAAAACAACAGATATTGAACCCAATTTAAGTAAGTATAAATAGCGAATTCATTAGAAATACTATTAAAATGAGGGGCACTACAGAATGCTAAGTCCCATTTTTTCGCGAATCTCAACCGGTTCTACAGGGCGGTTATTTCTAACACAAGCCACTGTTACCTTGCTGCTGGTCATTAATTTACGTTCAGGCAATAACAAGATTTCTTGAAAGAAAACAATTTTAAGTCTGCCTTCCGTTTCTGCTCTCAAAGTACAAACAAATCGGCAACCACTCTGCAAAGGGAACTTATACTCCGTTTCCATTTTGATAACTACGGCATCTAAGCCTTCTCTATGCATTTGTGCAAAATCCAAACCACATGACTTCAAATAAAGATGCCGTGTGTGTTCAAAATAATTGTTATAAACTGCGTTGTTTACAATTCCTTGTATGTCAAGCTCATAATCTCTAACCTCAAATAATGTTTCAAATAGGTTCATTTTAGTACTAATCAATTTAGGCAAAATTGAACTTTTTTTATTAAAATCCATGTATAAAGAGGATTTTTACTCGTGTAATAATCCATAAATCAAAGCGCTATCCTCTAAGTGAATGCATGCATCAAAAGAATTAAATAAAAATTGCACTTTATTGATTACCTTTGCGCCCCTTATTTATATCCCCAAAAACATATTTTGAAAAATTTCTCAAAGCTTGGGTTGTCAGAATTGACACTCAATGCACTCAAACAATTAGACATTCACACTCCTACAGAAATTCAAGAAAAAGCAATTCCGTTATTGTTGGAAGAAAATTGCAATTTTCTTGGTTTAGCCCAAACCGGTACGGGAAAAACAGCTGCATACGGATTACCATTAATCGAAAAAATTGATACAAATAAACGCGAAATTCAAGCGTTAATAATCACTCCAACACGCGAATTAGGGCAACAAGTCGCGGAACAATTAGTGAAATTCTCATCATTTCACAAATCTATGCGAGTGGAAGTCGTTTATGGCGGCAAACCCATTGACAAACAAATCTTTTTTCTGAGAAAAAAGCCCCCTATTTTAGTGGCAACTCCCGGCAGACTATTGGATTTAATCAATCGAAATGCATTGAATCTGAAGCACATCCAATACGTAGTACTTGATGAAGCAGACGAAATGTTGAACATGGGTTTCCAAGAAGACATCAATACTATTTTGTCACTAACTCCACAGTATAAAAAAATCTGGCTTTTCTCTGCTACAATGCCACCCGAGATTCAGGATATTGCCGAAAATTACATGAGCGATTATAAAGAAGTGCGTGTAAAGAGTGAAGAAAAGGTCAATGCGGCAATAACACACGAATTTATCAGAGTAAAAGCATCGCAGAAGTTCGATGCACTATTAAGAGTGATTGAGCAAGATAAGGAAATGCGAGCAGTAATTTTTTGCAGAACCCGCAGAGATACACAAGAATTAGCAGACAAACTCTTTGATGAAGGATATCAGGCTGATGCCATTCATGGCGACTTAAATCAGAACCAAAGAGACCGTGTCATGAATCGGTTTAAAACTAAAAAATTACAATTTTTGATTGCTACAGATGTTGCAGCCAGAGGTATTGATGTAAAAGACTTGTCGCACGTAATTCATTATGCTCTACCGGAACAGATGGAATATTATACCCACCGTAGCGGAAGAACTGCGCGTGCCGGAAATGAAGGTACTTCAATTGCCTTGCTCTCAGCAGCCGAATACTCACGCATGAAAATGTTCAGCCGTGAACTTCAGATTGTTTTTGAAGAATCTCCTTTGCAGTCCGAATTTGAGTTTGACATGCACAAAGGCAAAGACGAAAAAAGAGGTAGAGGACGAGGAGACAGAGATAGAGATAGAGGAAATGACAGAGGCGGTCGCAAAAAAAGCAACCGATTTAGCGAACGCACATACAGTCGAAACAACAATAAAGACAGAAACGAATTTAGAAGTGAACGCAGTTCTCAGTCTGACAACTCACAAAACAACTTCCGAAGAAAGGATAAAAAGAAAAAATCTGAAAACTCGTTCAAAGGTCAAGAGCGTAATAGAGAGCGTAAAAACGAAAAAGAATCCAAGAAGCCGGAACAATTCGAATTCCAATCTAACCCTAACAAGAGAAAGAGAAAAAATTCTGAAAAACCTTCATTTGCAGGTTCATCATACGATAAACAACCAAGCAAAAGACAAGAAGAAAAGCCCAAAGCAGGTTCAACCGATAAATATAGAAGGAAAGTTTTCTTTTAATTTCAAACTATTGCGTTTTCGTGCAAGTTAAATATAGTGCAGAGCCATATTTAACATCAGGTCATAACGCTAAATAAATACGAACAAAATACTAAAATAAGTTTTGCTGTCCATTATTGGAGGGCGGGTAAGCAGGTTTAGGATATGTGTTTTTTTCAGTTAAATCCTGCGCAATCATTCCAATAAAATCGTCTTCACTGATAATCGAAATGTTTAAACTATTAGCTGTTTCGAGTTTGGCAGGACCAATCCCTTCTCCGGCAAGCAAATAGGATGTTTTTGAGCTAACACTGCTTGCATTTTTCCCTCCGTGTGTTTCTATTAAATCTTTGAGTTCGTCTCTACTGTATTTTTGGAAAACACCCGAAATCACAAAGATTTTTCCTGCCAATGAATCAGATTTTGGAGATGAAGATTCTTGCTCAGATGCAGTTAGTTGCAGTCCGGCATTTTTTAGTTCAGTAATTAGATTTCGATTGTGTTCATTCGCAAAATAATCCACAATCGATTGTGCGATTACCCCTCCTATTTCGTCCACATTGCTCAATTCTTCTATTGTTGCAGCAGCAATATTATCAATGTTCTTAAATACAGAAGCCAGTTTTTTAGCTACTGTTTCGCCTACAAACCTAATACCTAAACCAAAGAGAACCCTTGCAAAAGGAACTTTTTTAGAATCCTCAATACTTTGCAGCAAATTTTGAGCTGATTTATCTGCCATTCTTTCTAATGAAAGCAATTGATTATAAGTCAGTTTGTACAAGTCTGCTACGGTATGAATCAGACCTTGCGAAACCAATAAATTAACAGTTTCCTCTCCCAGCCCTAAAATGTCCAAAGCTTTTCGACTGATAAAATGTTCAACCCTGCCTCTGATTTGCGGAGGACAACCAAGATCGTTTGGGCAATAGTGATTTGCTTCGCCCTCTTGTCTGACTAAAATAGTGTTACATGCGGGACAGTGCAAAGGTATTGTAACCGGCAAGGCTTGACTTTGACGTTTGCTAACTTCCACTTTGGTAATTTTGGGAATAATTTCCCCGCCCTTTTCTACGTACACCCAGTCACCGTAATGCAAGTCAAGTCGTTGAATTTCATTTGCATTATGTATAGAAGCACGTTTAACGGTGGTGCCGGAAAGGAAAACGGGAGAAAGATTGGCAACAGGGGTAACTGCACCTGTCCTACCTATTTGGAAATCAACACTGAGCAATTCAGTTAGTGCAGTTTCTGCTTGATATTTATATGAAATAGCCCAACGGGGAATTTTAGCCGTAAATCCTAATTCATTTTGTTGTTCAAAACTATTGACTTTGATTACAATACCATCTATATCAAAACTTAACTCCTTGCGTTTACTTTCCCACTTAGCAATGAATGCTAACACTTCTTCAATGTTGTTGCACTGTTCGGTATATTCCGAAATTTTTAAGCCCCATTCTTTGATTTGAAGCAAAGACTCTAAGTGTGAATGTAAGTTTCTTTCTTCACAAATCACGTGATAAAGGTATATATCAAGGGGGCGTTTGGCAACTTCTTTGGTATCCAATAATTTTAATGAACCGGCAGTAGTGTTTCGGGGATTCGCAAAAACGCCATCCCCTTCTTTGATTCTTGCTTCATTGAGTTTTTCAAAGGCTTTGCGATGCATAAAAATTTCGCCCCTAACTTCTAATTCATTAGGAAAATTGCCATGCAGGCGAGTTGCCAGAGAGCGAATGGTTTTTACATTTTCGGTTACATCATCTCCTTGAATGCCATCACCCCTTGTCACCGCTTGTGTCATATTTCCATTTTGGTAGTGAAGGCTAATCGCCACACCGTCAATTTTCAATTCACATATATACATAAAATCACTTCCTCCGAGCAATTTCTGAACTCTATTATCAAAATCTTTTAGCTCTTCTGCATTGTATGTATTACCCAATGACAGCATGGGTCGCGAATGTTTAATAGTTGGAAAATCATTGCTGATACCACCACCCACATTTTTGGTAGGGGAATCAGGTTGTGCAAATTGGGGGTACAGGTTTTCTAAGGTTTCCAACTCTTTGAGTTTCATGTCAAACTCATAGTCAGATATACGTGGTTCTGCCAGAATATAATAGTAATAATTATACTCCTTTAATTCCTTGGTTAGCAAAGAGATTCTTTCTTCTGCGGAGAGATTGGACATGGGGCAAAAATACAACAGTAAATATTGGTAATGCAATTTTTTACATGAATACTCTGTTTGATTTTATCTACTTTCGCAATAATGTTTGACATGTTGCATAGTCACTTCAAAACTGCTGTTTTATTATTGGTTATAACATCGTGTGCAACGGATGACATACAGGCTCAACGCAATATAACAATTGAACCTTTTACTGCTTTTTCTTGGTCTGCAAATAAGTCATATATAAGCAATCAAGTTATAATCGAACACGGTTCAACCACTCTCAAAGAAACGGGTATTGGATTTGGCTCCGGAAATGAATATGGAGTTCTGCTGAAAAGAACATTTGATTCTTCTTATTTGACCCTTAACCTTGGTTTTTCAGGATTAGTAGGTAAAAGACAACAAATCAGTTATATTGAGGATAAAGACTCTGCACAAATAAGTTATCAAATGATGGATGCTTATCAATTGTGTGCTTTGTTAGGATTTGGATTCAAACGAGAGTTAACCAAAAGATTTGATTTCCATACTGATTTGATGCTCATAATACCATTTGTGAGCCGATTAAAGGGTGAACTCATTAGCAATCGAAAGGATTTCAGCGAACAAACAAGTATTCTTTATAAAACAAATTTTTCTCCCGGTTTCAATATTCGAACAGGTCTGAGCTATCAAATCACAAAAAACATTGCTCTCAGAGGCGATATCTCTTATACATTTATGAGTATGTCATATAAGAGCTCCGAAATTAGACGTTATACTTCGAGTTCAAATCAATATTTGGCAGAACGTTATCCGACAGTTTCAGATAGAGAGACCATCTATTTCAAAGACTTATCAAAAGTTAAGAATGATCCCGTTATTAATCCCACAGGTTTCAACTCTGCTCAACCTTCAGAAAGCATAAGTGAACAACTGCCATTCAGCAGAATGGGTATAAATATTTCCTTGATTTTGGATTTAAATTTAACCAAAGATAAATAATGGTTTGATTAGCCATTCATACTAATCAAAAACTCATTATTGTCAAGTGTGCCTTCCATGTATTTAAGCATTGTATTCATGGCTTCTTCTGAAGTCATGTCTGCCAAGTGATTGCGGAGTACCCACATTTTCTGAAGTGTTGTCTTACTGTACAAAAGATCTTCTCTTCGTGTGCTGGACGCTACAATATCAATCGCAGGATAAATACGTTTGTTGGATAGTTTTCTGTCAAGTTGCAACTCCATATTACCTGTTCCTTTAAATTCTTCAAAAATTACTTCATCCATTTTAGAACCTGTATCAATCAATGCAGTTGCTATAATGGTTAGCGAACCGCCATTTTCAATATTTCTCGCAGCACCAAAGAAACGTTTAGGTTTTTGCAAAGCATTGGCATCCACCCCTCCTGACAAAATTTTCCCTGAAGCTGGTTGAACAGTATTATAAGCTCTTGCCAAACGAGTAATAGAATCGAGCAAGACTACTACATCATGTCCACACTCTACCAATCTTTTTGATTTCTCAAGAACAATATTGGCGAGTTTCACATGTTTTTCTGCCGGCTCATCAAAAGTTGAGGCTACCACCTCTGCCTTAACATTTCTTGCCATTTCGGTTACTTCTTCAGGACGTTCATCCACAAGGAGAATAATCATATAAATTTCAGGGTGATTGGCAGCAATAGCATTTGCAATCCCTTGAAGCAAATTGGTTTTACCGGTTTTAGGTTGAGCAACAATCAGACCTCTTTGCCCTTTGCCAATGGGAGAAACTAAATCAATAATTCTATTACTATAGTTTTTGGGAGTATCAACCAAGTTGATTTTTTCATTAGGAAATAGTGGCGTTAGGTGTTCGAAAGAGATTCTGTCACGGATTTCAGACGGGGTTTTCCCATTAACTTTTTGAATCTGAACCAATCCAAAGTATTTTTCGTTGTCCTTTGGAGGGCGAATTGTACCCAAAACAGTATCTCCGGTTTTTAAGCCATAAGAGCGAATCTGCTGGGGCGCTACATACACATCATCGGGCGAAGACATATAGTTATAATCTGCTGAACGTAAAAATCCATACCCGTCCTGAATAACTTCGAGCACTCCAATAGCAGAAACTAAGCCTTCCAGTTCCATAATCTGTGCAATCCTTTCGCTTCTCTGTTTGTCACGCTCAGATTGTTCTTGACGTTGTTTTTCAAGAGAGACGACATCCTTAGCAATTTGTTCGGTAAGAGCATGAATAGTTGTTTCATTTGTTTCAAAATCAGTTGATTCTGAATGATCATTTTGAATGAGGTGTTCAACTTCTTGCGAAACCTGAATAAAATCATCTTCTACCGGTAGAGAGTTTTGCTTTTCATCCTCTTTGGTCGTGTTATTTTGAACCGGACTTTTATGCAAGCGAGGTCTTTTAGTGCGTTCAGTATTTAATCTGTGTTCACTTTGTTTTTCTTGTTTGCTATTATCCATTTGGGTAGAGTTATTCTCTTGGCTAAGTGATGCTTGGGATGACACCCTTCCAATGGCATCAAGTAACTCACTTCTTTTCAAAGTATTCACATTGTCAACTCCAAGCGCAATAGCTATTTCGCGCAATTCGGAAATTTTCTTTTCTTTCAAAATTTCAATTTCAACCATTCAATCTATTGATTTATATAATATTATGCAGTTTTCGTCTCTAAAAAATTCTTTCTTGAAAATGCGATTGAATAGTCAGAGGGAGAAAATGTCGAGGAACTCGACCAATGCAGGTGCAATTTTACACTATTTTTTATAAACCACAATAAATTTTATTCCCAATTTTATTTCACTCTTTTTTGTACTACTTCTAAAAAAAATACTGCCCTTCTTTATCTTGAAATATATTTTCCAATTCTCTCAAAATCGGGTTCAATAAAAGCAACATGGCTAGTGTACAAAAATTGTCAAGCTGAGTTTTCCGCCTCAGCGGAAAGTATCGAAGCTTAGACAATTTTTGAGAAGTATTCTAATTGAAAATATTACTTTGTCCGTCCTTCGATACAATTTCATTACGCTCCGCTACATGAAATCACTCAGGAGGACATAGAGGGAAGCCACAATTGGCGTTGTCACCAATTTAAAAACAATTGGCAAATAAATTAGTTTATCCATTTTCACCCGTATCTTTGAACCGCAGAGTTTTGAAAAAAAGAGCTATCCTTTTTCTGTGTTCTTTTGAATGAGTCCAAAATATTCAAAAGTATGTCCCTAACCAAGTAACCTTATAGCTCTTTGAGGGAAGAAAGGACAATAAAAACGTATATACTTAATAGCAATATAACCATGAAAAAACTAATCCTTTTAATTAGTATAGCAATTTTAGCCACCATTAGCAGTTGCAAAAAAGACAAAAAATGTCCTGATATAAGCACGATATTAATAGAGCAAGAAATGAAAGATTGGATAGTGTTTCAACCAGGAAGTTACTGGATATATATTGATTCAATTACTGGCTCTTATGATAGTGTGTATGTGACTTCTACATACTATGACACTTTGAATATTCTTCATTCAGACCTTTTTAGAAACTCTGATAGTAAATGTATAATTCAAAGTCATCAGGAAATAGACATTGAATATGAAACTTCAAGTGGAATTAAGTATGCTGTTGGTGGTTCTTATGGATTTGGCAGCGGAGTGTCAAATAATGTAAACCCTGTAAATGGATCTTCTTCAATTGTAAATTTAAACCATTCCGGTGGTGATGGTGGCTATTCACATTACATGTATTTCCCCGTTTTGCAGGGAACGGTGGGTTTTGTATTTGGAGAAATTAAACATGACACCATTTATGAAAATTATACAGTATTAGGTAATACATACATAGATGTCTTAAGAGTATCAGACAGAGATAATGGAGCATTAAATGCCATAACCAAGTTTTATCATGCAAAACATATAGGAGTGATAAGAAAAGAAATATATGAGTGGAAATCACGCCATGACAAATCTACTCCTAAACTCCTCCACGTATGGGAATTAGCAGATTATAAAGTAATTCAATAACTAAAAAACAACGAATATGAAACATTTATTTATCTTTATCAGTTTGTTAATGCTGACAGCATTCAATGTTGTTGCAGACTCAACTCAAAACTATGAACCTATGGGAAGAAATACCTTCTTTAGCATGGTACAAAGTAACGAAATAGCATTAGACACTTTTAACCAAGAATTTAGTGTGGATTACAAAGTGTATTTTACAGACACTACCAATCAAACTGTCAGAGTGAAATTTTTCAGCCGTGGTTGGTGTTGTCACCAACCACTCCAATTTAAAAAATAATCGACAAATAGATTAGTTTAGTTTAGTCCATTTTCACCCTTATCTTTGAACCGCAGAGTTTTGAAAAAAAAGAGCTATCCTTTTTCTGTGTTCTTTTGAATGTGTCCAAAATATTCAAAAGTATTTCCCTAACCAAGTATCCTTATTGCTCTTTGAGGGAAGAAAGAACAATAAAAACATGTACACTAAATAGAAATTAACCATGAAAAAAATAACCCTACTTGTCAGTACATTGTTGGTGATTTTACTGCAATCCTGCTTCAAAGAAAAAAAATGCCCAAAACCTGTTATTTCTTGGGAAGAAAGCAATGCGGATACGGATAAGTCCATCTTACTTATGCCCAACCCTGCAAGCAAGGAAGCAATCATTCAATGGAAAGGTAGTGGCTTTGCTCCTTCTAACATCAAAATATACGATATACATGGAAAATTAGTGACGCAAGAAAAATGGGAAAACAACAAACCCCACCTGATAGATACAAGCAAATGGTTAGAAGGTATTTATTTTGTAATAATAGAAACAAATCAACAAGAAAAAAGATATAAAAAACTCGTTATTATGAAATAATGCAGAATAAACTCTGTTGTTTTGTGCCTTTAACAGTAAGATTACTTTTGCCTATCTCTCATTCAACTAACCTACAAAGTGGCAGCTTAGGTTAATAACTGCATGATATTTCTCTAATCAGACATCATTAAAAAATCAGCCAAAGTGCACCAGTACCTATAAAATTCAGACTATCTTTGCATGTCACCAATAAGTAATAAAACAATGGCAAGCGTAAGGTTAGAAAAATTTGAAAAACAAATGCAGAGAGACTTGAGTGAGATATTGCAACAAAAGAGTCGCGACTGGTTTGGCGGTGCATTTATTACAATTTCTCGTGTTCAGAGCAGCCCTGACTTGGGTTATATCAAATGTTCTATAAGTCTCTTAAATGAAAAAGAACCAGCAAAAACATTGAGCTTAATAGATGAAAAAATCAAGGAAATCAGAATGGAATTGGCACATCGGAATAAGCATCTGCGTAAAGCTCCTGAATTATCATTTATTGAAGACACCTCTCTCGAATATGTAAGCAAGATGGAGGCTATTTTTGCTTCACTCAAGAAAAATAAGTAATAAAATCAATGCTTGTATCCTATGTAGAAGAACGACATGTAAAGAGTGTGATGCACAATCGCTTCTACAGATGGTTGTTTTTTACTTATACGAAGCATTTGGACTTAAAAAACATCCTTATCAGATATGAAACCGAACAAATAATAAAGCGCAAATATCTTGCTATACCAAGAGTTTTAGATGTAGGTTTCGGGTTTGGTCAGCGCATTTTCTATTTACTCAGCAAGTATCCCAAAGCAGGTGTTCTTGGAATTGATATTTCTGATAAAGCAGTATCCTATGCAAACAAATACTTTAATCAAGCAGAGAATCCGAATGTTTACTGTATGAAAAAAGATGTGATGGATTTGGATGACAATGCATCATTTGATATTGCTTATGCAGTGAAAGCCTTAAATTACATTGAAGATGATAAAATTGCATTGAAAAAGGTTTATGAGTCACTAAAACCTAATGGAACACTATTATTACTAAACAGCCACTCAACAAAATCACAACATGAAATAATCTATGACCGAATATATTCTTTACCTATGTTTAGGGATGGATATTCCTTAGATAAATTAGAAGATATGGTCAAAGAAGCCGGATTCTCGAAAGTTGAAGCACGCTATGTATATGGATTCACAGGTAATTTAGCTTGGAAAATTGTGGTGGCATTCCCAATTAAATCTGTTCGTATATCAAGACTATTCATTCCACTATTACCAATTTATATGTTGCTTGCTGCGCCTATAGCCGGAATATTAAATTTTTACGAGTTCTATATAGGACACACAATGGGAAGGAGCATTTTTATTAAAGCCGAAAAATGAGTAAAAGTCTGTTTTTCGCACTGCGATATCTCTTTTCAAAAAAGACACACAATGCGGTTAATTATATCTCTTGGATAACCGCTTTTGGGTTTATGGGCGGCTCATTAGCAATGATTGTTATTCTTTCAACCCTAAATGGGTTCGAAAACCTCATTCTTTCCATGTATGCCCATTTTGACCCAGATTTTAAGATTGAATCTGCTGAAGGCAAAATGCTCACAACCAACGTTTTTGACAAAGAAATCCTTAAAAACACACCCGGACTAATCAGCTATAATGAGATACTGGAAGATCAAGCGGTAATCAAACACTATGAATATCAAGCAGCTGTGTACATCAAAGGCGTAGATGATAACTATTTTCAAGAAACAGGATTAAATCAATACGTTCAGGATGGTTCTGACTTACTAAAAGAAAACGGTATGAGTCTGGCAATATTAGGTGCAGGCGTTGATTTCAAACTTCAAACAAGGGTGGACAATCCGCAAAGTGTAGCCACTATTTTTACGCCACGGAGAGAAAATTTGCCTACTAATGACCCTAACCTACTGCAGGCTCTAATGATAAAACCATCCGGAGTTGTGTATTTAGATGACCAAATTAATCAAAAGTATGTATTTGTCCCAATGAGTTTTGCCAAAGAGCTTTTTGAGCGAGAAAATGAGATTACATATATTGAGCTACGGGTTAATCCTCAAAAAATTTCAGAAGCCGAAAACTATCTTAAAAATAATCTATCACAAGGTTTGATTTGTCACAACAGAATTGAGCAACAAACGTCACTTTACAAGATGTTCAAGTCTGAGAAATGGGTTACTTATACATTGCTTGCTTTTGTACTGTTTTTGGCTTCTTTTAACGTAACCGGCTCCTTAACCATGCTGGTAGTAGAAAAAAAAGACGACATTTTTACTCTCAAATCTCTCGGAGCAGACTCCGGCTTCATTCGAAGAATTTTTCTATCTGAAGGAATGCTTATATCTCTATCTGGCGGAATGATGGGCTTATTGATAGGTTCATGTCTGGTTGTAGCCCAAGACCAATTTGGACTCGTTAAGATGACCGGAGCTATTGTCGAGAACTATCCGGTCAAATTACTTGGGTCTGATATCTTGATAATTATATGTACTAATATTATTCTAGGTTTCGTTACCTCATTATATCCCGCATGGAAATCTGTATCAGACACATAATATATACTTGTTTTCTGCTTCTAAACGGTATGGGTATGGATGCGCAAAGTAATATAGATTCTTTACCCGATTGGAACCTAATGGTACAACTCCAAAACAAAAGAGTTTATGATGCAGGTCTAAGCAGTGAATCACATTTGAAAAAAATATTTGAAGAGAAAGGAGTTGCTTATCCACCCAGATATATATATTGGCGTGCTTTTAAAGTTGAGCAAGAGTTAGAACTCTGGGCAAAGGATTCCTCTTCACAATCCTATAAATTTATAAAGATATATTCAGTATCAAAGTTGTGTGGCGACTTAGGACCCAAACGAAAGGAAGGTGACATGCAGATTCCCGAAGGATTTTATAATGTTGAACGATTTAACCCAAACTCTTCCTATTGGCTATCGTTTAAAATCAATTATCCGAATGCTTCTGACTCAATCTTAGGTGTCAAAAAAAAATTAGGTGGAGATATCTTTATTCATGGTGACACAATTACTGTCGGCTGCCTACCCATGACAGACTCATTGATAAAAGAAATATATTGGGTTACACTGCTCAACAAAAACATGATTGATTCAGGAGAATTAATTCCATTTCATATATACCCTATTCGTTTAACAAATGCCAATTGGCAGCTACTTTACAAAGAATATTGGGGAGACCAAACAAAAATCAAATTTTGGAACTCACTTCAAGGAGTATATAATTACTTTGAAGACAGTTTCCAAATTCCTGAAATTACAATAGATGAACAAGGATATTATAAAGTTATTTACCCTAAAAAAAGCAAACAAACAACCAATGGAATATCTGATAGTAGGACTGGGAAATCCGGGTGAAAAATATGCTCACACTAGGCATAACATAGGTTTTGACATAATTGACAAAATAGCAGATGGCAACGGATTAAGTTTTAAGACAGACAAATATGTACAAAAATCTGAGTGGAATCCATCCGGTGTCAAAGTGCTCCTAATAAAACCTGAAACCTTTATGAATCTAAGTGGACAAGCCGTCCAATATTGGCTTAATTGGTATAAAATCCCTACAACAAACATGCTCATACTTGTTGATGATATTGACTTACCGGTAGGTAAAATTAGAATACGTAAAGCAGGAAGTTCAGGAGGGCATAATGGATTAAAAGATATAGAACTAAAGTTAGGAACAAAGGAATTTCCTCGTTTAAGATTTGGCGTTGGAAAAAATTTTAAAGATGACCAACAAGTCAATTTCGTATTGGGGAGATTCTCCGAATCAGATCGTTCGATTGTAAACCAATCCATAGAAATTGCTCAAAAAGCAGTAGAAAGTTTTATTCTTCAGGGGATTGACCGCACAATGGAACATTTCAACAAATGAAATCCTAAATCTTACAAGCCTAAAGCATATTCAATCACTCGTTCATCAATAATAAATGGCTCTAATTCAGCTAAACCAAGTTCTTTAACAGCAATTTCTACCAATTCTCTTTCCGAGAAGGTGTTTTGACTACCCGCATAAAATTGCCCAGCCATAACTAAAGCATCTAATGGAATTAGTGCAATAAGTTCACTTCCTGTAACATCACAACCCTTGCTTCTGGCTCTTTTCTTCGTCTCTTCAAACACAACATGAATGGGCGTCTGTCTAAAATTAATGAGGTTAAAAGAAACTTGCGCCTTACCAAAATGTTCCATATACCAACCAATAGCCTTAACTAACTTGAGAGAACCTGGAATTCTAATCGGTTTACCTAATGTATCTCTTTCAATTTCATTTGTAACAATGTTTCGTTTCACAACCCCACTTTCTCGGATTTCACAAGCAATTTCATTGGCAATTTTTTCTGATTTAGTATTCAGAGTAACGTTGTAAGCAATCAAAAAATCACGTGCGCCAATAACCGTAGCACCAGATTTCGCATTAAAAACAGCAGAACCATAATCAGGTTTCCATTCCGGTAATAAAATTTTATTTTTTAATCCTTCATATTCACCTTGTCGGACTATTGATAAGTTACTTCTCATCTTATTTGGTTGCGAATTTTCATATAGATAAACCGGAATATTTAATTCTTGGGCAACACGATGTGCTAGGAGTTGAGAAAGATGAACAGTTTCTTGCATTGTAACACCCTTTATCGGTACTAACGGACAAACATCACAAGCGCCTATTCTCGGATGTTCACCTTTTTGGTTTCGCATATCAATTAACTCTGAACCTATTTTAATTGCGAGAAATGCCGCCTCCAAGACTGCCATAGGTTCTCCTGCAAAAGTATATACAGTTCTATTGGCATCGTAACCTGCATCAATATTCATTAATGTTACTTTTGCAACAGAACGGATTTCATTAGCAATAGCATCAATCACACTTAGACTTTGACCTTCACTAAAATTAGGCACACACTCGATTAGTTTTTTCATTTCAAACAGACACAAAAATAAAAAAAAAGCCCCTCGTTACAACGAGAGGCTTTACTTAGAATCAGAAGGAATTAATATTCCCAAAGATCGTGTTCAAAAATGAATAAGTTGTTTTTAATTTCTTCGCTTTTTAATAATGCAGCCATGTTATCATCCTTAAACTCCTCATAATCTTTAATGTATAGATCATACATATTTGATTGTTTAACAATGTAACTATCGAAGAGTCTAAATTGGAAAAAATGATCATAGGATATACGAGACGCATCATTTTCAGAATTAAACACTTCCAGATTCTTAATCAGAGGTCTTAAATCATCCATTTTAAGCCAAAACATAGGTTGTTCACCAACTTCTACACCTCCAAATTCAAGCATATACATGGGCGCAATAGCCATAATTCTGGGTTTAAAAACAGAGTGTTTATGGTCAAAGTACCAATCCTCAAGAAGCATATATTTTTTAATTTTATAAGCTTCAAATTTCTCTCGAATAGTTGAATCAATAACATCAAACGGGTCATCAGGATCTCCAAGTGGGTTAGGAACCTGAATTGTATATTCCTTAGAACCCAACGTTTGAGCGTGTTCAGGTGTCATCCAAGAATAGAGAGAGTCATTATTATATGCTTTTAAAGTACCATCTATTGCATATCCATATATATATTGATATAATGGGTTTTTGGGCCATTCAAGAATTTTATTCATTTTCTGGCGACAATCAATAATCCTATGAATCTTTTTCTGATATTTCACATCCGCTTCTTGTAGAAAAGGGTACTTAATAACGGGACGCTCATTAATCGCCTTCTTTTCATAAGGATTTTGTTCTCCACTAATAGGAACAAACTCCTCAAAGTTAGGTTGTTGAGCAAATGCAGAAATGCTCAAGAATAATGTAAATCCAAAAACAAATGACTTCTTCATGTTTATATATAAAAAACTTATTTAATGTCTATAACCAAACTAGCGGTTAATTTCTTTTGAATGCCACCCGGTCCTTTACACTCTACATTAGCTATGATAAGTTTGTCACCAGCTTTTGCACTTGAAACTAAACTATTCACATTTGCCAACGAACTACCATTAACAGTAACAGGACGAGCATTTCCAACTCTTGGTACAAGTAAAGCAGAGTATTTTGTAACAATAAATCTCACACCCTCAAAAGCAAAACCCGCTCCTAACGAAGCATTCAAAGTAGATTGAGCCATCAATGCTCCTTTTCCTTGTGCTCCACTAGTCAAAGTACCATACATAGGTTCTGGGTTAGGAACTTCACGAATTCTGTATTCCATCATTCCCATTTGTCTTGAAGTACCATCAGGCATCTTAACACTGGCAGAAATTTTAGTTTTACTTCCTTGAACACGTGATACCTTTGCTATATACTTTCCGGTTCCAGTGGTTTTAGATAGAACGCAACCGGCACCAGCCGACACAACTACATCTTCTGCTCTGAAACCAGGTACCGAAACAGAAATAGGATTTTCAAGACCAATATAAAGCACATTCATAGCTTCTGCGGATATAGTTGCTGCAGGTTGAAAGGATTGCCATTCTGTAGAAAATTCCTTTTTTTCTATTCCATCAGGTCCTTCAACTTCAATATAACCTTTCACAGGATGAACTCCGGCACCGGAAGCCGGTACTTTATAAATTCCTTTACCACCTTCAACAGGTATCTTTTCTCCATTTACAAAAATTGTAGGTTCGGCAGTAGTATTCAGTGCCATCAAAACAATTTCAGCTTGATATTGTGAACCTGACATAATATAGCTAGATGGTGCAATAATTTTTGCTTCAACAGCATCAAATTTAATCGTTGCAGCATCGATTTGCTTAATTAAAACATTAAGCACTTCAGCTTCAAGGTTTTTTGCATCACTTTCAGTTTTTGATAACAATGCAGTAACACCTGCTAAAGGAGAATGAACTAAATACATTGAAACCCAATTACTTTTATTTGTACCTTTTGTATTAGGGTCTTCAGCTCTTAAAGCAGAATTTTTATCTAAATTGATCGGAATATTTTTGTCAATTTTAGGATGATTAAGAACGGCAATCATATCTTTTCTTGCTTTTTCTATAGCATCTTGCAACTCCTTACCATGTTTTTCATTTTCAAAATAGTTAGCATGTTTTTCCATTTGATCAGGCGCAGATAACTCTGTTAATGTACCGGCTGCTTCACCTTGTGCAACTGGTAATCTTCCGCCTGCATTCTTTTCAATAGTTAATTTCACTTTATCAACATAGTCACAGAATTCTTTGGAAATCTTTCTAACTTCTTTTGCTTTCTCAAACCATTCTTTTGTTCTTGCTTCATTTGATTGCATAGATGCATCGAATTGCTGCATAACAATTGCATTCTTATCATCGATGCTTGTTTTGGCATTTTCAAACGAAACTTCCATCAAATGGAAAGATTTCAATATCTCTTTTGATACGTTCAAAGCAAGAAGAGCGAGTAACACGAGATACATCATGTTAATCATCCTCTGTCTTGCATTCAAATCACTTACACTAGACATAACTTAAATTAATCTTAATTGTAATAATGAATAAATTAACGTGAGCCAGTCATTGCACTCAACATATTTCCATAAATATTATTTAAATTGGAAATATTAGTATTCAACTTAGATAAGTTAGTTTTAAACTCTCCTGCTTGATCACCTGTACTAGAAAGGTTATCAACTAAGTTTGTAAGACCACCTGAAAACGAGTTTAATGATTGAGAAATATTCTCACTCACTGCACTTACGTTCTCAATAGACTTAGATGCTTTTTGAATATTTTGATTAAACTCATTGGTTGCTACTGTTGTGTTACTTAAATTAGCCATTTCATTTACGTTAGCGCTTAATGATTTTAGACCTGCTCCTAAACTATTAATTAGTTCTGGACCAACCTTAGCTTCTTCAAGCATTTTATCGAGTTGCTGTGTAACAGTTCCTTTATTTTCTTTTTGTTTTTCCATAGGATCCATTCCTGCAAACTCGGGATAAACCAATGACCAGTCCCATTCTTTTTTGGCAGGTTCATATGCTGAAAGTGCAAAAAGAAACGCTTCAGTACCAAGACCAATAATAAGCATAATATCAGCACCCGGCCAGTGAAGAATTTTAAATAATGCACCGATAATAACTATAGATGCGCCATAACCGTAAGCAAGTCCCATGAACTTCTTAAAACCTTTTGATTCTGTAAAATTTGCCATAATTGAATTTTTTAATTGTTTTAATTTTTATTGTTTGTTAATTTTATATTTAGATGTGATTTATTTTGAATCTCTATTGGATCTTCCAATGTAACTTTGAACATTTCTAAATCCGATGAATGATCTGCAAGAGTCCTGATATTCATATGTTCTTGCACCATTCTCAATAAAGTATGCTATATCTTTCCATGAACCACCTCTGATAACTTTTCTCTTTAAAGTAACGTCAGAGCCTTCTCTTGTAAATTTACCATTTTGTTCAACGTATTCAGGAATGGATATTCTATAATCACCGTTTAAGTCATGAGTGAAGATGTTTGAAGAAATTTCAAAAGCATTTCTTGTCCACTCGCTTACATTTCCAGCCATATTATAGATACCATAATCATTCGGAAAATATGAATCTGCTCTAACAGGGTATAAACCACCATCTGCGCCATAATTACCTCTTAAAGGTTTGAAATTAGCAAGCATACAACCTTTTGAATTACGCGTGTAGGGTCCGCCCCATGGATATTTATTACCAATCCTTCCACCTCTAGCTGCATATTCCCATTCGTATTCCGTAGGGAGTCTATAATCTTCAGTAGGTGGTGCTCCAATACTATTCCAATAATCCTCTTTGTAATAGGTTCTCCAATATGAGAATGCATTAGCCATGTGCCAATTTACGCCTACTACCGGATAATCATCATATTTTACGTGGTGAAAATAATGACGTGCCATTGGCTCATTATATGAATATGTAAAGTCTCTGATAAAGCACAATGTATCAGGATATATTAGAGTACGCTCCTTTCTTATAAATTTTTTACGAGGTGCAGGATTATATCTATCTAAGTTTTCTCCATTTGTTGCTGCATCAAAATAATCTATCCAATCATAGCTATAAAATAGTTTTCTGGTGTCAATTTCTTTCTTATGTCTAAAACGTTCATCTTCAGAGACAAACATATCGGCAATATCATCTTGAATATCAGGATTATCAACATAAAAACTTCTACGTACTTCTCTCCAATTAATAAAACGTTCACCTGAATTAGGATCTTCTACAAAATATAGATCATTATCAAGCATCTCAATAGCGAGAGAATCAATTACATATTGAACAAATTGACGATATTCATTATTAGTAATCTCGGTTTCATCAATCCAAAAACCTGCAATCGTCATTTGTTTATTCGGAGCCAAGTAACTGTGAAAAATATCCTCGTCACTTTGTCCTGTGTTAAATGAACCGGTCGGAACATATACCATTCCAAAAGGTGTTGGGTGAAACCAAGCACGTCTTCCCTGTACTCCAATAACATCTCCGGTATTGCCGGGTCCGCATCCTATTATTGAAAACATCACTGCCAAACCTATCATCTTGAATGAATTGATAAGTTTTTTCTTTCTTGAACTATTTTCTAAGGTAAGTAAATTCCCCAATTTACTTTGTGTTACTGAAAATAACTTTGATTTAAATTGCTTCATCTGTGATAATTTAATCGTTTATTTATATGCTGTCAGACTTTCTAAACGTTTCTTTATTTTTAATATTGTGTATTGATTCATTAATTATTCTTGGCTGCTTTCCCTATCAATCCATAATGGAGTAAGAATAGGAATTACACCCGGTGGTGGTGGCGGTATAATAATCCAGCAATAATTGGCAACAACCTCAAATGTACCATTACTTACTTTTCTCAATCTGCTTAATGTTACATCATAACTAAGCCCCACCCTAATGCCTTTATATTTATATCCAAACATAAGTGATAATGCATCACTTATTGAACGATATCCTAAGCCTCCGCTAATAGTTTCCATATATTCAACTAATGCTGTGGCATCCGCTTGTAGTTTTGCATTATACTTGAAAAGGACGGATGGCATAAATGTTAAAGAAGGGTTTCCTATAAAGTTAGGCATTTCCATACTACCTAATACATAGTAATGTCTTGCTGTTTTTGAAAATACCATTCCATTATTTCCAAATCTATAATCGTGAGGCATTAAATTAGTTGAACTTAACCCAATTACCAGGTTGTGAAACTTTTGATTATTATAAAACAAACCGAAAGATGCTGTTAAACCTCCGTCAGTTTCTAAACTTGTCGGTATATATGGGTCATTGGGTTGAATAGCACGAAGTTTTGCACCATCTAATCCTTTTTGTAAATAACCAATGTCTGCTCCGGCAGATAAAGAAACATCTTCATTAAAGAAGTACCTATACGCAAACTGTCCTCTAACAACATTATTAACTTCATATCCCAACTTATCATTATAGAATACTAAACCAACACCTCCATAATTCTTACTTGATTCCGTTGCTCTATTATATTTATTAATGGGAATGCTAATACCCGCACCATTGGTTTTCGGTCCAACTCCCGGAACAGCTTGCATCTTGGCATTATTTGGTGTTTCATATAGCGGTGTTCTATCTTCTAATCCCATATACTGACTGTGCGAGATTCCAAACGCACACCACTTACCGTCTAATCCAATTGCTGCCGGATTAAATAGTGGACGAACAAAATTATAATGGGTATAATAAGGGTCTTGCTGAGCATTGACTTTACCTGCAAATCCAAAGGCAATCAACGCCAAAGACACCTTCCCTATGACTCTAAGTGATTTCATGTAGTTTTTTAAATCCATACTCTGTCGTATTACAACCATACTTTTAAAGGTAGCAAATATGCATTGTTAAAGAATACAATGCAAATTTTTTCTAAGCTATCTTTCCAAATAGTCACTTTAAATTTCTGAAATTTTAAACACTTCATCTACAACGACCTTATTATTTTCATTGTTCTTAACGGTCACTGCTTCTATATTTTTATCATGTTCAAAATACAGAATGCTATTATTTTCAAGAGCACGCTGCAGAATTGTCGCTCTTTCTGTCATAACATTGAGCGGCCTGATATCATATCCCATTACAAAATTCAATGGCAGATGTGCTGAAGAAGGAAATAAGTCTGCACAATAAATCACCTCTTTGCCTTTGTATCGGATAATTGGAATAAGCATGGATTCTGTATGGCCATAGCATCTTTCAAATGTAATCTCCGGTATAATAAAATCACTGCCATTGATAAATTGGACTCTTCCTTGTTCTATTAAGGGATTAATATTTTCGGAAAGGAAAGACGCCTTCTCGCGAGGATTAGGATTGAGGGCACTTTGTAGGTGGTCTTCATCTAACCAATATGTAGCATGTGGAAAAGTCGGAACATATCCATCCTTTTTATCATTCCATTTAACCGCTCCTCCACAATGATCAAAATGAAGATGTGTTAGTATCACATCCGTAATATCTTCCATTGAGAATCCTGCCCTTCTGATTGACTTCTCTAATTTAGCCTCTCCATGTGGTTCATAATAGCTAAAGAATTTTTCACTTTGTTTGTTACCCATTCCTGTATCAATCAAAATGCGTTTTTCGTTTTTCTCGATTAAAAGGCAACGCATCGCCCAGGTGCAGAGATTATTTTCATCAGCAGGATTTAGTTTATTCCAAATCACTTTGGGTACAACTCCAAACATTGCACCTCCATCTAGTTTAAAAAAACCAGTATCAATTGTATGTAACTTCATATTCTTAAAATTCTTTCGACCCATAATTGCCCATGATTAGATTCAACTATCACGAGATAAATTCCTTGCTTAATAAATTTCAAATCAATCTGTGTTTCTATTTTGCTCACTCCGTTATAAAGTTGTTGAAATACTAATTGTCCGAAATAATCAATAATTCGAATATTCAAATTTCCAACATCACCGTCTTTAAATTGAATATTCAAATGCATAGGATCAAGACTAGTCATAGGATTGGGATATATATCCATAAAAAAACCTTGACAAACTCCCCCAGTATAATAAGATACTCCATAGTTATTGTAGGCAGTACATAAGTTGCGATAAGTATTTCCGTCACAACCACAAACAGGATCAAATAATTCTTGATTACATTGATACAATGGCTGCACTCTTGTCTGGTCAATACACTCCATCCATTGAGCTTGTGAGCGTAAAACAATAAAAGTCACAAGTGCAAAGGATAATGTAAAGCGCAATCTACGCATAGATTAAATTCGGTCAAATCCAAGATAGGAGTGCAAACATTCCGGCATTTTTATTCCGTTTGCATCTTGATTGTTCTCAAGTAAGGCAGCAACAATGCGGGGCAATGCCATTGCACTTCCGTTTAAAGTATGAGCTAATTCACTTTTACCATCGGCATTTTTGTATCGAAGCTTAAGTCGGTTACTTTGAAATGCTTCAAAGTTGGATACCGAACTCACTTCAAGCCAGCGTTCTTGTGCTGTTGAATATACTTCAAAGTCATAGGTTAATGCACTTGCAAACCCCATATCTCCTCCGCAAAGTCGCAATATCCTGAACGGTAAATTTAATGTCATTAACAGAGATTTTACATGCTCAATCATTTCATCCAACACTTTGTATGAATTGTTGGGATTGGCAATCTGTACAATTTCTACTTTATCAAACTGATGTAATCTGTTCAGTCCTCTCACGTGTGCTCCATACGAACCGGCTTCTCTCCGAAAGCAAGGTGTATAACCCACATTCTTAATCGGGAAGTCCTCCTCTTTAAGTATCACATCTCTGTATAGGTTGGTAATAGGAACTTCGGCTGTGGGAATCAAATACAAATCATCCAATCCCACATAATACATCTGCCCTTCTTTGTCCGGCAATTGTCCAGTCCCATAGCCGGAAGCCTCATTTACTACAATTGGAGGTTGAATTTCTATGTACCCTGCCTGCAATGCTTTATCTAAAAAGAAGTTTATCAAAGCTCTTTGCAACCTGGCGCCCTTCCCTTGATATACTGGGAACCCTGCACCGGCAATTTTAGTACCTAATTCAAAATCAATTAATTTATATTTAGATGCTAACTCCCAATGCGGCAGTGCGTTGGCTCCAAGTTTTGGTATTTCTCCCCACTTAAATATTTCTTCATTTTCTTCGGCACTTTTTCCAAAAGGAACCGATATATGTGGTGCGTTTGGAATTGTGTACATAAAATGCTGAATATCATCGCTCAAATCTTTATATTTATTTTCTGCAAGCTTAATTTCTTCTTTCATAGCAGAAGATGCCGTTTTGAGTCTTTCTGCCTCTTCTTTATTCCCGTTTTTAAAAGCTAATGCAATGTCTTTGGAGAATGAATTGGACTGTGCCAATAGCGTATCCATTTCTTTCTGACACTTCCTTCGGTCTTCATCTAATTTTACCAATTGCTCTATATCTGAACTGAAATCTCTTCCACGCTTATTCAATCTCTGGATTATCTCATCTTTTGCGCCTCTAATTTGCTGTAATGGTATCATATTTAAAAAAGTCCTGCAAAGCTAACCGATTTCCACACTTGTTTACAAGTAAAAGTTATGCAATCATTACCTACACTATTTATTTGAAGAATGTTTTTGAGACTATATGCAACGATGCTCATTTGTCTTGGTTTTGCAACAGCAAATGCGCAAATTAATCTAAATTATGAGAAGCCTGATATTGAATTTGAGCGTGCACTAAGAGCATACGAAAAAGGGCTTTATAATAAGTCTATCAGGGGGTTTGAAAGATATATCAAATCAGGTGCATCAGGGGATTACGTACATGAAGCAGAATACTATATTGTTTCTGCAAAATTGCGTGTAGATCAAACAAATGCTTATGAATATGCAAAGAGATATTTAGATGAGCACCCTGTAAGTCAGCGTTCTGAATTTGTCAAAAAAGAGATTGCGGATTACTTTTTCTATAAAAGTAAATTTAAAATGGCGGCTCAATATTACAAGCAAGTGAATATCAGCATACTTGACAGAGATGAAACTGATGAATTTCTGTTTAGAAAAGGATACAGTCTGTTTGAAGCAGGAAAATATGACGATGCAAAAGATGCTCTCTACCCTCTTACACTACGTCCTACTAAGAACTTTGCCAAAGCAACCTATTATTATGGATATGTTTGCTACAAAACCGGAGACTATGCTTCTGCACTTGACGCATTCTTAAAAATTGAGGACAAAGGTCCTCAGTCAATGAAACTCTATATCTGTCAGATGTATTACCTAAAAGGAGAATACAAAAAAGCCATTGAATATGCAGATAAGACCAATCTTGGCAAACTTGAAGATGCTAAAAATGTCCTTAAAGGCAGGTCCTATTACCGCCTGAATGATTTTAGCAACGCTGCTAATTATTTTGCCAAAGGCTACACTTCATACGATAGCCTGAACGAGGATGAACTGTATGAAATTGGTTATGCATATTATAAAACCCAAAGATGCAGTGAAGCATTTGTCGCGTTTTCAAAAATTGCGAATTTAGGAACCGCACTTGCACAAATGGCAAGCTATCACCTTGGAGAATGTTTTATAAATGAAGGTAAAAAACAGAATGCCTACAACGCTTTTTTTGAAGCTCAGCGAACTGATTTTGACAAAGAAATCAAAGAAAATGCAATGTATAGTCTTGCCAAAATAGCTTTTGAACTTGAAGATTATAAAACAGCTATTGCAACTTTTAGCAAGTTTATCGAGTCATTTCCACAATCAAGAAACAAGCAAGAAGCACAGACCAATCTTGCCAAGTTGTTTTTGGTTACAAATGACTATAAATCTGCAATTCCCATTCTTGAGTCAATTCCGAGTTTAGACCAAGATTCACGCTTGGTATTGCATCAGATTTTAATTCTGCGTGGCGAAGAATTGGTGCTAAACAAAGACTTTGCGGATGCCAAGGAAGTACTGCAAAAAGCTGCCAAAATGAATGACAACCCTACTTATACTGCGATTGCAAATTTCTGGTTAGGCGAAATAGAATTTAATATTAAAAATAAAGAAAGGGCGTTGGGTTATTATCAAACATTCCTCAACTCAAGTGCTGCAAAAGAAACAACCTATTTTATCTATGCAAATTATGCAGCCGGTTATTGTCTTTTCGACCTAAAAAGATATGCTGAGGCACTCAACTATTTCAATCGTTACAAATCATTGAATGTAGGCAAACCACAAGATATCAATTACTTGAATGATGTTTATTTGCGAGTAGCAGATTGTAATTATATGTTGCGTAATTATAAAGATGCCATAGATAATTACGCTTACATCTCTGCAAAGAAAGTTGCCGGCAGTGATTATGCTCTCTTTCAACAAGGAATGATATTAGGCATTCAAAACAAAGGTAGTCAGAAAATTGCTATGATGAAGCGTATTCCAAGTGAATACCCGGGGTCTGTTTATATAGAACATTCAATCTACGAAGTTGCTACCGAATGGATGCAGATGGAGAACTATCAAGAAGCCGAAAGAAACTTCAGATATTTGCTCGAAGATTTTCCCAACAGCAATTATGGCAAAAACTGCTTGTTGGCTTTGGGAGTGATGTATTATACTATCGAAAATGACAATCAGGCATTGGATGAATTCAAACGATTAGTACAAACCTACCCCGGCACACAAGAATCCAAGAGTGCAATCGGCTACGTTGAACGCATTTATGTTTCTCGCGGTGAATCCGACAAATACCTCTCATGGTTAGAAACTGTACCCAATGCCGGAATCAGCGTTTCTTTCAGAGACTCTGTTTCTTATCAAGGTGCTTTTAATTTATACATGAACAACAACTGCACCGGTGCTATTGATAATTTTAGAAATTATTTAAGAGAGTTTCCAAACGGGTTTTTCAATATCAGTGCGCGGTTTTATTTGGCAACATGTTTAAATAAAGTCTCCGAAAACGAGGAATCTAACTTTCAATACAGGTATATCACCGAAAGCACTCCTAATGAGTTTAGAAAAGAATCTGCAAAAAGACTTGCGGTGTATTATTACTCAAATGAAAACTACGATTCCTCCTTATACTACTACGACAAACTTGAAACCTTTAGTTCTGAAAAACAAACCCTGCTCAGTGCTTATCTTGGACAAATTCGTTGCGCTTTTGAGTTGTCTAACCTGCAAATTACTGAAACCAAAGGACTGCGACTGTTGCGTATGGATAACATACCACAAAATATCCAAGGGGAAGTATTGAACAAAATCGGGGTTTTGTATTATGAAAGCCATGATCTTGTAACTGCTAACAACTATTTTGCTCAAACTCTCAAAGGCAACAAAGATGAATACGGAGCAGAAGCCTATTATTTTACTTGTCAAATATTGTTTGACAATTCTGACCTTGCTACTTCTAAAGCTAAAATTTTTGAATATAACAAACAGTTTGTAGCATTTGAATATTGGCAAGCACGTTGTTTCCTATTGTTGGCGGAAATTTACCATCGCGAATCTGATGATTTTCAAGCCAAAGCTACATTGAACTACGTCATTGGGAATTATGATGATACAGACATCTTAGAAAGAGCCAATAAATTGAAATCTAATATAGAAGGTATCGGTGGATAGCAGTATTTTTGCCTCACCTATCACAATGGAAATTATTAAGAATTTATCAAGTGAAATAGCCAAGGCTGTTCATGAACTTTTTGGACATAGTGTTGATGCAAACAATATAGTACTCGAAACTACCAAGAAAGAATTTGAAGGAAACCTAACCTTTGTTGTATTTCCCTACATTAGATTTACAAAAACATCTCCTGAACAAACTGCCCAACAAATAGGTGAATACCTGGTTAGCGAAGGAAACTACGTTTCAAAATTTCAAGTTGTTAAAGGATTTTTGAACCTCAGTATTCGCGATGAAATTTGGTCGCAATTTCTAAATTCAAATTTCAATTCCACATTTCAAGCACCAATCAATGAATTTGGCAAAGGACAGCGCGTGATGGTAGAATACTCATCTCCTAACACCAACAAACCATTACATTTGGGTCATATCCGCAACAACTTATTAGGTTATTCTGTGGCAAATCTTATGACAGCCAACGGTTTTGAAGTCATCAAAGCCAACCTTATTAATGACAGAGGTATTCACATTTGCAAATCCATGTTAGCATGGCAAAAGTTTGGCAACGGAGAAACTCCCGAAAATACGGGTATCAAAGGCGACCATTTGGTAGGTAAATATTATGTAGAGTTTGACAAACAATACCGCAATCAAATAGCTGAACTCACAGCCCAAGGTATGAGCGATGAACAAGCTGCAAAAGCAGCTCCAATCATGCAAGAAGCCGATGCTATGCTTCTGAAATGGGAACAAAACGACCCCGAAACTATTGCCCTTTGGAAAATGATGAACGGATGGGTATATGAAGGTTTTGACAAAACTTATCAAACAATCGGAGTAGATTTTGACCATACTTACTACGAATCAAACACCTACACACTGGGTAAGGAAATTGTGGAAGAAGGGCTGCAAACAGGTATATTCTACCGCGAACCTGATAACTCTGTCTGGATTGACCTTACATCAGACAAATTGGACAAAAAGCTTCTTCTCAGAAGCAATGGCACCTCTGTTTATATGACACAAGACTTAGGTACCGCAGAACTTAAATTCAAAGATTTCCATATCAACAAGAGTATTTATGTGGTAGGCAATGAACAAGATTACCATTTCAAAGTCTTGTTCAAAATTCTTGAAAGGCTTGAAAAACCTTATGCATCTGGACTTTATCATCTGTCTTATGGAATGGTGGACTTGCCAAGCGGCAAAATGAAATCGCGCGAAGGAACAGTCGTTGATGCTGACGATTTGCTGCAGGAAATGTTTGACACCGCCCGCCAGAAATCCGAAGAACTTGGCAAAACCGAAGGAATGAGTGCGGAAGAAAAAGAAAAACTATACAAAATGTTGGGGTTAGCGGCTCTCAAATTTTTTATTCTCAAAGTAGATCCTCAAAAAAGAATGCTTTTCAACCCTGCTGAGTCTATTGATTTCCAAGGCGACACAGGTACTTTTGTTCAATACACACATGCGCGTATTCGCTCATTATTACGCCAAGCCGGGAATCAATGGCAATCTATAAACAACCAAACATTGCCTTTGCACGAAACCGAAAGAGACTGTATTTTTACATTATATCAATATAAGAATGAAATCGCAAAAGCGGCTCTGGAGTATAACCCGGCTATCATTGCGGCATATTGCATACAACTAACCAAAGCGTTTAACAGGGTTTACAAAGAAGTATCGTTTCTGCGCGAAACGGATGAAGCTGTCAAAAACCAGCGTCTTAAACTTGCATTTCTAACCGGAAACACACTCAAATCCGCTATGGCACTACTCGGGATTGAAGTTCCTGAGCAGATGTAATCCTATATGCAAGCGCACAAACCCCATATTCTCATATTGGCATCGTGGTATCCCAACCGATACACGCCTTTTAACGGGGATTTTGTGCAACGTATAGCCGAAGAAACCTCTCGAGAATACAAAGTTACGGTTTTGCATATTTGCAATAAACAAGAAGCCGGAAAAAGCGAACTGGTTGTAAACAAAAAGACAAATGACTTGGAAGAAAGGGTGTTTTACCTTGAAAAGAAACCATGGTTGATGCGCTACCCTTTCTTTCTGTATTCGGGTTCAATACTATTGAAACAAATTAAAAAAGAACGTGGCAAAGTAGATTTCTGTCATGTACAAGTAATTTGGAAAATGGGACTTCTCGCCTATTTGTTCAAGCGTAAAAATAATATTCCCTATTTCATTACCGAACACTGGACGGGTTATCTCCCACAGAATAATCAACTCAACAAATTTGGACTCAAATTTCTGAGTCGCCTCGTTGGGCGCAATGCTCAAGGATTTATCACCGTATCCGAAAATCTCGGCACAAACATCCAAAAACTCGGCATCGCTAAGACAAAACCATCTGTTCTGCATAACATTGTACGATATGCTGAACCACAGCCGAAAGACAATACCTATAAAGCGTTTACATTTGTTCATTTGTCCAATTTCAGAGATGAACAAAAAAATGTGTCCGGAATCATTAGGGCGTTTGCAAGATCTTTGAACACAAATCCAAATATGAAACTATTGTTAGGAGGAGCGAATGACACCCGTGTCTATGAGAAACAAGTGAACGAACTGAACATTCCTATCCAACAAATAAGTTTCCTGCCTGAGATGTCGCACGAACGCGCCCTTGCCACGATTGCACAAGCAGACGCACTCATCTGTTTCAGCCATTACGAAACTTTTGGGATTACATGTGCAGAAGCACTATGCATGGGCGTGCCTGTCATTTATACTCCATGTGGAGGTCCTGAAGAATACATTCAAAAGCACATGGGAATAGAAGTTCCTCTGCAAGATGAATCTGCTCTCACACAAGCAATTATTGCACTCAGCAACGGCACTATAACTTTTGACAAAAATCGCATTTTGACTGATGCAAGAGCCTTGTTTGACAATGCTCAATGGCTAAAAAAGTTGAAATGTATATATTAAAAACAGTTTGCTTTTAATCGTACAACAAATATTTGGCGCGCATTTTCATATATATTTCCAAATCAGGCTGCCAAGATGCTCTTATTTGGGCAGCTGTTTTGCCTGCAATGATTTGTTTGCGTAGTTCGTCCGTACCTGCTAATTTGTCAAAAAAGAGATTGGAAAGAAAAAACTTATCTTTTTGCGGATACGCATCATAGGCAATTAGCAGCCGGTCTATGTTCAACTGTCTAAGCTTAAAAATGTCAGCCGGTGCAGAATCAGACAAATCATAGCCTCTACACTCTTGATTTTTCAAGGGTGGATTATCAGACACACCGGGAATAGGGCGCGGAGTAAATGCAAATGGCGCACTCGCCCAGCCGGGAAAACCAAATATCTGAAAAGGTTTGTTGGTTCCCCTGCCCAAACTCACATTCGTCCCCTCAAACAAACACAGCCCGGGATAATATAATACAGCTAACTGATTTGGCAAATTTGGAGATGGTGATACGGGTAACTCATAATAGGAATTGTGGGTATAGTTTTGAGCTTTGATAATAATTAAATCGCATTTGATTCCTCCTTTCAACCACCCTTCCCCATTAATCATCTGCGCAAGTTCTGCCACAGTCAAACCATGTACTACAGGAATTGGGTGCATACCTACAAAAGATTCATAATTTTTCTTTAATACCGGTCCGTCCACATAGTTTCCGTTAGGGTTAGGTCTGTCCAAAATCATCATCGGAATATGTTGTTCTGCACAAGCTTCCATCACATAATGCATTGTAGAAATAAAAGTGTAGAAACGCACACCAACATCTTGAATATCAAAAAGTACTATATCCACCCCCTGTAGTTGTTCGGGCGTAGGTTTTTTATTGGAACCGTAAAGCGAAATCAAGGTTAGTCCCGTCTTGGCATCTTTGCCTGATGCAACCACCGCACCATCACTATGATCGCCTCTAAAACCATGTTCCGGTGCAAAAATGTATTTGATGTTAATACCCATTTTGAGCAGACTATCCACCAAATGAGTTTGGTTAATCATGGAAGTTTGATTGACAACCAAAGCCACAGATTTGCCTTTGAGCAAGGGTATATATTCTTTTGTGGACAGGGCGGCAGGGCGTGGGCTTGCCCACATCAAACCGGTTTGTAAAAGAAGTAATAAAAGACTGTGTTTCACCGCCTTTTTTGTGCAATTTTGAAGCCACAAAAACATTGTACAATTTTAGTACATTTAGCGCAACCATGAACCTATCCTATTTCATTGCCCGAAGATTGTCAAGCAAGAACAAAAACAGCTTTGCAAGCAGGATAATGAATATTGCCATTGCCGGTGTTGCACTTGGCTTTGCTGTGATTGTAATTGCGATATCTGCAGTCAATGGATTTCAGAAAGAAATTGAAAGTAAGGTCAAAGGTTTTAGTGGAGATATTGAAATCCGAAGAACCGGCACAACAGACAATTATGACTACCCACTTTTTGACGATTCAGTCAATTTAAATCGTGATATTGCAAAGATTCTTGGAGTGCGGTTTGTGAACAGAGTTGCTGCCAAGCCCGCTATCATCAAAGCGAATGACGAAATGCTAGGGATTATTTACAAAGGAATTGATTCAACATATCATGCTGAGTATTTCCAAAAATACATCAAACAAGGGCGAATGCCAAAGGAAAGGAATGATGTTTTGATTTCACAGTTTATGGCAAACAAACTGGGTTTAAAAATCGGTGACAAAATCCGGGCATATTTTATCAAACAGCCTGTTCGCGCAATTGCACCAACGGTATGCGGAATCTATCAGACAGGGCTCGAAGAACAAGACAAAATGCTGGCATTAGGGAGTATGGCTGATATTCAACGCATTTTTGCCGAAAGTCAAAATCAAATTTCTCATCTCGAACTATTTCTACAACCCGATACTGACCCTGAATTTGTTAGAACACAATTATTGAACAGGCTGGATTACAATCTGGATGTGCATTTAATTACAGAGTTGCAACCACAAATTTTCCAATGGCTAAACTATTTGGATGTAAACAAATACATCATTTTATCGCTTATGATTTTTGTATCGGGAATCAGCCTCATTACTGCTTTGCTCATCCTTGTAATAGAACGCACAAATATGATAGGAATCCTTAAAACATTAGGAACTTCTAATGCTGAAATCAAAAATATTTTCCTTTATAAAATTTCATACATTGCGTTCATTGGCATTCTCATTGGAAATGTGCTGGGTGTAGGATTGTGTTATTTGCAGTCCAAAACCGGGTTTCTGAAACTCAATCAAGAAACATATTACATTGATACAGTGCCCATTGACATAAATCCTGCAATGATTCTAATTGTTAACCTTGCATGTTTTGCAGTTTGTTTCTTAGCACTGATGATTCCGGTTCAAATGGTGAGCACTATTTCACCTGCCAAGAGTGTGCGGTTCGAATAATAGACTTGAGGGGTAATCAAGAGTAAGCAAATCTAAATATTTTCCTGCCCTCTTTTGTTTAATTTTGCAGTGCAATGTCTGTAAGTGTATTGAAAGACATAATTACAAACCTACCGAACAAACCCGGTGTTTATAAATACTTTGACGAAACCGACACGATTATTTACATAGGCAAAGCCAAGAACCTAAAAAAACGTGTAAGCAGCTATTTTAATAAAAACCATTATGAAAATCATAAGACTAAAGTGCTGGTTTCTAAAATTAATCGAATTGAAACGGTCGTAGTTGAAACTGAATATGATGCACTGTTGCTCGAGAATTCCTTAATCAAACAATATAAACCACGGTACAACATCAATCTAAAAGATGACAAATCGTACCCTTATATCAAAATCACCCGCGAACGTTTTCCAAGAGTTTTCCCAATTCGCAATATTGTCAACGATGGCAGCCAATATTTTGGACCCTATTCATCTGTCAAGATGATGAATGTAATGTTGGAATTAATCAAGGAATTGTATCCGTTGCGAAACTGCAACCTTAATCTCAGCGAAGAAAATATCAATAAAGGCAAATTCAGATTATGTCTAGAATATTATATTGGTAATTGCAAGGGACCTTGTGTTGGGCTACAAACAGAGGATAATTACAATCAGAATATTGAACAAATAAAATTTCTCCTCAAAGGGAATTTGAATGAAGTCAAAACGCATCTAAAAAAACAAATGAAGGAGGCAGTCACCAAACTTGCATTTGAAGATGCACACAAATACAAGATGCACCTTGAAATTATTGAAAAATTCCAAGCCAAATCAACCATCGTCCCTCCCTCTATTCAAGATGTGGAAGTGCTTAGTCTGGTGAGCGACAAAAACAAAGGTTTTGTAAACTATCTAAGGGTTACCAATGGTATCATCACAAGGGCAAGAAATCTGGAAATAAAAAAGAATCTTGATGAAACTGATGAAGACCTTATTATTGCTGCTTTTGCAGAGATTAGAAACATTGTCCCCACGTTTGCAAAAGAGCTTATACTCCCTTTTGAAATTGATATAAAAAGAAGTGAAATTAAGATTACCGTTCCGCAAAGAGGCGACAAAAAACTACTGCTGGACTTGAGTCTTAAAAACGCTTTTTACTATAAAAAGGAACGAACTCAGATATCAGAAACCCTTGACCCTGAAGTGCGTACAGACAGAGTGATGGAAAATATGAAAGAAGATTTACGTCTAACTGAACAACCACGCCATATAGAATGTTTTGACAACTCAAACTTTCAAGGAAGCGATGCCGTTTCAGCCTGTGTAGTGTTCAGAAATGGAAAACCATCCAAGTCAGATTATCGACATTTTATAGTAAAAACCATAACTGGACCTAATGACTTTGCAACAATGCACGAGGTAATCACACGTAGGTATAAAAGAATGCTTGAAGAAAATCAAAACCTGCCACAACTCATTATTGTTGATGGTGGCAAAGGTCAGTTGAGCAGTGCGGTCGAGGCGCTTAAAAGCCTTGAATTATATGGCAAAATTGCCATTATTGGAATTGCTAAAAATTTGGAAGAGCTATTTTACCCTGAAGACCCTATTCCATTGTTTCTTAACAAAAAATCTGAAACTCTGAAAATCATTCAACAAATGCGGGACGAGGCACACCGCTTTGGAATTACTCATCATAGAAACAGAAGAAGCAAAACATCGCTGAGTTCTGAATTGGATATTATATTTGGAATAGGCGAAAAAACAAAAGAAGTTTTATTGCAGTATTTTAAGTCTGTGAACAACATAAAAAAGGCGGAATTGAAAGAAATTGAGAGGCAGATTGGTGTTAAAAAAGCGCATATAGTTTTTAACCATTTCCATGAATAGCACTATGATTCAAACCTTTATAAGTATAGATATAAACCATAAAACTTATTATGAAATTAGTTGCAAAGATTAAGTAAACATTTACCTTTGCGGGTCTAATAGAGATAAGTATGACACTTTTATTTTTAGGTTCTATCGGAGGCAGTGAGTGGCTTTTAATCCTTCTTGCAATTGTATTGTTATTTGGCGGAAGAAAAATTCCTGAGCTTATGCGTGGGTTGGGTCAAGGAATCAGAGAATTTAACAATGCTAAAAACAATGTTAAAAAGGAGATTGAAGACAACATGAAAGAACAGCCCAAAGACAAAGCATAGACTAACTTGTATTGACAATGTCTTCGGCTTCCAATTCCCTATCGGAAATTCGTTCAAGAATTTTATCCGGTCAATCGTCTTGTGAGACGTTAGCAAATGGTTATTTACAAAAAATAGAGCAACACAAGCATCTTAACGCTTTTTTAGAGGTATTTGCTGATGAAACCATAGCAAAGGCTAAAGAAATTGACCAAAAATTCAAAACCGGAACAGCCGGAAAGTTAGCAGGTCTTTTTATTGGAATCAAAGACAATATTTGCTATAAAGGACATAAACTATCGGCAGCATCGAAAATATTAGAAGGATTCGAGTCGGTGTACAATGCTACTGTGGTAGAAAAGTTACTGGCAGAGGACGCAATTATTATTGGGCGTTTGAACTGTGACGAATTTGCAATGGGTGCCTCTAATGAAAATTCTGCTTTTGGTCCCGTCAAGAATTTTGTTGACAACACAAGGGTTTCCGGTGGCTCATCGGGTGGTCCTGCCGTGGCGGTCCAAGCTGGAATGTGCCATGCAAGTTTGGGTTCAGATACCGGAGGCTCTATTCGTCAACCGGCTTCTTTCTGCGGTCTGTGGGGGTATAAACCAAGCTATGGAGTTGTATCGCGATACGGACTTATTGCTTATGCTTCTTCATTTGACCAAATTGGACCTTTATCCAAATCTGCCGAAGACCTTGCACTTCTTATGGAAGTTATTTCAGGTAAAGATAATTATGATGCAACAATGCTGGAAGAATGTCCTGATTGTTATTTAGAACAGGGAGGAACCGGTAAAAAATTATCTTTTGGTGTTTTCAAAGAATGTGTTGAAAGCGAAGGCATTAACCCTGAAATCAGAGTTTATACACAACAAATTATTGAAACACTTAAAAGTCAAGGACACAATATTAATTACATTGATTTCCCTTTGATTAATTATTTGGTGCCTTGTTATTATGCCTTATCAACTGCCGAAGCGAGTTCCAACCTTTCAAGATTCAGTGGAATGCTTTATGGACACAGAAGTCCCGACAGCACAGACTTAGATTCAATGTTCAAAAAATCACGTTCTGAAGGATTCGGAAAAGAAGTAAAACGCAGAATAATGCTTGGTACTTATATGCTTACATCAGAAAAAGTAGATGCATTCTACACCAAAGCACTTAAAGTCCGCAGACAGATTAAGGAGTTTACTGATAAAGTATTTGAACAAAATGATTATATCCTAACCCCTACTACATCAACTCCGGCTTTTAAACTTGGCGAAAAATCACACGACCCTTTGACCATGTACCTTGCTGACATATTTACGGTTCATGCAAATTTAGCCGGCATTCCTGCCATCTCTATTCCTATGGCTCATTCAGCAGAAGGGCTGCCTTTTGGCATGCAACTGATGGCTCCACACGGACAAGACCCTGAGCTTATCCGCACTGCCGCATCCCTCTTTCAATCTTCTCAACAATTTTAATTACCTATGAATTGGGTATTACCTTTTGACTGGAATCCCCAGACAGACCGAAAGATTATCCCGAGTAGTCATCTCTTTTTTATGGGTTCATGTTTTGCTGAAAACATTGCACATATCTTGCTTAAAGACCGTTTTCACGTTGGACTGAATCCCTTTGGCATCCTTTATAATCCGGTGAGTATGGCAAAATCTTTTGAGTATTGTTTGCACAAAACTCAATTTGAAGAAAACAACCTTTTTCATTTTAATGAACTCTGGCACAGCGAATTGCACCATAGTTCATTTTCCGATATGAACAAAGAGCTTGTAGTGGAAAAAATCAACACTGCAATTTCAGAAGCACATCGACACATACAACAATGCGACTTCATCTTCCTGACTTTTGGTACAGCCAAGGTTTTTTGCTCTAAGAAAACAAATCAAATCGTGGGTAATTGCCATAAACGTCAAACTGTCTAATAACCTCTTACTTTTTAACACACAGATTGTTAATAAGTTATATCGAAATTAGTTGCTTAACGAATTGATTGTCAGTATATTTACTGCATGAAATTCATACAAGGCAAGGACAGAAATCAAATCACTTTCTTTTGTTTGGAAGAGCAAATTGAGCATAATAATGAAATCAGGTTTATTGAGCTGTTTGTGAACAGCATCAATTTAGCTGATGCGGGTTTTAAATTGGACTTTATTGAAAATGGGCGTCCCGCCTATCACCCTGCTGATTTGTTGAAGCTGTTTTTGTATGGTTATTTGAACCGCATACGCTCCTCGCGTCAGTTGGAAAAAGAATGTAAACGAAACATAGAATTGATGTGGCTCATGCGTGGTCTTGTTCCTGATCACAATACCATTGCCAACTTTAGAAAAGACAATCCTCAAGCCATTAAAAATGTGTTTCGTTCAACCGTCAAACTCGCACAACATTTTCAGTTGATTGGCGGTAAGTTGATTGCCGGTGACGGAACCAAACTCCGTGCACAAAACTCCAAGAAAAACAACTTTAACGAAAAAAAAATAGAGCGGCACATTGCCTATATCGATAACAAACTTGATGAGTACAACTCTATATTAGCAAGCGAAGACAAGGATTTAAGTGAGGAGAAAAAGCAAGAAATCAACAGCAAAATCAATAAGCATCAGCTGCATAAAAAACAATACCAAGATTTTCAAAAGCAATTAGAGGCAACAGGTGAAGTTCAAATTTCTACTTCTGACCCTGAATCCAGACAAATGATTGTTCGCAACAACATTACCGAGGTGGCTTATAACATCCAAAGTACCGTGGATGCCAAACTCAACATTCCAATTAATTACGAAGTTACCAATGAGAATGATTCCAAAGCCATGGGAAGCATGCTCCAGCAAGCCGTTGAAGTATTAGGAAATAATGAATTTACTGCCGTTTTTGACAAAGGCTACCACACCGGAAGTGAGTTCAAAAAAGCAGATGGACTGGGCGTAGATGTGGTGGTGGCTATTCCCGATATTTCTTCCTCTTCTATGGCTCCTGACCCTTCATACAACGTAGCCAACTTTGTTTTCAATGAAGAAGAAAACGTTTACATCTGTCCGCAGGGAAACGCACTTTCTACCAATGGTAAATGGTACAAAAAAGACCGCAATTATGAAGGAAGAAAAAAGCAGCCACCGATTTTGGTTCAGCATTACAAAACAACAGCCTGCAAAACCTGTCCACTCATCAACTCCTGCACCAAAAACACAAGAGGTAGAGGTAGGGTCATCGAGAGAACAGAATTTGCACCATACATAGAAAAAAACAAACTTCGCATGGAACAAGCCGGTGAACTCTACAGAAAACGACAAGCCATTGTGGAACACCCTTTCGGGATTATCAAACGCCAGTGGGATTTTTACTATGTCATGACCAAACAAGGAATATCAAGAGCCTCTGCCGATGTAGGCTTGATTTTCACCGCCTTTAACCTACGTAGAATCTTTAATCTTCTTGACCCAAATCTGCTTAAAAAGTTCCTCAAAGAACTTGGCTTTATTTTTTCCATTCAGAGGAGTCAATTTAAGGCGTTTTACGACACTTTCTTTTTCAAAAAGTGGGGATCATCTTCTAAAATAAATCTCATTTTAAGTTCCTGAAAGTGGAGTTATTTGCATAGTATTGCGAAAGGATTAATGAGAAATTAGGTTATTAGACGGACTGACGTCCTGCAGCGGATTTTTCGGAAAGAGTATTGGATGTAGGAGAGATTGCGGAGGCTTGGGCAAACCTGTTTTCTCTTTGTCCTGACAAAGTGTTTTATGTAAGTATCAGTCCTGTGCGCTATGTGCGGGAAGGACTGGTAGAATCCAACCACAGCAAAGCTGTTTTGCGTGTAGCTCTCATGCAGCTTGCGGAGCGGTTTCCCAATGTGCATTACTTTCCTGCATACGAACTTATTACAGATGTGTTAAGGGATTATCGTTTTTATGCAAATGATTTGGTACACCCCAATCAGCAGGCGATAGATTTTGTGTATGATTTTTTCATGGACAAGCTGTTTGACCCGCTTGCAAAGGACTATGTAAAGGAATGGCGAAAAGTTGACGCTATGCTGAACCACAAAGCTTTGAATCCGACATCTGCACAATGGAATGAATTTGAAAAGAAGCGTAATCTTTCTTTGACAGCATTCAAACAAAAGTGGAATTTATAGACTATGGATTTTCGCTTTCGTATCCTATATCTGTTTTCTTCGGCTTATTGTCCGCAGCTTGTGTAGCCAACTCGTCACATCTTTCATTAAGCGGGTGTCCGTTGTGTCCTTTCACCCAATGGAAATGGATATTCTGCATTTTGGAAACCTCTAAAAACTCTTTCCATAAATCCACATTTTTTTTGTCTTTGAAATTCTTTTTTACCCATGACTGCAACCAACCTTTATTAATAGAATCGCAGACATATTTACTGTCTGTATATATATCAATCTCCATGTTGATTCGTTTTATTTTTTTGATTGCTTCTATTACAGCCATAAGTTCCATACGGTTATTCGTTGTATTTCTGAACCCATCTGAAATTTCAAGTTTTGCATCTCCATAAATCAAAATGGCTCCATAACCGCCCGGACCCGGGTTGCCGCGCGCTGAACCGTCTGTATAGATTGAAAGTTTAGTTTTATGAGTCTTATCCATAGGTCTTTATAATCAAGGGCGATTCTATTAAATCTGCTACAACAAAAGTACTACCTCCAATAAATATCAAATCATAATCATTTGCATTATTAATTGCACTTTGCAAAGCTGCATGACAACTTGCAAAACAAGCACCTTGCAAGCCTTTGCTCATCCCCTCCTGCATCAGTTCATTGGCATCCATACCTCTGGGCACATTGGGGCGACAAAAATAATAGAGCGCATCTTTTGGAAGCAAATCCCATATCTTTTCACGCTTTTTATCCACCATCATCCCTATGACAAAGTGGAGCTTGTTAAATTGCTCTTCGTTTAATTGATTCACAACTTGTTTTATCCCATCTTCATTGTGCCCTGTGTCGGCTATAATTTTAGGAGAGTCTTCTCGCAAGATATCCCATCTGCCACGCAAGCCTGTCAATTCTTTTACATGAGAAAGTGCTTCTTTTATTTTAACTATTGAAAATAAGTAACCACAATTATTTACAAGCACTTGCAATGCTGCCCAAATTGTGCGAATGTTTTCTTGCTGGTAAATGCCCTTAAGTTGAAAGTCAACATTTTCAGTCATATTGAAATCTCCTGATTTATACAAATGACTCTCAAGAGATTTTGCTTTATTCTCAAAAACGAAATGAATATCCGGCTGATATCTTCCAATCACAACAGGAGTGTGTGGTTTAATGATTCCGGCTTTTTCAATGGCAATTTTTTCAAGTGTGTCACCAAGTATATCCGTGTGATCAAAGGATATATTTGTAATTACTGATAATTGTGGTTTGATAATATTAGTAGAGTCAAGTCTTCCACCAAGTCCGGTTTCAATGACTGCAACATCTATATTTTGACTTGCAAACCAAGAAAAAGCAATCGCTTGTGATAATTCAAAAAAGGAAGGATGTAGCTCTTCAATCAGTTCTTTATGCTTTTGTATAAATTCGACAACAAATGATTTGGGAATCATTTGTCCATTGACTCTCATTCTTTCTCTAAAATCAGTTAAATGGGGTGATGTATAGAGTGCTGTTTTATAGTCATTTGCTTGTAAAACTGCCGCTAATGAATGACTTACAGACCCCTTCCCATTTGTTCCTGCAATATGAATTGATTTAAACTTTTCATGTGGATTTCCTATTTCCGCCATGAGCAAGGAAATTTTTTCCAAAGAATACTTCAAAGCTTTTTGACCATCTCGGGAGAAAAAAGGAAGTTTAGAAAATAAATATTCAACTGTACATTGATACTCCCATTCTAAGTTATTCATGGAGTATAAGTTTAGTTTTTTATGGTGATAGTTATTTCACCAATTGTATTCATATTGTCATTTGAAGAGGAAAGTTTAACTTTTTTTACCAGAGCAACCGCTTCAGCCATTAGACAAGGGTCCGAAACGTTTGTACCTCTTTCACCTGTTGAAGGATTCATTACTGCTGTTACCGTTCCATTTGGTGCCACTTCTACTTTAAATACAACCCTACCACCTTTAGCGTTGGTGCATGCACTTCTGATGGTTGGTGCATAACTGATTTTCCTAGTACCAAATCCATGTCCCAATTTAAATCCATCACCTGGTCCGGTTCCGGGACCATTTCCGGGTCCATCACCAGAACCACTACCGGTTCCTGTTCCATCTCCACCGTTTCCACCTACAGGCGAATTACCCTTGCCATTTGGATCACCTTGCGTACCTTGGTTTTTGCCATTACCTTGTCCTTTGCTATCCTTAGTAGTTTTAAAAAGATTATCTAAATCATTTGAGATTGTTTTCTCCGGTACCGGTACTTCCTGATTTTGTGGAGTGGTCTGTGTTTGAGTCTGAGACGTTTTATCTTGTTTATTATTCAAAGCTACTCCATCATTTTGATGTGTAGCAAAATTTTCTTCCGGTTCGACATATTTGGAAGATACTGGCACAGTTCTCTCACTCGCGGGGCTATTATCAGGACCGCCTTGATTAGGGTCGCCCATTTGAACCTCAACACCTCCCCCGCCACCGCCTGCTTCTTCATCTAATACATTCCTGAATCCTGCGAATATTAGTAAGATAATAATCAATACACTCACAATTCCGGTAAAAAAGCCGGCTTTGACTTTGTCTTCTTTTTCGTTTTTACTTGAGAAAATACGCATCTCCGGAATTTGTTTAATTACAACGTACTACTTTACTTTTTAGTGTCTTTATCCAATGCCAGTACTACTTTAGCGCCTAAATTGTCGGCTACTTTGACCAATTCCATTACTTTTTCGTATTGTACTCTTTTATCGCCATAAACAGCAACTACTGCATCGGGGTTATTGCTTAATGCCGATTGTATAGCAGAAGGTAAATTCTCAAATGATAAAATTTTATCATCAACAGAATAGCGTCCGTCTTCTGTAACAGCAACTTTTACACTTTGGGTAGTAAGTTTCTTATCAGGATTGGCTTTGGGCAACAGGACTCTAAGTACCGGTTCGCGTACAACTGTTGAAGTAAGAATAAAAAATATCAGCAATAAAAAAACTATATCAGTCATGGAAGACATGCTGAATTCAGTGCTGATTTTAGACTTTCTTTTTAAGGACATAATTCAATTGTGATTATGGTAAAACTTATTCAGAAGGTTGTTGTAGCAAATCCAAAAACTCCACAGAGGTAACTTCCATTTTATAGATAACTTTTTCAATCATCCCTGTGAGCATATTATATCCCAGATAAGCCATAATACCCACAATCAGCCCGGCCACCGTGGTAACCATTGCTTGATATAAGCCGGAACTTAGATCACCCGGTGTAACTGAATCACCGGCAAGTGCCAAAGAATGAAAAGTTAAAATCATTCCGGTAACCGTACCCAAGAATCCAAGCATTGGAGCAGCTCCGGCAATGGTCGCAAGAAATGGCATCCTTTTCTCTAACTTATAGATTTCAAGTTTGCCGGTATTTTCAACAGCAGTTCCAATATCCTTTAGTGGTCTGCCTATACGAGAAATACCTTTTTCAACCATGCGTGCAACGGGAGAATCAGTTTTTTCACATAGTTTCTGTGCACCCGCAATATTATCATTCAGCACCATGTCTTTGATTGTAGCCATAAAATTGGGGTCTAATTTACCGGCTCTTTTAATGTTTAGATATCGTTCTGTCATTAAATAGACAGCAAAAATTAACATAATACCGATAGGTATCATAATCGGACCTCCGGTTAGCATTAAGTCCCAAAGCTTTAATTCTTCGTTTTGGGGGGGTGTGTTTGCGACTGATTGTACTGCGCTCTCAGCTTGCTGGATTTGCAGCAATGTGAATAAGAATATTTGATTCATGTTTTATTTAAAAGATGTGATGTGTGCTTGAGGTATTATTTTTTGGACTTCTTTGAGTTGAATTTCTGCATCTTCTATTGAAGAGAATTTTCCGCATTGGATTTTTGTAAGCCTACTGTTTGAAGGCTTAACCGGGTGTACATCAAATCCATTTTGAGTTAATAATTCCATTCTCCTCTGAGCATTATCTTCATGCAGAAATGCACCTGCCAAAATAGTGTAAATACCTTCTTCGTCAAGAATTTCATCTACATCTTTCGTTGTTGATTGTACTGAATTTTGTACACCGGACTCCGAAGTAATTTCGTTTGAGATTATATTGGTTGTTGTATTGGTATAGGATTCAGTCGTTTGACTATCGCTATTCACAATATTATTTTGAAAAGAGTAGCCCGAATCTTGTTCGGGTGTAATATCTTGAATTGAAGGGACATCTTCTGGTTCTTGAACTTGGGGAGTAGAATCTAAAGCAGGTATAATTTGAGCTTGTTGAAACATACCTAAGTTATTATTTTCAAATACAGTAAAATATAAAACTGCACTCACACCTACCAATAGAATTAATGAAGCTGCAATCTTTAGAGGCAATCTCTTCTTTTTTATTTTTTGAGCAGTTAACAAAGTCGGTTGCACTACCTCTTTTTCGTACTTTGCTCTAATTAATTCTTCTTTCTTATCCTTAAGTTCTGAATCTTGAATAATAGTTTTGGCTACAATTGTTTCCAATCCGAAAGTCGTTTTGGAAAAATTCAAAGTTGGGGATGGTGCAAACCATTTTTTGCCTTCAGCATTCACAAAGAAAGTTCCGAGATGTCCAAATTTAAATTTACCCGTAAATGAAATCTGCTGTTCAGTATTTTTTACCCATTGGGCGAGTAATTCAAGTGCCTCTTGATACGTTATTCCTTTTTCAGCGGCAATATGATTTGCCAATAAGCCGTCATTCTGTTGCAATGCCATATTAAAAAACAACATAGCACCTTTAGGTTTGATAGTATGTGCAAGGTGGTCTAAAACGGTGGGATGTGTTCTTTTAATAAAACCGCCAAAATCAGGTATAATGACACAATCGTTGTCAAATAATAAGCTGTGTATATTTTGTTCCGGTGTTAGCATTGAGCAGAAGGGCAAATTTAAAAAAAAACTACAATTACCCTACTTGTGCAATCGTGTTATTTCCTGCATATTGTCCGGCTTTCAGTCTTTTTTGTACTTCGGAGAATGCAGCAATAGTTTCTTCAACATCTTGTAGTGTGTGTGCTGCTGTGGGAATAAGTCGGAGTAAAATTACGCCTTTAGGCACAACAGGATATACCACTATTGAACAAAATATGTTGAAATTTTCTCTTAAATCAAGAGTTAGATAGGTTGCCTCCTCAACGGTACCACTCAGAATAACGGGGGTTACAGGCGTAGTAGTAACTCCAATATTAAATCCTGCATTTTTCAACCCTGTTTGCAGAGCACGTACAATATTCCATAGTTTTTCTTTGTGTTCAGGTTGTGAGCGCAATAGTTCCAACCTTTTCAAGGCACCTACAACGATTGGCATAGGCAGTGATTTAGCAAAAATCTGAGAACGCATATTATAACGCAGATAATCAATAATAGTTTTTTCTCCGGCAACAAATGCACCTATCAAAGCCATTGATTTGGCAAATGTTGAGAAGTACAAATCTATTCCATCCTGTATCCCTTGTTCTTCGCCTGTACCCGCTCCGGTTTTGCCCATTGTACCAAAACCATGTGCATCATCTACAAATAGTCTAAATTGAAATTTTTTCTTAAGCTCAATAATCTCTTTCAACTTACCTTGACTTCCGCTCATTCCAAAAACTCCTTCTGTTATTACAAGGATTCCACCACCGGTTTGGTCTATCACTTTTTTCGCGTGCCCTAACTGTTTTTCAAGACTTTCTATATTATTATGACTATATACAAATCTTTTGCCTGCATGCAAGCGAACGCCATCTATAATACATGCATGTGCTTCTGCATCATAAACTATCACATCATGACGTCCAACAAGTGCATCAATAATAGAGACAACGCCTTGATAACCATAGTTCAACAAGTAGCAATCTTCTTTGTGTACAAACTCAGCTAAATTTTTCTCAAGCAATTCGTGATTATCGGAATTACCACTCATCATTCTAGCACCCATAGGCAAAGCAAGTCCATATTCTTTTGCAGCCTCAGCATCCACTTTTCTCACTTCGGGCTGATTAGCCAAACCCAAATAATTGTTTAGACTCCAAATCAAAAGTTTTTTTCCTCTAAACACCATGCGATTTGAAATATCACCTTCAAGTTTTGGAAAAGTAAAATATCCATGAGCCTCTTTATGGTAAGTTCCCAAAGGACCCATATTTTCCTGCAATTTTTTAAATATGTCTGCCATTTTTTTGTATCTAATTTTCGGCTGCGAAAGTAGTGTAATTGCTTGGCAAAATTTCACCATGACTAAGCTGCTTTTCTCAACAAATAACACATATTACAATATATCTATCGAAACATCTTTCAACGCGTCTTCAAAACTTTCATTCGTCATTAAATATATTACCTTTGCGCCCTCGAAAAAAGACAGATGGACAGAAACTCGATTATTGGCTTACTCCTTATTTTAGGCATTCTCATTGGCTATTCTTATCTCAATCAACCCAGCGCAGAACAACTTGCCGAAAGAAAGCACATTAGTGATTCTATTGCTTCGGTTAAAATTCAACAAGAACACGAAGCCAAAGCTCAGATGGCTTCTATTGATACTATTGTAAAAGAAGTTGTACAAGATTCGCAGGCATTACAAGCGCGTTTTGGTGAAATTTCACACAAGTTTTTTGGTGAAGAAAAAGAATACACTCTTAAAAACAATGATATCAAGGTTACAATCTCCAATAAAGGTGCAAGAGTAAACAAAGTTCAGGTGCTCAAATACCTTCGTGCCGATACAACCAAAAATAGAGACTTGATTCTTTTTGATAAAGATGACGCAAATGATTATTTTGTATTTAACACTAAGAATGACGCATTTTATACAAACAAAGTATATTGGGATTTAGTTAAACAAGACAGCAATAAACTTACATTCCGACTCAACTTTGATGCAAACTCCTATATCGAATCTATCTACCAAATTGACTCGGATGGATATGGCTTGAACCAACAGTTTGCGCTTGTGAATATGGATCAGTATATTCAACCCAATTCTTTACTCACCTATTACAAAGAAGTTGAGGTACCAAAACAAGAGCTAATAGCAGAAACAGAACGTTTGAAATCTACAATCTATTATCGGTATATTGGTGATAAGCCTGATTATATTAGTGAAACTAAATATAAATCAGAGAATTTAAAAGCTCCGATTCAATGGGTTTCATTCAAACAACAGTTTTTTAATAATACCGTCATTCTAAAGGAAGGTTTTCAAAAGGATGGCGAGGTTACCGTAGACTCTGCAAAGAACCAACTTGAGGATATCAAACTATATAAAGCGCAACTCGATTTACCCTTTGAAAATAAAAGTAATGAGGTATTCAATTTGAGATTTTTTTATGGACCCAATCATTTCAAAACACTTAAAGCAGAAGGTGTTGAGCTAGAAGACATCATCCCTTTGGGCTGGACTCTTTTCCGTTGGGTTAATCAGTTTTTGGTCATTCCTACCTTTGCCTTTTTAAGTAAATATATAGGAAACTTCGGGATTATCATTCTGTTGCTAACCATTTTTATTAAGATGCTTTTATTTCCTCTGGTTTACAAGTCTTATTTATCAACGGCTAAGATGAGATTACTCAAGCCCGAACTTGATGAAATTAAAGAGAAAAACAAGGGAGATATGGCAAAAACCCAGATGGATACCATGAATTTGTATAAGAAAGCCGGAGTAAGTCCCATGGGGGGCTGCTTGCCGATGCTCTTGCAATTTCCTATTCTGATTGCCATGTTCAGTTTCTTCCCTTCTTCTTTTGAACTTAGGCAACAATCATTCTTGTGGGCAAGTGACCTTTCTCAATATGACTCTATTTTTAATTTTCCCGGTGGTTTTTCTATACCTTTTTACGGGAATCATGTCAGTTTGTTTACATTATTGATGACTGCATCAACAATTATTTATACAAGGCTTAACAATCAACTGACAGCTGCAGGTGCACAAATGAAAATCATTTCATATGTAATGCCAATCATGTTCCTTGGTTTCTTCAACAATTATCCTGCTGCACTTAGCTATTATTACTTTTTGGCTAATATGATAACCTTTGGACAACAAGCCATTTTCAAACGTTTTGTGGATGAAGACAAACTACACAAACAAATTGCTGAAAACAAGAAAAAGAAAGTAAATCTCAAGAAAAGTTATTTCCAAAAAAGAATGGAAGACTATGCTAAGAAAAAAGGAATTGACCCTTATACTGGCAAAAGAAAATAGCCTAAACCATCTATGACATTAGGGTTTAATTACGATAGGTCATACAAATTACAACGAGTATTTATTTTATTACTCATCATATTAATTGCAAGTTGTAGCAGACCTCAATCTAATCAACCTAAAAATCTGATTGCGGATCAAACCATGAGCCAAATAGTTGCAGAGCTCAAAATAATTGATGCTGCTTATCAATCCGGAGTGGCACCTAAAGGAGCAGAAGAATCCCAAAAATCAGTGCGCATTGACACTGCTGATGGTCCAAAACAAAAGACATCCGTCTTAGAATCATTAAAAGAGATAGTAACAACTAAAGAAGGACAAGAAGCAATTAGCTATGAACCCACTGAATCCAAACCTGTTACAAGTGTCAAAAGAGTGTATAAGGGTAATGTTGGTGCTGATTATGAATTTGTTTTTAACAAACATAAAGTGACACGACAACAGTTTGAGCAAAGCCTTGATTACTATTCAAAGAATCCTGACCTTTTTCAACCTATTTTAGAAAAAGCATTGGAAATTCTTACCCGATATGAAATTCAAGTAACTAAAGATTAAGGAGTTATCAAATTTCACATGACTCATTATGTGTTGTGAATCGTTGTATATTAATAATTAAGTAATTCATCCAAAGCAGCTTGTACTTTATCTGCATTCGGCAACATTTCGAATTCTAAGTTCTTGTTCATTGCCACTGCGGGCAGGTTGGCTGCTCCTATTACTTTGATAGGTGCATCCAAAAACCTAAAACACTTCTCAGAAGCTCTTCCTGCAATGGCTTCAGCAAATGAATTACGTTGTGTCTCCTCAGTTAGCACCAATGCTTTTCCGTGTTTAATGACTGTATTATAAATCAACTCTTCATCCAAAGGGTTGAGTGTTCTCAAATCTATAATTTCAACTCTGTCATTGAGATTTTTGGCAGCATTCAATGCCCAATACACTCCCATTCCATACGTAATTACTGCCACAGAATCACCTTTTTTTACATTTTCAATATTTGCCTCTAACACAACCCTGCCCTTACCCAGCGGTATCACATAATCCTCCGAAGGTTCGGGGGTTTTGGCAGCATTGGTACCCGGTACTTTGCTCCAGTACAATCCCTTGTGCTCAAATATGACAACCGGATTGGGGTCATAGAATGCGGCTTTAAGCAACCCTTTCATATCAGCGGCATTACTTGGATAAACAACCTTAATTCCTTTGATGGGCAATATACTTGACTCAACTGTGCCGGAATGATATGGACCACCGCCACCATAAGCACCTGTTGGTATTCTGATTACACTTGACACAGGGTATTTACCCATTGACAAATAACACGATTTGGAAACCTCCTCTACTAATTGATTTACACCTGGCCAGATATAATCCGCAAACTGAATTTCAACAATAGGCTTGAGTCCAACTGCACTCATTCCGACAGTCGAACCCACTATATATGCTTCTTGAATAGGGGTATTGAAAACACGCGCATCACCATGCTTTTGAGCCAGTGTAGCTGCTTCTCTAAAAACTCCACCCAGCCTTGCTCCTACATCTTGACCATATAATAGGGCTTCAGGATGTTTTTTCAGAATTTCATCGCAGGCAAACAAGGCTGCATCCACCATCACAATAGGATCTTTGCCGGCAGGCTCTCTTATACCAAGCTCCTCTGTTATTGGCGTGCTGACAAACTCATGTTCATAAACAGACTGAGGTTCCGGTTCAGGTGCGGTAATTGCTTTAGCAAACTCTTCGGCAATAAACTCTTCAGCTTCTTTGCGAATCGTATCAAGGGTGCCGGTGCTTTCTCCAAGCTCTATTAAAGTCTGCAACAATCTTGGAAAAGGATCATTTTTCTCATTCTCTGCCCAATCATTTCTATACCATTCACTACGTACTCCCGATGTATGATGTCCCAAAAGAGGAACTTTGGCATGCACCAAAACTGGTTTTCTATTTTTGCGCACCCAATCTATGGCGTCTTTCATGTCCTCATAGCATTGCACAAAGTCTGCACCATCAGTTCTGACTCTTTTCAAACCTTTGAAACCGGCAGCAAACTCATACGCATCCATAGCCCTCATCTCAGCACCGGTTGCCGAAATTCCCCAATCATTGTCTTGAACTAAATAAATAATGGGTAGTTCTTTTAATACTGCCATTTGCATTGCTTCGGATACTTCGCCTTCTGTAACACATCCATCTCCTAATGAACAAAGCACTATTGGCATTTCTAAGCCTTTGAGTTGTTTTGTTTGTTCTTTGTATTTGATTCCATGCGCCATACCTGTTGCAGGAATCGCCTGCATGCCTGTAGCACTTGACTGGTGTGGTATTTTGGGCATTGTTTCTCGTTTCAAAGAAGGATGAGAGTAATAACTTCTGCCTCCGGAGAAGGGGTCATCTTTCTTTGCCAACAGTTGCAACATTAACTCATAAGGTCGCATACCGATTGCAAGCAGCATTGCTTCATCCCTATAATAGGGTGCTGCATAATCATAAGATTCTAATAGGAATCCGGTTGCCAGTTGGATAGCCTCATGTCCTCGTGAAGTGGAATGCACATAAGTTGTGATTTGTCTATTCTCCTCATAAATCTTGTTCATTGCCTTAGTTTGGCACATCAACTGAAAGGCTTGTAATAGAATGTCTTTTGTAACTGTCAATGATATTGCACGCTTCGCTTTTGTCAAAACTCCAATTTATTTATTAGGGTGTAAATGTACGAATTATCGCGGTTTTAGCCAAGAATCATTTATAATGCTCAATAACTGCCCGCACACATCCAAATTTTTTGAGCGCCTCTGCCGCCATGTTTGCATCCAAATTTGTCTCTCCCATAATCATTCTGACAGCCCTATCAATCAACTTATTATTGGCAATTTGCATATCTACCATTTTGTTTCCTTTTACTCTTCCAAGTTTAATCATACATACCGTAGAGATCATATTGAGCACCATTTTTTGAGCTGTTCCTGCCTTCATGCGAGTACTTCCTGTTACAAATTCAGCACCTGTTGCAACTTCTACCGGGTAGTCCGCAAGCGTACCTAACTTTGAATTCTTATTACAAGAAATACATCCGGTTGACACACCATTTTGTTTAGCCATTTCAAGTCCCCCTACAACATAAGGTGTCTTACCACTGGCTGAAATTCCTATTAAAAAATCACTTTTGCTGATATTCAACTGCTGCAAGTCTTTCCAAGCTTGTTCTGTATTGTCTTCTGCAAATTCAACTGCCTTTCTTATAGCAGCATCACCTCCCGCAATTAGTCCAATAACTTTGTCATAGTCCACGCCATAAGTTGGAGGACATTCACTTGCATCCAATATACCCAGCCGTCCGCTTGTACCAGCTCCGATATAAAATAGTCTTCCGCCTTTATTGAGTTTTTCAGAACATACATTTATCAATGCTTCAATTGATGGTAATTCATGTGCAACAGATTTTGCTATAGAAGAATCTTCGGTGTTAATTCCAATCAACAGTTCTTTAGCGGACAGTTGCTCGAGATTATCATAATGAGAATCTTGTTCGGTATGGTGTATGTCTTGCATAGTATAAATAAAAAAGCCCCTATGGTAGGGGCTTCAAAGATAAAATCTTACAAGATTAATTTAATGTACAATTTATAGGTAAAGTATAACGCACCCTAACAGCTTTGTTTCGTTGAAAACCGGGTTTCCATTTAGGCATCATTTTTACCACCCTGACAGCTTCATCTTCTAAACCATATCCAAGTTGGCGATTAGCGGGCAATAAAGGTCTCACTTCTGTAATATTACCAGACTCGTCAACCAAGAAAGAAACCAATACTCTACCTTCTACGTCAAATCTTCTGGCTTCATCCGGATAACGAAAGTTTTTCATGATAAAACTCAACATTGCATTTTGTCCTCCGGGGTATTCAGGCATTATCTCCACAACAGTAAAGATAGGAGCTTCTTCTACGTGTGTGGGAGGAGGTGGTGCTCCCGGAGTGCCGCCAGGCGTCATTCCATAATACTGATATGGGGCATCCACTACTGTATTATCTTTAAAATCAGTGCTTTGAATTTCGACATTATCATCTGCTTTGTCATCTTCAACCACTTCAATTGCAGTAGGGGGAGGTGGTGGTGGCACATAATAGGCAGTTTGCTGTGTTATTTCTGTTTGTTCTATTACTTCATTAGTACCTACACTTTTAGTAATAGTAGGTGCAACCGTTGTTTTCTCATACCAAGTGTATGAAAATGCACCGAGTACTACTAACTGAATAATCAATAGACCAACAAGGAAAAACGAGGTAGCTCTCCTGGCAACATCGGCTTTAATGCTTTTCTTTAGTTCCATAGTTTTGTTTTTTTAAGGTTTGCAAATTTATATTTATATTCAAATACCACATTCATGGTTTCACATTTTAATACACTGATTTTACAAAAGGTAAATTTCATAGTTTGTAAATTACAATAAACAACAATAATCCGAATAATACACCCACGGCATCCGCACAAATATCAAACCATGAGAAAGTTCTATAATAAGTAAATTGCTGCAGGGTCTCTGTCAGAAAAGCAAATACAACACCTTCTATTATTGTCCAGGTATTTGCTTTTCTGACAAAGAAGTCATTTCGGTACCACTTAGCCCACCCTACTCTTGTAAATAAAGCAAAAAATGAAAAAAGAACGAAATGCACCAGTTTGTCGAATGGGATAATACCGAAAACATAGGAAGTCTCGGCATCTCCGATCGGCAATAACAAAAGTAAACAAATAAAAAGTCCCCAAAGCAATGCTGGGGACTGGTATTTAAAGAAAGGTGAAATTCTTTTTACAAAAGACTGATGGGAGAAATACACGGATAGTTTAGTTTCCGGTTAAGGCTTTGTAAGCAGCCACATCCAACAAGCTGTCTAACTCAGCAGGGTTAGAAATCTTAACTTTTACAATCCAACCTTCCCCATAAGGGTCTGAGTTAATGGCATCGGGCGTTGAGTCAAGAGAAGAGTTTATCTCAATAACCTCTCCTGATAGCGGCATAAATAAATCAGAAACAGTTTTTACTGCTTCAATAGTTCCAAAGACAGACTCTTTACTCAGTGATTGTCCTTGAGAAGAAATGTCAACGAAAACGATGTCTCCAAGTTCTCCTTGTGCAAAGTCGGTTACTCCAATTGTTGCAATAGCTCCGTCAACTTTGACCCATTCGTGGTCTTTTGTGTACTTTAATTCTGATGGGAAATTCATATCTTTTTATATTTTAATTTTATGTGTTTTTGATTGGCACGAAATAAGAGAATAAGATTTTACCTTTACTCACTTTTATCCACTTTTTTAGCAGATGTTTTTTTAGTATAAATCATTTTAAGCAAATTACCTACCTTCTCTTTCATTTCGGTTCTGGGTACTATAAAATCCACAAAGCCGTGTTCTTGTAGGAACTCCGAACTTTGAAAACCTTTAGGAAGATCTTTTCCAATCGTTTCTCTGATAACGCGCGGTCCGGCAAACCCAATCAAGGCTTCCGGTTCAGCGATATTAAAATCACCCAACATTGCAAATGAAGCAGTTACACCACCTGTTGTAGGGTCAGTAAGAATGGATAGATAAGGTATCCCTTCTTGATTGAGCAGGGCAAGCTTTGCAGATGTTTTTGCCATTTGCATGAGCGAAAACGCAGCTTCCATCATTCTGGCACCACCCGATTTAGAAATAATAATTAGTGGAATTTGATTCTCTCTGGCATAGTCAATAGAGCGTGCGATCTTTTCGCCCACCACAGAACCCATCGAACCACCTATAAAACCAAAATCCATACAAGAAATAACGGTTTTAGTACCGTTTATTTTCCCGACTGCAACACGCAATGCGTCTTTTAAACCCGTTTTGGCTTGTGTTTCAACCAAGCGTTCGGTGTATGATTTGGTATCAAAAAACTGAAGCGGGTCACCCGATACTATTTCGGCATATAACTCTTTGAATTTTTGTTCATCAAACAGAATGTGAAAGTACTCTTCAGAACTTATTTTGTGATGATAACTGCAAGATGGGCATACATATTTATTTTCAACCAAATCTTTGGATTGTGTGATTGTTTTGCACTTTGGGCATTTATTCCACAATCCGTCAGGGATATATTTTTTCTCCTTTGATTTTGTTGTAATTCCTTCTTTTACTCTTTTAAACCAACTCATAGTTTTTTCTGTTAGGTTAATATCCGGTACAAGCGAACAAGGTTTATGCTATGGTAATTTCTTTGTTAAGATAAACATCCTGAATAGCATTAAGCAACTTAATACCTTCATTCATAGGTTTTTGAAAAGCCTTTCTACCTGAAATCAAACCATGCCCTCCTGCCCTTTTGTTAATAACAGCAGTTCTCACAGCGTCTGCTAAATCCGACTCTCCTTTGCTTTCGCCACCCGAATTTATTAACCCTACTTTACCCATATAGCAATTTGCAACTTGATACCTGCAAAGGTCAATGGGATGGTCAGTTGTAAGTTGAGAATAAACTTTATCGTGTGTCTTACCAAAATTCAGCGCTTTAAAGCCACCGTTATTTGTAGGTAATTTTTGCTTAATAATATCCGCTTGGATTGTTACTCCTAAGTGATTTGCTTGCCCGGTTAGGTCTGCTGCTGTATGATAATCAACTCCATCTTTCTTGAAATTATTATTTCTCAAATAACACCAAAGAATGGTTGCCATTCCCAATTCATGCGCTCTTTCAAATGCTTCGGCAATTTCAACAATTTGTCTGGATGATTCTTCTGAACCAAAATAAATGGTTGCCCCTACTGCCACAGCTCCTAAATTCCATGCTTCTTCAACTGAACCAAATGCGATTTGATCATACTTGTTAGGGTATGTCAAAAGCTCGTTATGATTGATTTTAACAACAAAAGGAATCTTATGAGCATATTTTCTAGAGCAAGATGCGAGCACTCCGAATGTTGAGGCAACAGCATTACAACCTCCTTCAATAGCAAGTTTTACTATATTCTCTGAGTCAAAGAAAATAGGATTGGGGGCAAACGATGCTCCAGCACTATGCTCTATCCCTTGGTCAACTGGTAGAATTGAAACATAGCCGGTATTAGCCAAACGTCCGTTGCCATACAATGCCTGAAGGTTTCTTAAAACTTGAGGATTTCTGTTACTAAATGCAAAAGTACGGTCAATAAAGTCTGCACCAGGGAGCGTTAACAATTCGTTTCCAATGGTTTTTGATTGATGTGTCATCAAACTTTCTGACTCAGCACCTAATAAATTTTGGATTTCTGCTGTATTCATCATGGTCTTTTCCAGTTAACTTTTAAAGGACGGCAAATGTATGATTTATTTACTTTTCTGAGAAGTATTTGAAGAAATAAGGAATAGTTTGAATTCCTTTGTAGAAATTCTCAACACCATAATGTTCATCAGGGGAGTGAATATCATCTGAATCTAAGCCAAATCCCATCAAAATTGATTTCAAACCTAATACATCTTCAAACAAGGCTACAATGGGAATACTTCCTCCGCCTCTGGTTGGAATGGGGTCTTTTCCAAAAGTTTCTTTGATAGCTTTTGCAGCAGATTTGTATGCATGAGAATCGGTTGGTGTAACAACGGGTTCGCCACCGTGATGAGCCTCAACTTTTACTTTTACAGATTTAGGTGCAATGCTTAAAAAGTGCTTGGTAAACAATTCGGTAATTTCTCCTGAACGTTGATTTGGAACAAGTCTCATGGATATTTTTGCATAGGCTTTGGAAGGTAATACTGTCTTGCTTCCTTCTCCTGTATATCCACCCCAGATTCCATTTACATCAAGGGTTGGACGAATTCCGGTTCTTTCTAATGTAGTAAAAGAGGTTTCACCCAATACTTCATCTATTCCAAGTTCTTTTTTATAATCTTCAAGGTTGAAAGGTGCTTTGTTTAATGCAATTCTTTCTTCATTTGTCAATTCAAGTACTTTGTCATAAAATCCGGGGATTGTGATGTGCCTATTTTCATCGTGCATAGAAGCAATCATTGTACACAACACATTGATGGGGTTAGCAACTGCGCCACCATACACTCCTGAATGCAAGTCATGATCAGGACCTGTTACTTCAACTTGCACATAACTCAAGCCTCTAAGTCCTGTATCCAGGCTCGGGGTATCGAGTGAAATCATGGCTGTGTCTGATATTAACACAACATCGGCTTTCAGTTTATCCTTGTGAGCTTTGCAATAGATACCCAAATTGGCTGACCCTACTTCTTCTTCTCCCTCAATCATAAATTTAACATTGCAGGGGAGTGTATTTGTCTGCATCATGGTCTCAAAAGCTTTAACATGCATATAAACCTGTCCTTTATCATCACAAGAACCTCTTGCATAGATTTTACCATCTCTGATTGCCGGTTCAAATGCCGGTGTAGTCCAAAGATTGTCAGGATCAGAAGGCTGTACGTCATAGTGTCCATATACCAAGATTGTAGGTAATGAAGGATTTATAATTTTTTCTGCATACACTATGGGATTACCTGCGGTCTGTTCAATAGTAATATTATCCGCCCCTGCTGCTTTGAATTTGTCAGCCAGATAATCTGCGGCTCTTTTTACATCATTTTTAAATTTGCTATCCGCACTAACTGAGGGGATTCTAAGCCAGTCAAACAATTCGTCCATAAAACGTTGCTTGTTTGAATCAATATATTCATTCCAATTCATCTTTAATTAATTTGATTAGGTGTTCGTTTAAAAGTGGGGTCAAAATTGATTTATTTAGATGATATAACCAAAGAGTGGAGGGAACAAGTTACATTTATATTTAATACCCTTTAAAAACAAATTACTCCTTCTTACCAAGCTCCATAGTCAGGCAACTCAGTGAGCCTCTTATAGTCATTTGCATCAAAATCAACTTCGAACAAGAAATGCTGAATTCCGTTAGACACTATGAGAAATCGGGCTTTAAAAACCGCATTATAATGCGCAATCTGCATACAAGTTTGTTCAGACAATTCTATGTGCGTAGCCTTACATTCGACAATCAATGCCGGTTTTTGACTTTTATTAAAGACAACAATATCGGCACGCTTGCTCATTTCATTGTACTTTAGAGCAACTTCTACACCCACTCCCCCTTTGGGAACTGCTTTAAAATTTACCAAAAAATGCAACCAATGCTGGCGCACCCACTCTTCCGGGGTAAGCGTTACAAACTTTTTTCGAAAAGAGTCAAAAATGTACTTCCTTTGCCCAGAGTTTTTGAGCAGAGGTGTAAATTCAGGCAGATTAATCGCTTGCATTGCACCTGCAAATTAAAAACAAAGAAGCATAAACAGTACTTATGGCAAAAAATCCAATAGACGATTATAAAAGGATTGCGAATTTAGTGAAGAGCAGAGAATTTTCGCCTGTTTATTTCCTGCAAGGGGAAGAAACATACTATATTGACAAGCTGTCTAATCTCATAGAAGAAACGGTATTAAAACCTGAAGAGAAAGGATTTAACCAATCTGTGCTTTATGGTAAAGATGTCAAAGTAAAAGATATTGTTATGGCAGCCAAGCGATATCCGATGGGAGCCGATTATCAAGTAATCATTGTAAAAGAAGCACAGAACCTGCACAAAGATCAGATAGAAGATTTTCATACATATCTTGAAAACCCGCTTAAAAGCACCATTTTAGTTATTAATTATAAATCTAAAAAAATTGACCAACGAACAAAAGTCGGCAAGCTATTTCAGAAATACACCTTTGCAAACTTTGACCGATTGTATGACAATCAAGTTCCAATGTGGATAGAAAACCATATCAAAAACACCGGAAAAACTATCCATTCACAAGCAGCCTTACTCATAGCAGAATATTTAGGTAACGATTTAAATAAAATAGAAAACGAAATAGACAAGATGTTGATACAACTTCCACCGGAAGTTCAGCTTATCAATACCAAACATATTGAAGATAATATTGGAATAAGTAAGGATTTCAATGTTTTTGAATTACAGAAAGCGATTGGTGAACACAATTATAACAAATCCATTCAAATCATTAACTATTTTGCCAATGACGCTGCCAAGAATCCTCTCCTGCTAACAATCAGCAATCTATTTGCATATTTCAACAAGATTCTTCTTTTTCACGAATTTAAAAGCCTCCCACCCCAAGAATTAGCTACTAAATTGGGGATTAACCAATTCTTCTTAACAGAATATAAAATAGCCGGGGCAAATTACAGCGTAAACAAAATTGAAAGCATCCTATCGCTTCTCAAATATTACGATTTGAAATCAAAGGGAGTGGGCGGCAATAATACATCTGAAGGTGAGCTTATGCGAGAAATGATTATCCGTATTTTTAATATTGAAGTCCATTAATTCGCATTTTCGTTTCATTTTTTTTACCTTGTTAACAATTTTAACTACTTTTACACCCACAAATACAATATCATTCAGACATGAAAAAGATTTACTTATTAATGATTCCTCTTCTTGCAACAGGGAGTTTAGCAGCCCAAAGCAAGATTAACTCAAATCAGGTTTCGATTTCAAATCAACCGGTAACAACAAAAGACAAAGCACCTGTGGTGCAACAGACCAATCCTAATCCTGTCATTGCTCCCGCAAAAAAATCAACTACCGTTGAAAGACGCGATGTTAACTATTCATTTGTCAAGATTGGCAATACAAAGTATGACCAACAGTCAAATGCGTCCATGGGCAAAAGAGTTATTTTGTATCCTGACGGAACAATTAGTGCAGTATGGACTACCGCCACCGACAATGCTTTTGCTAACAGAGGCACAGGATATAATCATAACGACAAGACCAATTGGATGACAGTAGCAGATGGTGCTACTCCTCGAATCGAGACTAAAAGAACCGGCTGGCCCAGTATTGCATTGATAGGAGGAAATAAAGAAGTTATCATAGCACACAGTGCAGAAGATGGCGGTTTTATTATGTCAACTAATAGTGCTATTGGCAATACTGCTTTTACACAACAAGCAATTTTAACACAAACTAAACTTAGACCCTTGTGGGCAAGAATCGGTACAGATGGACTAAATTATATTCACGTTATCTCTAACTACGCTGATTCATCAGCTCCTTCTGACCCACCCGCACCAAAAGTAAATGGAATCAAAGCCCCCATGACATATTCACGTTCTTCAGATGGTGGTCAGACTTGGGACTTTGAGCATACATTACTTCCTGGTTATGACTCTACCAGATGGGCTTATGGTGGTGGAGACAATTACGCTATTGATGTGAGAGACAGTATTGTGGCAATAGTAACCGGTAGATTAGGAACTGATGTGTCTCTTTGGAAGTCATACGACAACGGTACAACTTTTACACACTACTTTGTAGATTCACTAGCAAATGCTCCATTGAAACAAGGCACCTTAGCTTTAGATACACCTTTTTGTAGCGATGGTACCATGGATGTGTTAATTGACGCTAACGGCAAATGTCATGTATGGTATGGCTTAGGCAGAGTATTAAAAACAGACTCCACAGACGACAGTTATTCATTCTTTCCGGGAACTGCGGGCTTGATGTATTGGAATGAAGGAACAACCGAACCCGGTATCATAGCTTACGGTGCTATGTTTGATAGAGATCAAGATGGCGGTTATTCCATTGAAAAAGGCACTTATTGGAATCTTGAAAACGGTAATATCCCTTCAGATATATACTCTGTTGCAAGACTTGGAAACACAAGTGTACTTAGACAACCCAGTGCAGGTATTGATGCAGACGGAAATTTATACGTTGCTTTCTCCATGCCAGTTGAGGGTGCATTAGATGATAATTCCTTGAATTATAGAGCTATATATATCATGTATTCTAAAGATGGCGGTGCAACATGGCACGGACCTCAGTGTTTAACCAAAATACTCAACAAGGAGAATGACTTCCCTTCTATAGCAAGACGCGTGAACGAATATGTACATCTGATTTTTCAACAAGATGATATACCCGGAACCAATCTAGCTAACAATTCTGCATCTGCAAATAACCACCCTATTTCTGAAAATGGAAATGATATCATGTATGCGGCAATCCCAAAACAAGATGTCTTAGATTCTATCGTTGGTAATTTGTGGAGTTTGAATGTTCAAGAAATCAAGAATAATTCTCAAGTATTTGTAGTGTCTCAAAACGTTCCCAACCCTTTTAGCGGTCAAACCGATATCACCATTTATCTCAATGGGTACACCCCCGTTTTGAATGTTGAAGTAAAAGACCTTACCGGGAAGATTGTTATCAGCAATAAAATTACCAATTTAAATCAAGGAAACCATGTTATAACCCTTGACGGAACCAATTTGAGCAGTGGCGTGTATTTTTATACCTTAACTGCCGGCAACAATACTATTACTCGTAAAATGATAGTTGAGTAAGTTCTGCTCTCCCCTCAAAAAAGCTGTCCATTTAGGGCAGCTTTTTTTTTGTTCTAACTTTTTTGGTTGATTTTATCAAATGATAGCTATTTTTGACCACACAGTATACTCACAATATGGAAAAATTTCTACGACTTTTTGACTGTCTTTATTTTGAACGAGTGAAACAAAAGCCTGTATTGTTAGCCTCCAAACTAAATGGAGCTTATAAGAAACTCAGTTCTAAACAAATAATAGATGACGCTAATGCGCTTACCAATGGATTAATCAAATTAGGAATTCAACACAAGAACGGAGTCGAAAATCAAGACAAAATCGGACTTATCAGCAATAGCCGCCCGGAATGGCTCATTACCGACTTTGCCACACAACAATCCGGAGCAGTTTTGGTGCCCTTATATCCCAATACCAATATAGATGACATTATCTACGTGTTTAATGAAGCAGAAGTAAAATATGCTTTTGTCAATTCTAAACTCATTTACAAGAAGTTATCAGAAGTAAAATCACAAATACCTTCACTAAAAGACATTTATACGTTTGATGAAGGAGAAGGAACCAATCCTTGGCGACAAATACTATCTCAACCCAACGAAAGTGAAATAGTTGAAATTGAGAAACGAAAGCAGGCAATTCAAGAAGATGATATTGCAACCATTATTTACACTTCAGGAACTACCGGCAAGCCCAAAGGTGTTATGTTAAGTCACAAAAACATTGTGAGCAATGTCAAAAATGTAAAAGATGTAATCGAAGAAATTGGAGTACCGGAGGAAAATAAAAAAAGTTTAAGTTTTTTGCCTCTCAATCATATATTTGAAAAAACCGTTACATATATCTATATCTATAATGGCTATTCTATTTATTATGCAGAGGGTATGGAAACCATTGCCGATAACTTAAAAGAAGTAAGACCGGCATTATTCGTTACCGTACCACGTTTGTTAGAAAAAGTGTATGAGAAGATAATGAAGAAAGGAAGTGAACTTAAGGGTATTAAAAAGTTACTATTCTTTTGGGCAGTGCGTATTGGTAATAAATACAAGATAGAAGGCAACAATTCATTCTACAACATTCAATTAGCAATTTCAAACAAACTCATCTTTAACAAATGGCGCGCAGCCTTAGGAGGCAATGTCAAAGCTATTGTAGTTGGCGGAGCCGCTTGTCCTCCCAAATTGGCTACTCTTTTTTCAGCTGCAGGAATAACCATTATGGAAGGTTATGGTTTGACAGAAACATCACCTGTGATTACTGTTAACAGATATGGAAAAGAAAACCGCATGATTGGCACAATCGGAACAGTTATCAACCAAGTAGAAGTGAAACTTGCTGATGATGGTGAAATTCTCTGCAAAGGAGAAAACAATATGGTCGGGTATTATAAGAATCCACAAGAAACCAATGAGATGATTATAGATGGATGGCTTCATACCGGAGATATTGGGACACTTGTGAATGGTAAATTTTATAAGATTATTGACCGCAAAAAAGAGCTTTTCAAAAATAGTGGAGGTAAATATATCGCTCCACAACCTATTGAAAATTTACTGAAAGAAAGTTTTTTAATTGAACAGGCAATGGTTTGCGGAGTAAACGAAAAATTTGTTGGTGCCCTGATTGTTCCAAATTTCGATAATATGAAAATTTGGATGCATGATAACAAAATTTCATATACAGATATAGAATCAGCTCTAAACAATGCTGAGGTTATGAAAAAATACAAATCAATCATCGATGAAGTTAACACTGTCTTGACAGATATTGAGAAAATCAAAAAATTCAAACTACTAACAAGAGAATTCTCACTTGAAAATGGAGAGCTTACACCTAAACTAAGTATGAAACGAAAAATAATCTGCGAACATTTTGCAGACGAAATCAACGCAATGTTTAACAAACCATAAACCGCTTTTACATATTCTCCAAATCCCTTGTCTCTAACCTAAAACGTTCGCGCTTCAATTCTGAGAAAGGCAAGAAATTAGCTTTTAATTCTGCAATCTCTTTGCGTGTAGCATACAGTTTGAGGGCAGAAAAAAGCGCTGAGCTGAAAGAGCTTGGAGATGCTTCAAATTTTCCGGCTATATTATATGCTGTTCCATGATCGGGACTGGTTCTGATAATAGGAAGACTGGCAGTAAAATTCACACCTTCATTGAATGCAAGCGCTTTGAAAGGAGCCAAACCTTGGTCGTGATACATAGCCAATACACCATCAAATCGCATTAGATTCTTTGAACCCCATAGACCATCAGCTGAATAGGGTCCAAAAACAAACGCCTTATCATTGGCTGAGAATGATTCTATGGCGGGCATAATAATGTTTGCTTCTTCTTTGCCAATAGCCCCTCCATCTCCGGCATGTGGATTGAGCCCCATTACGGCAATTTTGGGTTTAATTATTCCAAAATCATTGCGCAAAGCATCAATAAAAGTTTGTGTTTTAGAAATAATTAAATCTTTGGTGATTGATTTGGCTATATCAGAAATAGGAATATGCTCTGTTACCAGTCCTACTTTAATGTCATCATTAAATAAAATCATCAAATGATTTTGTACGCCCAAAGCCTTTGAAAGATAACCTGTGTGACCGCTAAAAGAAATATTTTCATTAATAGTGTTTTTATCCACCGGAGCGGTAACAACCACTTGCAACTTTCCTTCAGACACATCTTTTAACATTCTGTCTATCGCAAGTAGTGCCTGCTTGCCTGACACCTTTGAAGGCTGCCCTAAACTATACTCAAATGGCTCGCTTGATGAAGCAATCAGATTACACTTCCCTTCTTGCGCCTCCCCTATATGTCGAATCAAGTTGTAAACCGGTGTTTCCAAACCTAATGAGTTCTTGATGTCTGTAAACACCTTTTGAGAACCATATAAAACAGGAGTGAAATAGTCATACACAAAGTCGTGGCTCAGTGTTTTAAGAATTACTTCCATCCCGATTCCGCTCGGGTCTCCCATTGTAATACCTATAATTGGTTTTGTTGTCATTATCAGATCTTCGTTTTTAAATATTCAAAAATTAATCTTACACCTACACCCGTTCCTCCGGCTGGTCGATAGTCAGATGTACTGTGCATAAAAGCTGTACCTGCAATATCTAAATGTAACCAAGGGTAATCGGTAAATTTTTCAAGGAATTTGCCGGCAGACATCTGTCCACCCTCTCCTTTTCCAAGATTTGAAAAATCGGCAATCTCAGACTTTAATTCATCGCCATATTCATCCCAAAGCGGGAAGCGAATGAGCCTATCAAAAGTATTATATCCCGTTGCTTCTATTTCGTCAAACACTTTTTCAGAAGCTGTCCCCATAATGGCAGAAGCATAGCTCCCGATCGCACGAACTGCGGCACCCGTAAGTGTAGCAAGGTCAATCACAAGCTCGGGGTTTAATTTCTTTGCATATTGCAAGGCATCTGCTAATATTAAGCGACCCTCTGCATCTGTGTTTTTTACTTCAACAGTATGTCCGCTATACATAGTAATAATATCACCAGGCACAATAGCTTCCTCTCCGGGTCTGTTGTCCGTTGCCGGAACAAGACCAATCATATGAAGCGGCAACTTGGCTTTGGCAACAGCATATAATACACCTGCAACAGCAGCCGCACCTGCCATATCACATTTCATGTAATCCATACTATTTGCAGTTGGTTTAAGGCTCATTCCACCGGTATCATAAACAACACCTTTACCAACTAATACATAAGGCTTTTTATTTTTGGCACCCTTAGGTTTATATTCCATAATATTAAAAGTGGGAGGCATTGTACTACCACTGTTCACTCCCAAAATTCCACCCATTTTCTGGGCTTTAATTTTGGCTTCATTCCAAACTTCAACTTGAAAACCTGCATCTTTACCCATTTTTGTAAACTCTTCTGATAGCTTCGGGGCTGTTAAATATGAATTTGGTTCATTGACCAAATCCCTTGCTTTACCAACAGCAGCCAATAAGATATTTAACTCCTTCAGTTCTGCAGTCTTTATATTTTTAGAAGAAAGAGAAATGGAAACAGATTTTTCCGAAGTTGTTTTTTTGTCTGTTTTATATTTGCAAAAACTATAAGACCCCAGTACCATTCCTTCGCAATATGCCTTTGCAGCAGCCCCACTTGAGCAATAATCGAAAATTACTAACTCAGAAAGATGGAGAGATTTAATATGTGAAAATGCAGAAGCAGCATTCTTTCTGATTTGTTCACGGTTTTTCCAATCTTTACTGTCTGTTACAAGTTGGTACAGATGGAGTATATTACCATCAAACAGTGTAAGTGGTTTTTTTAATTCAACTTGTTTTATTTTCTTCTTAGCACCTGGTACTACCAAGGTTGCAGGTATTGCTTCAACCTTGTCAAACAACACAATATAGGCATCTGCTTTTGTTTTTTCTGATGCGGATTTTATTTCTATCATAATTAATTATTGAGTGCGCAAAGTTAATCCGATTAAAATAAAAAAGCTGCTAAAACCTCTGGTTCCAGCAGCTTTTTTTAAGATTATAAAGGATTATTAGTTTTTAATCTGATAGATATTTCCCGATTTCAGTATAACAGCTTGCCCGTCCTTGTCTTTGGCTGCACAACTAAAGGTACCCGTAATCATTTTGTCTTCATATTTTGAAATGGTCAACTTTCCTGATTCACATTTGAATTGGGTTAACTCACCGGCTACATTTTTGTAATATTCAAAGGTTGCTGTCCTGTCGTCACTGAGTGGTTTATCAATACTCACAAAACTATAATCTCCTGTTTTCAACCCTCCCAAACATTTGATGATAATGTCAATTCTTTCGCTACTTGTTCCTCCTAAAGATTGATTGTAATATACCTTATATTTATCTTGTGCTTGCGAAAGCCATTTGGCATCAAAAGAAAAACTAATGTCATCTACTTTGAAACAAATAGACTTATCTCCACAAGGATTGGATTCTTTCTTATCATCACTTGTTTCCTTCTTACATGATACAAAAGCGAGAGAGAAAGCAAAGACAAATGTTAAGATGGATGTAATTTTCATTTTCATAACTATATATTGTTTGTTTGACTATGCAAATATGGCAAATTTATCGATTAATAAAAATTCTTTTTTAACTAAGAACGACTCAAACATGAGGGATGACTTATACTGTCCCTTTGTGCGCCTTTTTATGATAATAATACCACAATCCAACTCCAAGCATGATAATTGTATAAACCATTCCGAGCATAATCAAAATACCTGAATTTAAGCCCAATCCAACCACTTTAGAATCGTGTGCTTCCAACGAAGAAACAACAGCACTTCGACACATAGGACATTGCGAAAATCCCTGTAACATTCCGATTAGTAATAAATTAAGTAAGAGAATATATTTTTTCATTGTGTTAAATGTAATAAGGTGAAATCATGAGATATACCAATGCCCCTGAAATAGCCACATAGAGCCAAACCGGAAATGCAAAACGAACTATTTTCTTGTGTTTATCGACCTGTTTGAGCATTCCGCGCATAAAAGCGACTAAAACTAAGGGTATCACTACAACCGAAAGCACAATATGCGAAATCAGTAAGAAATAATACACATAGCGACTCCTCCCAACGTGCGCCATCTCTTCGGCTGACAAAATTCCATCACCATTTAAATCTCCAAAGCGAGACTCAGCAGCTGTCATGTGTCGAATCGCATAAAGGACAATAAACATTACCGATAATCCGAGACAGATTTTAATAAGTTTTTCATGCAAGGCAATATTTTTCTTCTTGATAGCAACAAAAGCAAAAATTAACAACAGAGCAGTAATAGCATTGGTTGTAGCATAAATCGGGGGCAAGAAATTAGTATTATAGCCTTCTATTTTGATTCTAAACAACATCAAAACAAATAGTGGCAATACCACAGAAAGCACAACAATAGTCTTTTTGAAAGAAGCTTCGTTCATCTTATTTCTTAGCTTGATTATATTCGTATTCCAACGCTCTGACTGCGTCTATAATGGCAGGTATTCCATCCTTTGCCATCCCTCTTCTGCCGGGAAAAATGCCTCTGATCCTACCCACTTTATCTACTAAAACAATGCTTTCACTATGAAAAAAACTATTGTTTTCTCTGTCTTCACTGGCAAGGAGTTTATAAGTGTTTTCTGCAATATCATAGATTCTGTTTTTGGGACCTGTTAAAAAATTCCATTTGGGTGCTTCTGCTCCAAAACGTTTGCTGTATTCCAACAATACCGGCACAGAATCGTGTTCGGGGTCAACAGAGTGTGATAAAAAAACAACATCATCGTCTTTTAAAAATTCTTGATAAACTTGCTGTAAATTACGGTTCATTTCAGGACAAACCTCTGCGCAAGTAGCAAAAAAGAAATTCACTAAAACAATCTTGCCTTTGATGCTTTCATTGTTGATTTTTTGCCCCAACTGATTAGTAAACTCAAAATCTTCAATCGTATGATAAATGGTATCTCCATTAGCATCAACAGTGGTTTCAAATAAGATGGGTAGTTTTTGTGTAAAATGTTTGCCGGTTTTAAAAACAACAATCCATATAACGGGGGCTATTATCAAGATGACAAGGAGTACGATAGTGACTATTTTGGGAGTATTTTTTTTATGTGAATCAGACATTGGTTTATTCTTTTAATAACGCGACAAATTTAAGGTATTAAGGTATTCAGTCCATAAAATTCTAACCTGAATAGCCTCCCGTACATCGTGCACTCTCAAAATATCAGCACCTTGTTGCAATGCAAACAAATGTAATGCACTGGTTGCCGGTAATACTTCTTGCGGACTAGATTTTAACATTTTCCAAAGCATTGATTTACGCGAAACACCAATTAATACCGGTTTTTGCAAAACTTGTTTCATTGCCCCTACATTGCGCAATAGTTCGTAGTTATGTTCTATTGTCTTCCCAAACCCAAACCCAAAATCCACAATCACGTCTTTAATACCTTTATTTATTGCTTGCTCCGATTTTGTTTGCAGGTACTGAGTAACCTCTTTGCAAATATCATTATATTGAGGGTTGCTTTGCATAGTTTGAGGCGTCCCTTGCATGTGCATGGCTATGTAAGGCGTTTGATACTTTGCTGCAATATCTAAAATATGTTTGTCCATATTTCCGGCACTAATGTCATTCACAATATGAACACCTGCTTTGATACACTCCTCTGCCACCTTTGAATAATATGTATCTATGCTTATGATAGTGTGAGGAAAAGATTTTACGACAAGTTCAATCATTGGCAGCACTCTTTCAAGTTCTTCTTCTTGTGAAATGGGCATTGAGTTGGGACGCGTACTCTGCGCTCCGAAATCCAATATATCTGCACCTTCATCCAACATTTTTCCGGCTGTCTCCAACATTTGTTGCGGTCCAAACACACAACTTTCTTTGTAAAATGAATCTTCGGTAATGTTCAAAATACCCATAATTAAAGGCTTGGAAAACATTTTGAGTTCACCCTTCAAATTAAGATTCAAAGAAAAACTTTTATCTATGTTCATTTTTGGGGGTACAAAGCAAATAAGATTATTGCATACTTAATCAGGTCATAATACTATATTTGCCTACTTTTGAAAAACATTCAATAGAGATGAAGATTATTACAATATTGGTAAGGGTGCTTGTAGGGCTACTCTTCATATTTTCCGGTTTTGTTAAGTTTAATGACCCCATCGGCTTCTCCTATAAAATGGAGGAGTATTTTGAAGTTTTTGCCGATGACTTAGACGTACAACAAGACAGTCTTCACATTCAAATTAAGGATCAAAGAGGGAATGAAGTCATCAAAAGTTTCCCGATTTATAAAAACAAGACCAAGAGCAATCTTTGGCTCACAAGTAAAACCGACCAAGAATTAACCGAACTCGGCAGCGACACATTTGTGGTTTCCAATATCATTATAAGTATTGACAATGAGGTACTTTTGGATGAAAACTATCTTTACAAACCGTTACATCCAGAAACAGATTCCGTTTGGATAGATTGGGCATTGGGCAAAGACCCAATCAATCATATCACAGAACATGTTACTGCCTACAAAGACATTGAAAACGATATTACACTTGACTATTCCGGAAACTTAAAACCACAACCTATTGCATCCAAATTTTTTGAAGGGCTTGTACCCTATGCCTTATGGATAGGTATGATTATCTGTGTTTTTGAACTTGTTCTGGGTTTTATAATCTTGATAGGCTGGAAACCACTGCCGGCATTCCTCATCACATTGTTGATGATTATCTTTTTCACATTCTTGACAGGATACTCTGCTGTATTTAACAAAGTTACAGATTGTGGTTGTTTTGGAGATGCCATTAAACTCACACCCTGGCAATCCTTTTACAAAGACATCGTGTTACTTGTACTTATTCTGTTATTGTTGTCAAAACAGAAGTTGATTAAACCTACATTTTCACCCCGATTTTCATATAAGGCATCCATAACACTTACGCTCCTATCCTTTGCATACAGTCTATATGCTCTATATTATTTACCCCCGATTAATTTTCTCAATTTTGACAATGGCAATAATCTATACAAGCGTACTTTAATTCCTGAAGGCAAACCCAAGGATGATGTCATGCAAATTCAGTATTTCTACAAAAATAAAAAGGATGGGCAAACCAAAGAGTTTGACATTAATTCTGCACCGGTTGATAATGAAGATTGGGAATATGTTGACAGAAAAGAAAAAATCATCGAGAAGGCATATAAACCAAAACTTGACAACTTCCATGACATCATACATCCTGATTTAGGAGATGTATCAGATTCGATTCTAAAAAGCAAAGATTACCAACTAATTATTGCCTCTTATGACATTACATTGGCGAATAAAAAAGGTCTTGAAAAAGCAGTAGAGTTAGCCAATAATTGGGTAAAAGAAACCGGGTATGCTGTTTGGTTTATTACCAGCAATACACAAGACGACTTGGATGCATTTGCTTCTACTCACCACCTCGATTTTAAATTCTGCTCTGCAGATAATAAGTTTGTCAAATCAATCATTCGTTCCAATCCCGGTGTTATACTACTAAAAGGACCGCTTGTGCTCAAAAACTGGGACACTCATCGCATACCTCCTTTTAAGAGAATTAAAAAAAGGTTAAAATAAACCACGGTGAAACACCTTGCAGTCAAAATACTTTATTTATTAAGTATCCTGTGGGGAGTTATCACTTTATGTTTTATTCTGTTTTATGTTTTTCCGGATGCAGACGAGTTAATTGTTGGACAAAGAACTGATTTGCAAACCAAACAAGCAATCAAAGAAGAATTAGGTTTAGACAAGCCTGCTTATATCAGATACCTTAATTATATGAAGCAACTCAGCCCGGTTGCAATGTATTCAAAAACAAATCTGCCGGAAAATAGCTATGATATAAGTTTTTCTTCAAAATCAGCACTTGCATTCAAACTGCCCGATTTGGGTCGTTCCTACCAAAACCGTAAACCTGTCGTCAATATCCTAATCGAGGCTTTGGTTGGGACACTTGTTCTATCAGGTGTAGCAATGTTTTTTGCATTTATTCTGGGAATTCTTTTAGGAATAATCTCTGCCCTAAATTACGGAACCCTCATAGATTCTTCTTTATTATCAGTCAGCACTATATTCATTTCTATACCTTCCTTTTTCTCTTCTATTTTGATTTCATGGCTCTTTGGCTTCGTTTGGCAACAATACACCGGCTTATCCATGACAGGCAGCCTTTTTTCTATTGATATGGAGAGCGGGCAGCAAGTATTAACACTATCTAACCTCATTTTACCGGTTATCGCTTTGGCTGTCAGACCGGTGGCAGTTATCACACAATTAATGCGCTCTTCATTACTGAACACCTTAGATAGTGACTATATCCGAACTGCCAAAGCTAAAGGGTTGCCTCCTTTTATAATAATTGTAAGGCATGCCTTGAAAAACGCTTTGAATCCTGTAATTACAGCATCTTCAGGCTGGTTCGCATCTATGATGGCGGGAGCTTTCTTTGTGGAATATATATTTAATTGGAAAGGACTTGGCAAAGTATTAATAGAGGCTGTTCAACAAAGCGATCTCCCTGTGGTATCAGGCGGTGTACTCTATGTGGCAATTATTTTTATCGTTGTAAATGAGCTCGTAAATGCTTCTTATAAATATTTAGACCCCAAACTCAGATAATATCCATGCCTAAGATTTTTCTTGTCGGGATGCCCGCAAGCGGCAAAACAACTATAGGAGCTAAATTAGCCAAAAGACTGGGATATCGTTTTATAGATCTTGACCATTATATTGAAAAAAAGGAAAGTAAGACAATCGCTACTATTTTTAGAGAAGCCGGAGAAAATGCTTTTAGAGAATTAGAAAGGCTTTATTTATTCCAACTCAAAGACGAAGATGATACCGTCATCAGCACAGGCGGTGGAACAGCTACATTTCACGATAATATGAAATGGATGAACTCTCATGGTTTTACCATTTATCTTAAGGAAGATTTAGAAACAATTATTCAAAGAAACCTTGAAAATACGCGCAATAGACCACTTTTTTCTAATAAGTCAGAAAAAGAAATTAAAGATAAAATGTATTTTTTATTGGAAAATAGAGAACCATTATACTCTACAGCAGCCTTGATTATCAACAAAACAAACGGCAATACCAACATTAACAATACTGATAATCAATACATTAGCGAGATAAATAAAATCCTTCAATTTTTTGTTGATTTTAAGTGAATAAATCGCTGCAAAAAAAAACACAAACCACTTGCATTTCTAATTCCATAACCTACTTTTGACCATGTAAATTTTATTAACTTAAATAAATATTAATTATTATGAACAAGTCAGATTTAATCGACCACATCGCAAAAGACGCTGCTATCACTAAAGTACAAGCTTCAGCAGCACTCAACTCATTCATCGATGCAACTTCTAAAGCATTGAAAAAAGGTGACAACCTTATCCTTGTAGGATTTGGAACATTCTCAGTTACAAAAAGAGCTGCAAGAAAAGGACGCAACCCAAGAACAGGACAAGAAATCAAAATTCCTGCTAAGAAAGTTGTTAAATTCAAAGCTGGTTCTGATCTATCTAAAAAAGTTGGATAATTCTACCTTTTTACTTTCCTTTGAGCCTCGCAATTGCGGGGCTTTTTTTTTGCTATGATTTCTCATAAAACACTGTTTCTCAATTTACTTGCTCAAACCACACCGGCACCTTTGCTACTTGAAATTGAGAGGGCAAAAGGAGTATATTTATATGACAAAGAGGGCAAAACCTATATTGATTTAATCTCCGGCATTAGTGTCAGTTCATTAGGACATGGTAATCCATCTGTTCTTAAAGCAATCGAAGAACAATCCAAAAAATATCTACACTTGATGGTATATGGCGAAATTGTACAATCTCCACAAGTGATGCTTGCACAAAAGCTTTCCGAGTATTTACAATTTAAGGAGGACACCTCAATATATTATACAAATTCAGGAAGTGAAGCCATCGAAGGTGCGATGAAATTGGCAAAACGAGCAACGGGAAGGCCCGAATTTATTGCGCTAAAAAATGCCTATCACGGCAGCACGCATGGTTCCATCAGCCTAAGTGCAGACAGCTATTACACGGATTTTTACAGACCACTCCTACCTCAAACAAGAAGGATACGTCAGAATAATTTTGACGATTTACAATATATTACAAATACAACAGCCGGAGTATTTGTGGAAACTATTATGGGCGAAGCGGGATATATACCTGCTCAGATTGAATGGATGCAGGCTTTGAGAAAGAAATGTGATGAAACAGGAGCCTTACTTATATTAGATGAAGTTCAGTGCGGAATGGGAAGAAGCGGAACTTTGTTTGCGTTCGAGCCATATCAGATAATTCCTGACATTCTTGTTTTGGCAAAAGCATTTGGCGCAGGAATGCCTCTTGGAGCATTTATTGCAAACAAGAAAATCATGTCTGTGTTATCAAATAACCCTATACTGGGACACATCTCCACATTTGGCGGGCACCCTGTTTCATGCGCTGCCGCTTTAGCCGGACTTGATGAAATTACCAAAAATAAGCTTTGGGAAAATGCCATCAAAATTGAATCTTTATTCAAAAAACACTTAACTCATCACGCATTGATGAAAATATCCGGCAAAGGTGCTATGTTGAGTATTGAATTACCTAATCAAGAGAAATGCTTTGAATTCGTTGGGAAATGTATAGAAAATGGTGTTTTGATAGATTGGTTTTTGTATGCACCTAATAAAGTAAGACTCTCACCCCCACTCATTTTAGATGAAAAGGAAACCATAAAAGCTACCGATATAATGAACTCAGTTGCAAACACAATATTGTAAAAATGAAACATCTCATACTACTTGCATTTCTTGTTCTATTCATGGCTTGTAAAAAAAGTGACGAGAGCACAATGGACAAAGCTGTTGAGGTAATTGAATTTCAAGATCATGCAGTAAGCTTATTTACCATTGCTTACGATGTAATTTCAAATATTGATTCTATTACTCAGACAAGTGCTTTTGCCGAGAGTTTACAAATCGTATGGATTGACTCGCTCTTTTCTGACGGAAACGGAATAGAGGCAATACTTTACTTCCAATATTACAACCCATTCAGTGAAAAGTATCTTTACGGTTGGGATAAGAAACTACGCAATGGAGCATTACATTTAATTGCAGACAACCCCATAAGCAGCAATACTTTAGAGGGCACTATCAGCACATTGGACTCTGTTGATTTTCTTTCCGGATACAACCATCAGTCAATGAGACATCTGTCGGGCTCAGTTCAATTTAAAAGATTGCTGGCAAAGGAATGGCTAATCAACTTCTCTCAAATGCAATATAAGAGTGAGACTCATCAAGGCAATATGAATTTTAAAGGCAGCATAGTCTTTGAAAGCGATACAACAAACAATTTATGGGGAAACACATTGATATTGACAGGAAATGCAGAAGGGACATTGCAATCCGAGTTTCATTCTGAAATAACAAAACCACTTATCTACTCCTATTCAAAGTCCTGCTCCGGTATGTTCAAAGAAGGACAACAAAAACTTCAATTCGGTACAGAAGAATGGTTTGTTGATTACAATGCTTTTGGAAATGACAACTGTGATCGCTATATCAAACTGACCTTAGGCAGAAAAGAATATTTTAAGAGTATGTATTAAAACTTCCCCCCCGTTCCTCTGATTTTTCTGGAACTATAAGGATTTCCTTCTTTTCCAAATAACCCTCTGTCTTTTTTGTTTAATCGGTTTTTCTTTCTTGCCTTGTGCACTTGATTCCCACAACTTGTAGTATTGCCTCTACCACTATTTGGAGCTTTGACCACAACAACTTCATTGCCACAACTTGCTGCAGATTGACAAGAACTTAAGCCTACTAGGGCAAAACAAAAAATAAAACCATAGTAAAGATAAAAAACCTTTTTCAAAACGGGGCAAATATAGGAATATTTAAAAAGTATCAAAGTCACAATATTTCAACACGAAGCGAATAATGCCGTCAATTCTTACACAGTTTAACGCTATATCAAAAAGTTGAAAAACAAAGATATTAAAAAGAATTTCTCTATTTGTTTTTAATTACTAAAACACTAATTTTGCCGCCCCCAAAAGGAGGAACTATAATTTGACAGTAGAAAAAAATTTAAACGCAGAAGAGTCATCAAAAAGCACAAAAGCTGCTAAGACTCAACCCGAATTGACACAGAAAGTGCACAATCCGGATGAATTTGATTGGACAATGGACAGAGCCGGTTTCGGAAACTATTCAAAATCCGAACATGAATCAATGGAACAACTCTACACTAAGAGTATTGTAACGCTTACACCAAAAGAAATTATTGAAGGAAAAGTGGTATCAATCACCGACAAAGAGGTTGTTTTAGATGTAGGTTTTAAATCAGACGGTATTGTTTCAAAAAATGAATTCAGAGACATGCCTGAACTTAAAATTGGCGACAAAGTAAAAGTCTATGTTGAACAAACAGAAGACGCAAGCGGTCAGCTTATCCTTTCAAGAAAGCGTGCGCTCCAAGAAAATTCTTGGATTGAAATCTGCAAAGCTATGGAAGCAGATCAAGTTCTTAAAGGGCTTGTTACATCCAGAACCAAAGGTGGACTTGTGGTGGATGTAATGGGAATTGATGCATTCTTACCCGGTTCACAAATTGACACAAAACCCATTCGTGACTACGACCAGTTTGTAGGAAAAGAAATGGAATTCAAAGTTGTGAAAGTAAATGAAATTTTTAGAAATGTTGTAATTTCACATAAGGCACTGATTGAAGACGATATTGAAGCTCAAAAATTTGAAATATTATCAAGTCTGGAAAAAGGTCAGGTATTGGAAGGAGTTGTTAAAAACATGACTTCTTTTGGTGTATTTATTGACCTTGGAGGAGTTGACGGTTTGCTTCACATTACCGATATTTCTTGGGGAAGAATCAATCACCCGGAAGAAGTTTTGCATTTAGACCAAAAAGTAAACGTAGTAGTTCTTGACTTTGATGACGAGAAAAAGAGAATCTCTCTTGGTATGAAGCAACTTAGCGAACATCCTTGGGATTCTTTAGATGACAGCATCAAAGTGGGTTCAAAAGTTACGGGCAAAATTGTTACTGTGGCTGACTATGGTGCATTCCTTGAGATTAAGCCCGGTGTAGAAGGACTTATCCACGTTTCAGAAATGAGTTGGTCACAACACTTGAGAAACCCTTCTGATTTCCTTAAAGTTGGAGATGAAATCGAGGCTGTTGTATTAACATTTGAAAAAGAAGAAAGAAAAATTTCTTTAGGTATCAAACAATTAACTCCCGACCCTTGGCAAACAATCCAACAGAAATATCCTATTGGAAGCAAACATAAAGGCATTGTTAAGAATTTAACAAGTTACGGATTGTTTGTGGAACTTGAGGAAGGTGTTGACGGATTGGTTCACGTGTCCGATCTTTCTTGGACAAAGAAAATCAAACACCCCGCGGAGTTTATTAAGAAGGACGAAAAATTAGATGTGATAGTTCTGGAAATTGATGCTGAAAACAGAAGACTTTCGCTTGGACACAAACAATTAGAAGAAAATCCATGGGATGCTTTTGAATCAATTTTCGTTGTAGGAACACGTCATGAGGCAACCATTGTTGACCTAAATGACAAAGGTGCTACAGTTCAGTTGTCTTATGGAATTGAAGGCTTTATTCCTAAACGCCATTTAGCTACCCAAGATAATACCCCCGTGAAGGAAGAACAAACCATTGAAGCAGAAGTTATTGAGTTTAATAAAGATGCTAAGACGATTATTCTTTCTCATACAGTAATTTGGAAAGTTCAGGAAGAAGAGAAGAAAGAGGTAGAGAACAAAAAGAAGGAGAAACAAGCTAAGAACACATCTAAGACTGTAAAACAAATTAATCAAGCCAACGAAAGAACCACTTTGGGTGAACTTGGAGACTTTGACGACTTAAAAGCATTGTTTAGCAAAACTGAGAAGAAGGAAGAGAATAAGTCTGCTAAAACAGTGAAAGCCAAAGTTGAAGAAACTGAAACCACAGCTGCTAAAGCACCTGCTAAAGCTAAAAAGGCAAAAGCAGATGACTTAAAACAACTGAGCGGAGTGGGACCTGCTTTCGAGAAAAGATTAGTTGCTGCCGGTATTGATTCTTATGCAAAGCTTGCTGCATTGACAGAAGCCGATGTAAACAAGATTGAAGAAAAAGACAATATCACAAGCTGGTCTAACTGGGAAAAATGGATTGAAGAGGCTAAAGCTCTTATCGGATAATCCCAAGTAATATTCAATATAAAAAAAGCCGTCCTGAGTCTTCAGGACGGCTTTTTTGTTAACACGGGTATGGTTAATTTAGTTTCTGCCGTTTGAGTAAAAAAGGCAACAATATCTGTTCAAACCCCTTATCTATATCAGCTTCAATATAATCAATACCATATTGCAAGGATTTTGTTTTCACAACCTGATTAAATGATTTAATACGGCTGATATAATCGTCTCTTACCTCATCTGTATTTATTTTGAGTTCTTCGCCAGTTTCCTTATCAACAAACTTGTGCGGACCGGAAGGAAAACTAAATTGTATTTCTTCTTTACCGGAAACAATATGAAAAACAATCACTTCGTGCTTTTTGAATTTAAGATGATTGAAAGCGTCAAATAATGCATGTGCATCTTCAAAAATGGCAGAATCAAATAAATCTGAAAAAAGAATTACCAGACTTCTTCTGTGAATTTTTTCCGCTATTAAGTGCAACATTGAAACAATATCGGTTTGCGTTGATTGGCTGGCAATATTGCGTTCCCCTTCAAGACGTGTAATGACTTCCTGATAATGTCCTGTGGAAGATCTGATCGCACTCTGATAGTTTATTTTGTCGGAAAAGCACGTTAAACCAAAAGCATCTCTTTGTTTTTTAAGTAAATAACTCAGCACAGCAGCTGATTTAAGCGCAAACTCTAATTTATTGTTTAGACCAGAGGGATAATGCATAGAAGCGGAGGTGTCAAGAATTAAATGCGAACGCAAATTAGTCTCCTCTTCAAATCGTTTGACAAACAAATTATCGGTACGTGCAAATAATTTCCAGTCAATATTACGAATACTATCTCCCTGATTGTATGCTCTATGCTCAGCAAACTCTACACTAAATCCATGAAATGGACTCTTGTGCATCCCCGTAATAAACCCCTCTACTGTTTCACGAGCAAAAAAATCAAGCGAGGAAAATCTGTGTGCAGTTTCCCTAAGCATATAAAAAAATAGGCTTACAGATGTGCGTCAATTTTGGCAGCGATATGACTTTTAGGCAGAGCACCTACAAGTTTATCAACAACCTGACCACCTTTGAAAACCAAAAGTGTAGGAATACTTCTTATACCAAACTGACCGGCAATACCGGGGTTCTCGTCCACGTTTAATTTACCAATTACTGCTTTGCCTGAATATTCTGAAGATAATTCTTCAACAACAGGTGCAATCATGCGACATGGTCCACACCACTCTGCCCAAAAATCTACTAATACGGGTTTGTCTGAATTTAGAACTTCATTTTGAAAGTTTGAATCATTAAATGTTAATGCCATAATATTTTATTGTATTTTGATGTTGGCAAATTAACACCAAATTAATTGCCAAAAAGATATTGCTGCCAAAATTGAACTTTTGCTGACATAGTGCCAATAATTGGTATTTCGTTAATAAGTTCAATTGATACAGTTTTTCATTCTATACAAATAACCTATTTTTGAACACTCAAAAGATTATAAAAACATGGAATTAAAAGATGTTGTAGCTATTGCTGGTGCACCCGGACTTTACAAAGTTATTGGTCAGCGAAAAAATGGACTTATTGTAGAATCATTAGACGGTTCCGCTAAAAAAATTGCCACCTCTCCTACTCAAAAAATATCTGTTTTAAGTGATGTCGCTATTTTTACTGAAACAGAAGAAGTCCGCCTTTCTGAGGTATTGCTTGAAATAAAGAAGCAGACCGCAGCCGGCTTGAGTATCCCTGACAAAAAATCAGACGACAATATCCTTAAAGCCTTTTTGGAAGCAATTGTGCCAAAATATGACAAAGAACGCGTTTATGTATCTGACATGAAAAAACTTGTGGGCTGGTGGAATATTCTTAAAAGTCAACTTGACTTCGAAAAATTGGCTAACAAAGATGAAGAAAAAGCAGAAGACGCTAACACTGCAACAAGCGAGAAAAAAGAAACAAAAAAAGATACAAAAAAAGCGCCCAAAGCTCAGATAAAACAAGCAGCTCCTAAAGCCAATACAAAAAGCAAGGCTGCCAAATCAATTTCAACCCCAAGAAAAGCGCAGTAACAAGGTTCATTCATGAATTTAAGAAAGCACCCGCGCATTTTCCTCCCCACAGATTATAAAATCGAAAATTGGGAAGGGCTACAACCTCATTATCAAAAACTATTATCCGAAGACTTTCACACCAAAGCTGAATTTGAATCATGGCTTAAAAAAGTCAGCGAATTACAAAGTGCCGTAAGTGAAGACCTGGCTTGGAGGTATATTCACATGACTTGTGATACTGCTAATAAAACTTTCGAGGAATCTTATCTTGAATTTGTAACAAACATACAACCGCATCTTGCACCTTTTGAAGATAAATTGAATAAAAAATTAGCAGAATCTCCCTATTTACAAGAATTAGAACAGTCTGACAAGGCTTATATGCTGTATTTCAGACAGATAAAAACTGCCATTGAACTTTATCGAGAAGAGAATATTGCACTCAACACCAAAATTCAAACTCTGGCACAGGAATACAGTGCCATCAATGGACAAATGGAAGTTGAATGGGAAGGTAAAAAAATGACTCTGCAACAAGCGGCTGCTTTTTTGAAAGACAATAACCGTGATGTTCGCGAAAAAGTTTACACAGCCATTCAAGAGGAAAGATACAGCAAACACGAGAAACTGGATGATATTTTCTCAGAAATGATTTCACTTAGACATCAAGTTGCATTAAATGCGGGTTTTAAGAATTACAGAGATTATAAATTCAAGGAACTCAATCGTTTTGACTATACTGTTAAAGATTGTTTTGATTTTCACCATGCGATAGAGAAGGTAGTAGTACCACTCAAAAAGAAATTACATAAACAACGCAAAGAAAAGTTGGGGCTTGCTGTCCTAAAACCTTGGGACACCTCTGTAGATGCCGACAACAAACCCAAACTGCACCCTTTTGATGATGGAGAAGATTTATTGAATAAAACGATTGCGGGATTTAATCGCATAGATCCATTTTTCTCTGACTGCATTTCCACTATGAAAGCCATGAAACATCTGGATTTGGAAAGCAGAAAGGGCAAAGCACCCGGAGGATATAACTATCCATTAGCAGAAACAGGTGTTCCATTTATTTTCATGAACGCGGCATCCCTTCATCGCGATGTAGAAACAATGGTACACGAAGGCGGACATGCCATTCATTCATTTCTGACAAGAGACTTAAGCTTAGAAGGGTTCAAAGAAACTCCATCAGAAGTGGCAGAGCTTGCTTCGATGAGCATGGAACTGCTTAGCATGGAGGTTTGGGATGAGTTCTATCCCAATGCTGATGACCACAAACGGGCTATGCGAGAACAATTAGAAGGCATTATTTTCACACTTCCTTGGATTGCAACCGTTGATGCTTTTCAACATTGGATATATGAAAACCCTATGCACAGCAAAGAAGAAAGAATGGCTGCATGGAATAAAATTTCAGATCGATTTGAAACCGGCTTGATTGATTATACAGGAGTTGAAAAATTCAAAAAATTCACATGGCACGCCCAACTGCATATATTCGAAATTCCGTTTTATTATATTGAGTATGGTTTTGCCCAATTAGGTGCCATAGGTGTATGGAAAAACTATAAAGCTGAAAAAAATAAAGGAATAGAAGACTACAAAACAGCGCTCAAAGCAGGATACACCAAGCCCATTCCAGAAATTTATGCTCTTGCAGGTGTTGAGTTCGGATGTTCCGAAAGATATATTCAACAACTTTTTGAGTTCGTGTGGGCAGAACTATAAACTCATGATTTGCACATAGGTTTCTCTTTGTAAATCATGACCACAAAGACCTAATTTGTGTATTTAGATATGACTTGCTTATGCATCCGCTTCGGTTCGATAGATACAATTCAATACCCACAGTAAGGTAACTGCGCAAAATACAACTTTCATTTCTGATTATAAATTGAATTTCGCTTGCAGCTTTGCCCTATTTTCAACATGAGAGCAATTGCAAAGGATTCGAAAATTATTCTAAATTCGCGCCTTATGGCAGCCAATACAAACCCTATTGATTTCGAGAAAATTAAGGAGCAAAACCAAGGTAAAGACCGCTTTCAAGCTCACGATTTCTATAATATAGATGCGCTACTCACAGAGGAACATTTATTGATAAGAGATGCGGTCAGAACTTGGATAAAAAAAGAAGTTTCACCCGTCATTGAATCCTCTGCTCAATCCGCAGTTTTCCCACATCAACTCATCAAAGGTTTAGCAGAAGTTGGAGCATTTGGACCTCAACTGCCGGCAGAGTACGGCTGTGGAGGGATGGATTATATCACCTACGGCATTATTATGCAAGAACTTGAGCGTTGCGATTCAGGTATACGTTCTACCGCTTCTGTACAAGGTTCATTGGTAATGTACCCAATTTTTAAATTTGGTTCTGAACAGCAAAAAAACAAATATCTGCCCAAGCTTGCTCAAGGCGAGTTGATGGGTTGCTTTGGATTAACAGAGCCCGACCATGGCTCTAACCCAGGCGGTATGGTTACAAACATTAAAGACATGGGCGACCACTACTTGCTCAACGGAGCAAAAATGTGGATTTCCAACGCACCCTTTGCAGACATAGCGGTTGTATGGGCAAAAGACGAGATCGGTATCATTAGAGGATTAATCGTAGAAAGAGGTATGGAGGGTTTCTCAACACCAGAAACACACAACAAGTGGAGTTTGCGAACCAGTGCCACAGGTGAATTAATTTTTAGTAATGTAAAAGTACCTAAAGAAAATCTCCTACCTAATGTACAAGGATTACGAGGACCATTAACCTGCTTGGACTCTGCAAGATATGGAATAAGTTGGGGAGTTATTGGTGCTGCAATGGATTGTTATGATTCTGCTTTGCGGTATGCGCAAGAAAGAAAACAGTTTGGCAAACCCATTGCAGGTTTTCAACTCCAGCAAAAGAAACTGGCTGAAATGATTACAGAAATTACAAAAGCACAGTTATTGGTTTGGCGCCTGGGTACACTGATGAATGAAGGCAAAGCAAGTTCTGCACAAATATCTATGGCAAAACGCAATAATGTAGAAATGGCACTCAACATTGCCAGAGAAGCACGACAAGTTCATGGTGCAATGGGAATAACAGGAGAATATCCCATGATGCGACACATGATGAACTTAGAAAGTGTTATTACTTATGAAGGTACACATGATGTACATCTTCTGATTTTAGGCAAGGAAATTACCGGAGAGAACGCATTTATCTGATGCTTAAAAAAATTTTTGCATACTGTTTCTTTGCCCTATTAATTTGCTTTGCAGACAATTTACAAGCAAAAAACACCTATACGGATGTGCCGGTATTGCTCGTAGTTTCTGCAGACAACCAACCTGACACAATGGGTTTCAACCTTGCAGGACAAATGCCGGAAGTGATTTATGCACTCATTTTACAAGAAAAAATCACGCTCTGGGATTCACCCAAAAAAACCATTAAAATTTCAGCCGATGCCCTGCAAAGCATTGAATCAAGCACTAAAACTGAGTTCACAAAAACAAAATACATTTTTATCAATGAATTATGGAAATCAACCCGTAACAAATTTTTATTTTATATAGCCGGACTCTCATTCATGAATGAAAGCCCCAATGGACGTATATCATACGGGTATATTGACATGGAAGAGGCTGCTCCTTATCTCTATAAAGAATTTATAAAAACAAATGCTAACGGCTCTGCATTTGTAACTTACATGGCTGCATTATACAGCAGACGCTATTTGTTTTCGGTCGTGCAGTTTGGTTCTGAAAATTTTGAAAAGAATATTGATATGGGTGTAAAAATACATGCCCAAGCGACTGACCCCGACAAAAAGAATGAGACTCAAATCACACTTAAACCTATCAAAGAAATAATTTATAGCATTGACAAAAAACCAATAGACAAATACGGTGTCGGCATGCAGCTCTTTGAAGGATTTGAAAAACTTCTATCAGAAAACCTTGAAATATTTTTCGAGCTTGGTGCTGACAAATATTTTGATTTCAAAAGATACCGTTCTGAGTTTGCAGTTACGCGTATTGAAGTGGACGAAGTATGGGAAAAATACGGTGATAATATCATCATGACACCACGTACAATCATCATTTATGTAAACAATAAGAAACTCAACCCTATCAGTATAGTGGATTTAAGGATTCTCAAGTTTAATATAGGTTTAAAGTCCATTGAAGATATTTTATTAGAAAAGCAGTTTGACTTTCAATTAGTTAAAATCAATAGAACATTTATTGGTCCGGAAGATGCTCCATTGTATTATCAAGCAATGCGAGAATTCTCTTGGTCACAACTCACTCGATTTGTGAAATATTCACAACCCAATTAAGACAAGCAATAACAGATGACATATCAGATTAAATTCGGAACAGACGGATGGAGAGAAATCATTGGAGACGCTTACATCGTGGACAATGTTTTGCGCGTTGCACATGCAACTGCTCTGTGGTTAAAAACTAAATATCAAAGCCCAAAAGTTACTGTGGGCTACGATTGCAGATTCGGAGGCAAAATGTTTGCCGAATATACCGCCAGATGCCTTGCAAACAATGGCATTACAGTGTATATATCAACCGGATTTGTGAGTACCCCAATGATTTCACTTGCCAACGTAAAATTAAAAACAGACGCAGGTATAATCATTACTGCAAGCCATAATCCGCCATCATACAACGGATATAAACTCAAAGCTTCGTACGGAGGACCTGTACTACCTGAAGAAATTAGTGAAGTGGAGAAACTTGTACCCGACCTTCCAAACCGAAACTTGCCGGAATTAGCCACGTTCATAGCTTCCAAACAGGTTGAATTTGTTGATTTAGAGAAAATCTATACCGAACATGTAAAAGCAAGTTTTGACTTGGATAAAATACTGAAGGTCTCGGACAAATTGGTATATGATGCTATGTTTGGAGCCGGTCAGAACTTGGTAAGACATATTCTGCCCAATGCAACATTTTTGCACTGCGAACACAATCCCGGATTTAAGGATTTTGCTCCGGAACCTATACTTAAAAATTTACAAGAATTATCCGACTTAATTGCCAAAACACCTAAGCTTCACTATGGCTTGGCAACAGACGGAGATGCAGACAGAATTGGCTTTTTTGACTCAAAAGGCAGGTTTATAGACTCCCACCACCTGATTCTACTTATCATTCATTATCTGGTGAAATATAAACAGTTAAGTGGAAAAGTGGTCAAGAGTTTTAGCGTTTCTTCCAAAGTAGATATATTAGCCCAAAAGCTTGGTTTGACAACCATTACCACCAAAATCGGTTTCAAATATATTTGCAAACACATGGTAGAAGATGATGTACTAATTGGCGCAGAGGAGTCAGGTGGCATTGCCATCAAAGGACATATTCCCGAGCGTGATGGTATTTGGATGGGGCTTGTATTATTATCTTATATGGCAGAGACAGGTAAAAATATTGAAGAACTTGTAGATGAAATATACTCCATCGTGGGCGCTTTTGCGGTCGAGCGCTATGATTTGAGAATCAGTAATGAACTAAAACAAGAAATTATTTCATCCTGCCAAACCGGTAAATACACTCAATTTGGAAAATACAAAGTATTAAGAACTGAAGATATAGATGGGTATAAATTTCACTTAGCCAATGATGAATGGGTTATGATAAGAGCATCCGGCACAGAACCTGTTTTAAGGGTATATGCCGAGTCTGTAACCAGCGAAAAGGCTTACCAAATTTTAGATGCAGTCAAAACTGCTATTCATGCTTAACAAAATTGAAAAATACGCTTGTATTCTATCTTTAATCATTGCCGGGATTAACCACACTGTTTTTGCTGACTCTTCAGACTCAACTTCTTTACTCAAAATCAAAAAACGCACCTTAGTATTTAGCGAAATTGGTATAGGAGTAGCTACACACACACTTTTATACTCACAATGGTATCGCAATTATCCCATGGGACAATTTCATTTTTTTGACGACAGCAAAGAATGGTTGCAAATGGATAAGTTCGGACATTGTTTTTCTGCTTACTACCTGACAGTTATGGGGCACCAAGCCGGTTTAATGGTCGGATACAACAACAAACGAGCTGCCTTGAACGGACTTATTCTTGGTTTTACATTTCAAACTGCCATCGAAGTCATGGATGGATTTTCAGCCTATTGGGGCGCATCTGTTTCAGACCTTACAGCGAACATGATTGGTTCTACCTTAGCCTATACACAAGCACGTAAATGGGGTGAGCAAAAAATCATCATGAAGTGGTCATACACTCCCACCGATTATGCGCCATTGCGTCCGAATCTATTGGGAAATGGATTCTTTCAGGAATTTCTTAAAGACTACAACGGTCAATCTTATTGGTTGAGTTTCAACATGGCTTCTTTAACAGGTGTTCAAAGTAAATATCTACCTGAATGGCTGAATCTTGAACTAGGGTATGGAGCTAATGGAATGATTGGCGGGTATGGCAATAAATGGACAGACTCTAAAACAGGCATTCACTACGACTATAGCCATATCCCGCGCTATAGACAATTCTATTTATCCGCAGGTTTGGATTGGGTGAAACTCATCAAACCTAAAAACCAATGGGGCAAAATAGTGCTTACTGCACTCAATTGTTTCAAATTTCCATTCCCCGCATTAGAATATAATACACTAAACCACAGAATACAAGGACACTACTTGAAGTTTTAGAGGTTATTGTTATTGTGTCGAGTAAGAATCGATACATAGTGAGTCCGCTCACAAAAAATTGCGCATCTTTTAATGGGTGATAGTTTATAGTAAAAGATAGGAAACTTGACAATATGTTAACATTCTATTCAACCTGTCCAATACTTGAGTTTTCTATGCATCACCATACGTTCCCCCTTATTAACAAAATTACATCTATTATTTCATTTTGTTAATAAATGAAACTGTTTTTCATATAATACAATAATTATACCTTTGCGGACGTTTTAACAAATCACAATTCATTGATAATGAACACAAGAATCATGAAGTATGCATTGTTTTTCTTTGCATTCTTTTACTCCTTAGTGAGTGTTACAGCACAATACAATCCTTTTACAACCAAATGGAAGCCTGTCGGGACATCTTTCACTGTTCCAGTTGCAGGGACGGCATCGTATAGTTATAATATTGCCGTATATAACTCTTCTAATGTACGGATTGATACAGCAAGTGGTAGGACATCTAATTATACTGTTAGCGGTTTAACCGCAGGAGCTACTTATACAGTTAAAATTTCAGGCACCTTCCCTCAAATTTATTTTAATAATAGCGGAAGCAAAAATGATATTATTGAAATTGTAAAATGGGGCAATATCAAATGGGCTACTATGTCTGTCTCTTTTTATGGATGCGCTAATTTAGAGAATAATGCAACTGATGTTCCTGACTTGACTTCGAGTTCCGCCACAGATATTGCTTATGCGTTCAGAGATTGCTCCAAACTCACCGGAACATCTGCCAATTGGGCATGGAATGTCAGCAATATTGAGCACATGGAGGCAATGTTTTTGGGAGCCAAGGCTTTTAATGGCGATATTAGCAGCTGGCAAACCGGCAAAGTAGTCGATATGAATTATATGTTCAATGGTGCAGAGGCATTCAATCAAAATATCAAATACAATTCCGGCACAGGCGCATGGGACGTAGGCAAAGTAACGAGTATGCATGCAATGTTTAGTGGAGCAAAAGCATTTAACGGGGATATCAGCGGATGGGATGTAAGCAAGGTTACAGCAATGTCGTGGATGTTTACAGGTGCTACAGTTTTTAATGCAAATATCAGTGCATGGAAAACAGGCGCTGTTACTACAATGGTCGGTATGTTTATGAGTGCGTCAGCATTTAACCAAAATATCAGCTATAATTCCGGCACAGGTGCGTGGGATGTAAGTAAGGTTACAGATATGTCTCACATGTTCTCTGGCGCTAACTCATTTAATGGCAATATCAGTAATTGGAATACAGTTGCTGTAACTACTATGGAAAGTATGTTCTCGACAGCTAATGCTTTCAATCAAAATTTGGGCAGTTGGAACTTAAAAAATGTGACAAATGTATCCACTATGCTGGATGCTGGTGAAGGCTACGGTTTAGACTGTAAAAATTTCGGGCTTACACTCAAAGGCTGGGCAGCCAATGTTAACACCCCTTCCAATTTAACCTTAGGCGCCAATAACAGATATTTGCCTAATCCGGTTGACAAGAATTATCTTATCAGTTCAAAAAGCTGGACATTTAGTGGAACGGACAAAGGAATATGCGACCAAACTTGGTTAGGCACCAACAGTACAAATTGGTCAGATGGAACAAACTGGAACTTGGGATTTGTACCCGGCAATGGAGCCAATATTATAATCAGCGCTTCAGCATTAAACAATTTGACATTAACACAAGATTGCATCGTCAAGACATTAACATTTAATGGAGCCGGCAAAAATGTAGTTTTAAGCAGTTACAACTTGACTATTACTGCATTTAGTGGAACTAATGCCGGCAATAGAGTTATAACCAATGGCAGCGGGAAGCTTGGTACAACCATAGCCAACAACGCTACTTTTCTTTTCCCTATCGGAAATTCAACTTATAATCCGGTAAGTATTACAAATAAATCAGGCGCATCAGACGCATTTACCGTGCGTGTGCTGGATGAGGCTTATGAATATGGTTTGACCGGCAGTGCATTAATCCCTCCGCATGTTAAACGCACATGGGATATAAATAAAAGCACCCCCAACGGAGGAAGTGGAGTTAATTTTGTATTCACTTGGGATGTAAGCCAAGAGTCCGCATCTCTGACCACTCCTACGCTCAATCACTACAACGGTAGTGCTTGGGAAATTGCTGCAGGAAGCAGCAGCGAAAGCGGCAAAGTATTGACCCATACCGGATACACCGGGTCATTCTCTCCTTTTAGTATCGGTGGCTCATCTATTATACCGCTACCCATTAATCTTATCAATTTCGAAGCGACACCTAATTTTGCCAATAAAACTGTTGATTTAACTTGGACAACCACCCAAGAAGATAACAATGACAGATTTGAAATCCTTAGAAGCTCAGACGGACAAACATGGGAACAGATTGGAACTGTTGCAGGACAAGGAACCACTTATGACCAAAGCAATTATACTTTTACAGACCACACACCTGTTGCAACGAGCTATTACCGTTTGAACCAAGTGGATTGGGATGGAACTGCTACCTTGAGCGACATTCGCCTTGTAATATTCAGAATAGAATTGAATACTCCATTTAGTATTTACCCTAATCCTTCACAAGGAGAATTTGTATTGGAAACTGAACAAGGTCAAAGTTATTCTGTAACCGATCTTTACGGTCGTATAGTTGCCGGTGGAGTATTAGACTCCGACAAGGTTTCTATTAATCTTAGCACTTTGAACAAAGGAATGTATTTTGTCAAAGTGGGCAACAGAATAGCGAAAATAGTGCTTGAATAAACAGAATCTCTATATTAACAAAAGAGCCGTCCACAAGACGGCTTTTTTATGCTGATTATTGTAGATAAACATTAATAGTCTCGTGTAAATACAAACATCATAAAAACAGGAAGCCCCTTGGGGAGAGGGGCTTATATCCTGCTTGCATATAAATTAATCATAAAAAAACGATTCAATCCTTTTCTTCAGGAAGCGCAGCACCTCCCAAAATCTTTTCCTTGAGCTTGCCTTCAATCTCGGCAAGTAATTCAGGGTTATCAGCCAATAAATCTTTTACTGCATCTCGTCCCTGACCTAACTTAGTATCACCATAGCTGAACCAAGAGCCACTCTTGTTAACTACATTGGCATCAACCGCCATATCTAAGATTTCTCCCACTCTTGAAATTCCTTGTCCATAAATAATATCAAATTCTACAACTTTAAAAGGAGGCGCAAGCTTGTTTTTGGCAACTTTTACCTTGGTTCTGTTACCAAGTATATCATCTCCGCTTTTAATCTGTCCTATTCTGCGAATATCTATGCGGATTGATGAATAAAACTTAAGTGCATTTCCTCCGGTAGTGGTTTCTGGATTTCCAAACATCACCCCGATTTTATCCCTCAACTGATTGATAAAAATGCAGATACAACCAGTTTTATTAATCGTTCCAGTCAATTTTCTGAGTGCTTGAGACATTAAACGAGCTTGCAATCCCATTTTGGAATCACCCATATCTCCTTCAATCTCAGCTTTGGGTACAAGAGCAGCTACAGAATCAATCACCACAACATCCAACGCACCCGAACGAATCAGATTATCAGCCACTTCGAGTGCTTGTTCTCCGTCATCGGGTTGAGAAACCAGCAAGTCTTCAACACTGATTCCGAGTTTTTGTGCATATACTTTATCAAAAGCGTGTTCAGCATCAATAAAAGCACAAAGTCCCCCTGTTTTCTGTGCCTGCGCAATACAGCTTAGCGCAAGCGTTGTTTTACCTGATGATTCCGGACCATATATTTCCACTATTCTACCTCTTGGAAATCCTCCTATACCAAGTGCCAAATCCAAACCAAATGAACCTGTAGAAATAACGGACACATCCGAAATCCCATTTTCATCCATCTTCATCACCACACCTTTCCCGTAGGTTTTTTCAAGTCTGTCTATCGTCAGCTTGAGTGCCTTAATCTTTTCTGCTTTGCTATCCGCCATCTCAGTTCTTTAAATTCGAGCCTGCAAATAAGTGCTTTGATTGTGGGTGTTATCAACATTTGCAAAAAGGATATGCACAAATTATCCAAATACCTTAAACAAAGGTATGATGATGCATAAAAATAAATTGTAAATATTTACTACACCTTTAAACTACCCATGAGTAGATTGAGGTTATGTGTTGCTGTCCACTCTGATTTCTTTGTTTCTAAAACCGCTTCCATTTTGCCGGTATCAGTGTAGTTAAGCGTATGCCATAAATGATATTGAATAGCTCTGTTTTTAATTCTAAAAAACTTAAACCCAATTTGTTCCATGCGCCATTCGATATCCGTATCCTCCCCTATACCGGCATGTTCAAATTGTTCATCAAATCCTCGCACAGCAAGGAAATCTTCTTTATAAACAGACCAATTATGCCCCCAAAAACCCTTTTTCTCAATCGGTTTTATCCAAGGTAAATACAATGCGGCATCTAATCGCGAAGACCCGCTCAGCCATAGTTTAAAGAAATTAAATCCGGGTAGTTTTTTACTGTTAAGTATTTTAGAAGTCAAAGACTTAGACAACATTACCCTTCGTCCATAGAGTATGGTTTTAGGCTGTCTTAATTTCAGATGAGACATAATAAACTTGCTATGCAACAAACAATCTCCATCTATAATAATCAGATAGGGAGCAGTGCTTTTGAGCACGGCAAGATTAAGAATTTTACATTTTCTGAACCCTTTGTCTTCATGGCTGACATGTTCAATAGCAAATTGATAATTTGATTTCCATAAAGCAATCATGGATTTCATTTCTTCGGCATTGTTGTCTTCTGCAATGACGACCTCAATCTTGCCTTGAAAAGTCTGTTTGGCAACGCTTTGCAGAATGAGGTCTAAAGCGGCAATATCTTTATAAACGCCTATAATTAAACTAACATCCACAATGCATTCAAGCGATTATTGTCCTAAAATCTTTTTTATAAGTCCTGTAAGCACCTTGCCGGGACCCACTTCAACAAACTCCGATGCACCGTCTTTTGCCATTTGTTGAACAGACTGAGTCCATTTCACAGGGGCTGTCAGTTGTTTCAAAACATTCTCTTTTATCACTATGGGATCTGTGGCTGCATGAGCGGTTACATTTTGATACACCGGACAAATCGGATTCTTGAATGCTGCTGCATCAATGGCTTTAGCCAATCTTTCTTGGGCAGGCAACATCAAAGGAGAGTGAAACGCACCACCTACCGGCAGCACCAAAGCTCTTTTAGCTCCTGCTTCTTTGAGTTTTTCACAGGCTTGATTCACTGCTTCAATTTCACCTGAAATTACCAACTGACCGGGACAATTATAATTTGCAGGCACCACAATCCCTGAGCTTATACTTGCACATATTTGTTCCACTTTTTCATCATCCAATCCTAATACTGCTGCCATTGTTGAAGGCTTAGATTCGCAGGCGGCTTGCATGGATAATGCTCTTTCGGACACCAATTTCAGTCCTTCTTCAAAACTCAATGCTCCGGCTGCCACCAACGCAGAAAACTCACCCAGTGAATGACCTGCAACCATTCTTGGTTTAAAATCTGCTAAACAAAAGGACTGTATGACAGAATCTAAAAAAATGGCAGGCTGGGTTATTTTGGTCTGTTTTAACTCTTCATCAGTTCCTTCAAACATGGTTTTGGTAATCTCAAACCCAAGAATTTCATTGGCTTTATCAAACCATTTGCGCGCAGAAGAATTGGAGTAATATACATCCTTGCCCATTCCAGAATATTGTGCTCCTTGCCCCGGAAAAACATACGCTTTGCTCATACTTTAATTATTAAATTTGTTTGAGGGCGAAAATAGCATACTATTTTTTACACTTTCTTTATCTTTTAAACATTTGTAGGAAATCTTTCATTGGCGCAGCTCTCCTTTATTATCGAATATTGCGAATCAAATTTTAGAAAACTACGCAGGTGTTTGGGAAGAATACTGAAAAGAAAAAAGACAACAAACCAATGGATGATTTTTTGGAAACCGCTCCAAATCAAAAAAACATGGTTGGTGAAGATGTGGGTGGAATGACCTTAGGCTCTGTAATTAAAGACCCAAAAACATTACAACTATTAGGGCTGGTGATTATAGGATTTTCGGCTTACACTATGCTCAGCTATGTTTCCTATTGGATAAATATGTTTGTAGGAAATTCAGACCAAGCGCTGGTAATTGGCAAAAGTTGGAATTGGCTCAAAATTAACAATCCCATTATGGCTCATAATTTTATGGGTATATTTGGTGCAATGCTCTCTTATTTACTGGTTTACCGATGGTTTGGAGTTTTCGCCATTTTACCTATAATATTATTGTTCAACTTTGGTATCAAATTATTTACCGGCAAAGTCTTATTCAAACAAAAACGTTTTGCCCGAATCACGTTGTTTTTGTTACTTTGGGGTACTTTGGCACTTGGCTGGATGCAAGGCGGGTCTTTATTCCTTGGCGGTGGAGTCGGCTATTTCGGATTTGAATGGCTCAAAGGTCTGTTGGGTACTATTGGAGCAGCCTTTTTGCTTGCATTAACAGGTTTTATTTTCATGGCAGTGTATCTTAAACTCAATATCCTACCCTCTTTGAATAAGAAACAAAGTGCACCTGAGAACAAATTACAAACTGATACAAGTGTGCTGGCTGATGAGAGTGACCCTATTATTTCTGAGGACCAAGACACCGAAGCTTCCTTTAATGATGACGATATTCCTTGGGAGGAAAAACCTGAAGAAATCTCCTTAACACATCCCGAAGAATCGGATGAAAGCGTGGAAGATGACATCCAACTGATTAACCTTGACGAACCTAAAGAATTAAATATAGAAGGAGATGTTGACAGTAACGACATTCCACTTGCAATAGAAGAAACGCCTGAAATAGAAATATCTGAAAATCCTGAAAACACACCCGAAAGAAAAGAGCATTTCGGTATTGACGAGCCTTATGACCCATGGTTGGATTTGCCCGGATATCAATTTCCAACAGATGCCCTACTTACTGAGTATGAAGTAAGCCGAGCTGAAATCGACCGCGATGAATTAGAAAGCAGCAAGAAGATGATTCAGGACACTTTGCGAAACTACAACATAGGAATCAAGGAAATTAAAGCTACAATCGGTCCCACAGTTACTTTATATGAAATTATACCTGAGACAGGAGTACGAATTTCCAAAATAAAGAATCTTGAAGACGACATTGCATTAAGTCTTGCTGCCTTAGGTATTCGTATCATTGCTCCGATACCCGGCAAAGGAACAATCGGAATTGAAGTGCCTAATAAAAAACCGGAAATGGTGCCTATGAGTTCCGTAATCAAGAGCAAGAAATTCAAAGAAAGTAAATTTGAACTTCCTGTTATTCTGGGAAAAACCATCTCCAACGAGCTCTATATAGCCGACCTTGCAAAAATGCCTCACTTGTTGGTGGCTGGTGCAACAGGGCAAGGAAAATCAGTAGGGCTGAACTGTTTGATTATTTCTTTATTGTACAAAAAGCATCCGACTGAATTAAAATTTGTGATGGTTGACCCCAAGAAAGTTGAACTTTCTTTATACAATAAATTAGAAAAACATTTTCTGGCAAAACTCCCCGGAGATAGTGATGCCATTATTACAGACACTTCTCAGGTAACAGACACACTAAAGTCATTGTGTGTGGAAATGGACAAACGCTACGACCTGCTCAAAGATGCAGGATGCAGAAATATCATTGAATATAACAGCAAATTCAGAGAGCGTAGATTAAATCCAGACAAAGGACACGAATTCATGCCCTATATTGTGGTAGTGGTGGACGAAGTGGCAGATCTTATGATGACCGCAGGACGCGAAGTCGAAACACCTATTGCCAGATTGGCACAGTTGGCACGTGCTGTAGGAATCCATGTTATTCTTGCGACACAGCGTCCGTCTGTTAATATTATTACAGGAACAATCAAAGCGAATTTCCCTGCCAGATTAGCTTTCAGAGTAACTTCCAAGATTGACAGCCGCACTATTCTTGACAGTAACGGTGCAGACCAATTAATTGGAAAAGGCGACATGTTGTTTTATTCAGGTAGTGATTTGATTCGTCTGCAATGTCCGTTTGTGGACACTCCTGAAGCAGACGCAGTTGCTGATTTTATTGCTGACCAAAAGGGTTTTGGAAGTGCATTCATTTTACCCGAAGCACCGGGAGATGAAGGCGAAGGCAATACAAGTTTTGACGCAGAAGACAAAGACCCTATGTTTGACGAGGCGGCACGTATTGTCGTAGAAACACAGCAAGGCTCTACTTCAATGATACAACGCAAACTCAAAATCGGATACAATCGTGCCGGAAGACTCATAGACCAACTTGAAGCTGCGGGCATTGTAGGCGGAAGCAGAGGCTCCAAAGCTCGTGATGTGCTTATTCATGACATAGAGAGTTTGGAACATTTTTTGGATAACATGAATCTTGATAATTAATAGAAATGAAATACCTTAGTTTTATAGCAACCACACTCATTTTAGGAATCTCTAACCTTGCGTTTACGCAAATAGATTTAGAACAAAAAGCCAAAGAAATTTTAGATAAAGTTTCTAAGACATACAAAGCGCAAAAGGCATTATATACTGAATTTAACATTGTTACCGAAAATAAAGCCGAAAAAATGGAACCGGTTACTGAGGCAGGTAAAATCTGGATTAAGGGTGATAAATACAAACTCGAATTAGATGAGCAAGTTATTATATGCAATGGCAAAACTATTTGGACTTATCTGAAAAAGACAAAAGAATTGACGATTGAAACTTATAATTCAAAAGATGTTGAGATAAGCCCGGCTACTATTTTTTCTTTTTATCAAAAAGGGTTTCAATCAAAATTTGACGGCACTTACACCAAAGACAATATCAAATATGACAAGGTGGCTTTGAATCCAAATGACAAGAAAAAGCCCTATTTTTATATCATACTTCATGTAAAGGAATCTGATTCTAATATTAAACAAGTAGATATAAGCTACAAAAGCGGAATTCGTCAAACTATCAATATCACTTCTCAGACTTCAAATCAGACTTTGGACACAAAATTTTTTGAATACGACCCTATTGCCTATCCTGCGACTACGACCGATGACCTGCGATAAGCGTTGAGCATCCAATCAATAGCTTCATCTTAATTCAAAATGGAATAATAATTTATTGTTTAGATTTGTCCCAATCTTAAACAATAAATCTAAATGAAAAGACTTGCAATCGTTTTGTGCTTTGCCTTGATGCTGCATAGTTTACAGGCTTCACAAGAACAAAAATTCCCCATCTCCATCAGTATCTTCAATAACGGAACAATGCTACCGGGCTCGGGGTATGCAGGCGTTTTCAGTAAGACTATCCATCCGGGTATAAGCATCGGATCTTCCTATCTTTATAGTAAAGGCAAGCGCAGTGAACTTTTCCAAACATTGAAACTCGGCTATCTGTATCATCAGTTTTCGCAAAATGCCATTCAGTTATACTCGGAATTAGGTTATCAATATAATATCCATTCGGGATTGTATGCTCAAAGTTTGTTGGGTATAGGCTATCTTCATTCTTTTGTCAACCTTCAACAATTCAAATTTGACAATGGAGAATATAAAGAAACCGGCAAATGGGGACGTCCTCAGTTTATGGGAAGTTTTTCTTTGGCTCTGGGCTATGACTTTCAACAATCTAAGAAATTGCCCTTGGATGTATTTTTACAATACCAATTCTGGTTGCAAGCACCTTTTGTAAACAAATATGTACCCGTTTTACCCAATAGTGCTTTGCATCTTGGAGTCAGATTTTTTCCTTTTAAATAATAAATAGTCTAATAGCAGTATGAAACAAATCAAATTTTTCATCATTTTTATAATCTCATTAGTACTCGTCTCGTGTTCAAAAGAGAGTATTACTCAATCCGAAGTCTGTACAGCTTCTGAAACGCATAGCGGACACCCCAAAACAGCTCAATTTGACAAACTGTTAAACGATGCAGTTGCCAAAGGATTTCCCGGAATTGCACTTTTGGTTGTTGACAGCAACGGCACTTATGTTGGAAGTGCGGGATATGCTGATATCAAAAACAAAATCAAGATGCAACCCTGCCATATTTCCAAAGTGGCGAGCCTGACCAAAATTTTTATGGGAACATTGGCTTTTAAACTACACGAAGAAGGGAAATTAGACTTGGACAAAAAAATAAATGAATATCTCAACGCCACTGAATTAAGGGGAATCGCTAATGCAAATGAAGTAACTGTGCGACAACTCTTGATGCACAATACAGGAATCTTTGACGTAATAACCGACACTAAATTTTACTTAGATGTGCTTAACAACCCTCCACGTCACCGCACCCAAATGGATATACTTGAATATGTACGTGGCAAAGACCCTTTGTATGCACCGGGCGATGGTCCCTCCTATTCCAATACCAATACACTTTTATTGAGCATGATAATTGATAACATTGTAGGCAAACCTCATGCTCAGTTATTACATGAAAAAATCATCGATCAGCTGGGCTTGAATAATACTTATTATTTCTATTTCGACCCATTGCCTGAAGGCAAAGTAGCACAAGGTTATTACGATTTGTATAACAATGGGAATCTTGAAAATCTGAGCAGCTATAACACAGGAAGCGGAAATGGTTATACAGGACTGTATTCCAATGTTTTTGATTTGAGAGATTTCATCGAGGCATTATTCATAAAGAAAACATTGATCAACCAATCTTCGTTAGACCAGATGCTTACTTTTGGTCCTCCTGAAAAAGGATATGAAGAACGTTTATTAGGAGCGGGTTGCATGAAAGATTTTATGCTCCGTGACAAAAAAACAGAATATGCGTATGGACATCGAGGCAGGGACTTAGGTTATACAGCGGACATGTTCTATTTTCCGGTTTCTAATCAGATTTATGTTCTTATTCTAAACTATGGAACAGATGGAGACAGTAAGCTTAGACCGGATTTCTACGATTTAAGAAAGAATATTGTTAATGCGATGATGAGTCATTGAGAAAAAGCGCATGACTCATTCAAAATAAGTTCCACTTCCGAAATTTATTCTCTTACTTTTGCCAATATGAAAGTGATGACCTATAATGTCAACGGAATAAGAGCGGCTATGAATAAGGGGGTTATAAACTTTTTGCAAGACAAATCTCCTGATATTCTTTGCTTGCAAGAGATTAAAGCCACAGAAGACCAAATTCCTATTGATGCATTTACCAATCTCGGGTATCATTGTCATTGGTACCCGGCACAAAAAAAAGGCTACAGCGGAACGGCTATACTAAGTAAGGTGCAACCTCACAATATTAACTTAGGGTGTGGGCATGAGTTATATGATAGTGAAGGCAGGGTAATAAGAGCAGATTACAAAGATTTTTCAGTCATCAGCGCATACTTTCCATCCGGTTCAAGCGGAGATATAAGGCAAGAAGTGAAAATGAACTTTTTGACATATTTTCTTAATTATGTGAACAAGCTAAAAAAAGAGTTTCCCAGACTGCTCATCTGCGGAGATTACAATATATGCCACCGCCCAATTGACATTCATGACCCGATAGGAAACAAGAACAGTAGCGGCTTTCTTCCTGAGGAGCGCGAATGGATGGATACTTTTTTTGAATCAGGATTTATAGATACTTTCAGACGCTTTCATGTAGAGCCACAGCAATATTCATGGTGGAGTTATCGAGCCGGAGCACGGGCACGAAACAAAGGCTGGCGCATTGATTATATCTCGGCAAGTGAATCTTTACACGACCACCTGACAAGTGCTTGCTTATTGCCGGAATACAACCATAGTGACCACTGTGCTGCTATGACAGAATTGAAGTTTTAAATCCGCTTTTTGCACTATCTCATGAATGTACTGCTGATTGACAACTATGATTCATTTACCTTCAACATTGTCAATTTGTTGCGCTCATTCAGAGATTGCAGTTTTGAAGTTATCAAATCCGACAAAGTAACACTTGAAGATTTATTGCAATTTGACAAGATAATCATCTCACCGGGACCGGGTAAATCAACCGAGTTTCCTGCCATTGAAAAGGCTATTCATCATTGCATACAAATCCAAAAACCACTACTCGGAATTTGCTTGGGACATCAAGCAATTTGCGAATATTTTGGCGGACAGTTATTCCGAATGGACAAGCCCGTTCACGGACATAAAAAAATGATTAACATTAACACTACCTCTGCCCTTTTCCATGACTTAGCACAACAGATTGAAGTTGGATTATATCATTCATGGGCAATCAAAACAGAATCTCTGCCTGAAAGTTTGCAAATATTGGGAACCACCGATGAGGGATTATTAATGGCTGTCAAACACAAGGAATACAACATCTATGGAATTCAGTTTCATCCTGAATCTTTTTTAACGTCTTGTGGTAATAGTATCATCCGAAATTTTTTGAATCTTAATTATGGAAAGGGAACATTTTAAAGAACTTTTTTCAGAATATCTGCAAGCAGAACAGCCATTCATTTTTGTGATAGACTATTCATGTAACTCACCCGTGTTGTATAAGCCGGAAGAAGCTGCCGCATTAGGAATTTTCTTTGACTTCAAAGGCAAGAGCAACGGAACTCAATATGAGGTACAGAAAAAAATCAACTTAGAACATTTTCCAATATCAAAAGAAGTTTTTGCACAGAAGTTTAACACTGTACTTGATTACCTAAACAACGGATATACCTATTTGCTCAATCTGACTTTCTCTTCGAAAATCAATGCCAATCTCAGTTTGATGGATATTTTTCAGCTATCGGATGCACCGTACAAACTGTTGTTTCAGAACAAATTCGTAGTCTTTTCTCCTGAGTGTTTTATCAAAATACAAGGTGAACAAATTTTTACATACCCAATGAAAGGCACTATAGATGCAAGCATAGCGAATGCCGCAAATAAATTGCTGAACAACAAAAAAGAAGAATGGGAACACAACACAATTGTTGACCTTCTACGCAACGACTTAGCTATGATTGCAGAAGATATAACAGTTTCAAGGTATAGGTTTATTGACCATATCAAAACACACAAAGGCGAAATACTTCAAACCAGTTCAGAAATAAGCGGAAAACTACCTACGGATTGGCGCAATCATTTTGCCGATAATTTATTCAAAATATTACCGGCAGGTTCCATCACAGGTGCACCAAAAAAGAAAACGATTGAGATAATAAATGAATGTGAAATAGACTCGCGTGGCTATTACACGGGTGTTTTTGGTTTTTTTGACGGCAAAAACATTGACAGTGCAGTTGCCATACGATTTATAGAAAACAAAGACAAACAATTCTATTTCAGGAGTGGCGGAGGCATCACTTCCAACAGTAGTTTGGAAGATGAATACAAAGAACTAATCCAAAAAATCTATATCCCAGCCCCATTATAAGAGTTTTATAATCAAACTCGTGCTGACAACCAACCTTGTCCATTCTGATTTAAGGTTTATAACTCACATTTTAACAATATTTACTATATCAAAGTTTTGACCTTAGGGTATATTGATATTTCAACGGCTTATTCTGAATATCTTTGCAGTCTTATTCACACTTGCGATGAACAACAAAGCTCGAAGAACTTCTTCTTCAAAAAACGAAAAGAGTACTTTTAAAAAGTCAGATTCAAAAAAAGAATTTAAAGACAATAATAAATCTAATGCTCGCGCCCCACGTTTTTCAAAAGATAGAAACGAAGATAAACCCTATTCTGAATTAAGAGAGTACAAAAAACCTTCGCGCGGATTTGCGTCTAAGTCAAATGACAAGCCGAATCGAGAAAAGCCCTCGAGAGATTCATATCCTACTAAAAGAATCAATAATAAGAACGTAAAAAGTGTTCGCTCCCCCCGTTTTTCAAAAGTTAGAGACGAAGAAAAACCTTATTCTGAATCAAGAGAGTACAAAAAACCTTCACGCGGGTTTGCATCTAAGTCAAATGACAGAGTATATCACGAGAAACCTTTAAGAGAGTCTTTTGCCAAAAGGAAACCCTATGCAGACAAAGAAGAAAAAGAATTCAGAAAATCTCGTTATGCTGATAACACAAAGGACTCAAGATTTTCACATTCCAGAGACCACAAAAAACCATTTGACAAGAAGAAATCCTACGGAAAAGACAACTTTAATAAAAAATACAAAGACGAAGACAACGCAGACGAACACATGAAATTTGAATGGCCCATTCGTCTGAATCGATACATTTCAAATGCCGGAATTTGTGCAAGAAGAGAAGCCGACAAACTGATTGTAGATGGACTTGTTACCGTTAATGGCACTGTGGTTACAGAGCTTGGGAGCAAAGTCAACAAACGCGATATAGTGAAATATAAAGGCAATAAGATACTACCCGAAAAGCCTATATATATTCTGATGAATAAGCCCAAGAACTATATTACAAGCACCAAAGACGAATCGGACAGACAAACAGTAATGGACTTAATTTCCGATGAAATTGATGTTCGAGTATATCCAATCGGAAGATTAGACCGCAAAACTTCAGGCGTGTTATTGCTTACAAATGATGGAGAATTAGCCCAAAAGCTTACCCATCCTGCGTTTGAAGTAAAAAAAATATATGAGGTAACACTCGAAAAAGAAATTAGCAACGAAGAACTTGCGCAACTTGCAGACGGAATAGAACTCGAAGACGGTTTTATTCATGCAGATGAAATTGCTTTGGCAAATACCATAGAAAAAAATGTTGTTGGAATTGAAATCCACAGTGGCAAAAACCGTATTGTCAGAAGAATGTTTGAACACATCGGACATACAGTGGTCAAGTTAGATAGGGTCATGTTTGGACCCTTTACTAAAAAAGGAGTCGAACGAGGCAAATACCGTTTTTTGAAAAATGCAGAAATAGCGCAGTTGAAAAGAGCTAAGAAAAAGTTGTCTTAATTTCCTCCCCTATTTTCAGCAATAGATTTGGTTAAAATCTCATAGACTTCCTTTAACTGAGGATTATCTGCTAATAGTTCCAGATGTTTTTTGATGGTAATGCTATCATTGCGTACAGCAGGACCGGTTTGTAAATCATGTGCATTAGCTGTTTGAACACGTCTAAGCGTTTCAATAAGCAATGGTTGAAGTTTAGAGAAATCAAGTTGGTTTTGAGTACAATACCCCTGCGAAAGTGCCATGAGATGATTTGTAAAATTATTGACAATCACCGCAGCCAGATGGTAATGCAAACGTTTGTCAGAATCACAAAGTACAATATTTGAACTAAGCGAACCGGCAAGCAACATGATTTTATCTGCGATTTCGGGGCTTGTGCCTTCAACCAATACCGGAACTTTGCTCCAGTCCACAAAAACACGTTTGTTGAAAGACTGTAAAGGATATAACACACCGGCTTTTTTGACTTTATGAGCTATGATATTCAATCCGGTTGAACCACTACAATGGCACACAACAGCATCTAACAAATGAGTAAACATAGCGGTTGCTTCTCCTATTTGTGAATCAGCAACACAAAGAAAAACATAGTCAGGATTTACGTTGTTTGGAAACTCAGCCATAAAATCAGAGTGCAAGATACTTGCAAGTTCCTTTCCTGTATTTGGATTTCTTGAAACAACTCCAAGTGCAACATGCCCCTTATCAACCAAGGCTTTTCCCAGAGAAAACGCCATATTCCCTGAGCCAACCATCACAAAAGTGCTATTTAGGTTTCCGGTTTCCACTTTTTCATTTCTTTAATCCTTTGTGCAATACTCAATGAAAAACCGATTGTGAGTAAAATAGTACCGCTCCAGAGTAGATTAACCCAAGGGAATTTAACAGCCTTCATAATGATATAATCAAAAATTGGTTTACGTTCAGCAGTAGAAATTACCAACTCCATATTGTGAGAAGGCACAATTGAAAGCAACCTACCCAAAAAACCGGCTTCGTTAGACTGAGCATCTTCATATTCAATCTTGTTATTGTCAAGGTTAATGATCATGCTGGCAGGTATTTTTTCAATTTTCCCCAATGACTGTACTTCAAGGTTTGCTACCACACGAATTTGTTTACCATCCTCACTCTTAAAATTTTCAACATTTTCCACTGTTACCTTTACCGTCCCTGAACTTGTGGTAAATGACTGACCGGCAAGCACTGTGTCGCGCTTGAAATTCTTAAATTCTTCCGCAGTTTCCAATCCACTTTCATGATTGACGTGCGTATAAATGTCATGACTCAGATAGTGTCTTGTATCGGGACTGGAAATAAGTCCTCCCATTTTGGGATTATTTTGGGCATTGGGTTTTAGCGTGAATTTTTCTACAATTTCTCCTCTTTCATTTGTTCTTAACCAATGTACATGAAAGTATTTGTCCGGAGGAATATTACTTACAGTATCATAATAAACCAAATAGTTTGCAATGCGAACAGTATCTCCCTTGCGGAGCAGCATATTTTCGCGATTAAAGTCCGCAGCTTTTTCATTATCACTATCATCAATAAATTTACGGTTGATATTGTTAAAGGTCAGTACCTCTTTGTTGACAGATGAAGCCAATACACCTATCATCATCAAACCAAACCCTGCATGAGCAATGGAAGCACCTCCAATCTTAATTTTACCTTTGAGATTCTTAACCAGATAAATCAGATTGGCTACAATGGTATAAACTGACAGAAACAACATGAGTGCGTAGTTGAAGTAGTACATCTTCCATGCAAAGAAGAGGACGCACCCCACAATCAGTGCAATCACAATGGGGATAAGCTGATTTTTCCAAAAAGTTCTTTTGTCAGTATGTCGGTAATTATAGTATTGTCCAAAGCCTGAAATCAAAGTAATGACAATGACAAACGGTAATTGAAATTTATTGTAGAACTCAGGCTTGTTTACAGCCAAATGCAAGCTAAACAGTTTATTAAAAACAGGTGCTGAAGTATAAAAAATAATTTGAAATGCAGATAACAATAGCACCAATGATCCGATAAACATCCAGAACTCTCTGCTCCATATATTATCTTCCACTTTTTTACTTGGATAAATCGCCATCAACTCTTTTGCCCACCAAAAAATAAACCCAATCAAAGCCACAAGGTTGAATGAATTCAAAACAGGTGTAGAAACCCATTTATATTTTGCAGATAACAGATTAAATGCAACAATAACAAAACAAATACCCAGAAATATCAATGCGTTCCGTTTATTGTTAATTGAAGCATACACAGCCAGAAAAATAAACATGAAAATAAACAACAATAACTGCCCTGATAGTCCTAAGTCTGTAAAAGAGTGTACACTTGCTTCACCCAACACACCGCTTCTAGTAAGGAATGTTGCGTAAAGTACAAGAAAAAACGAGAAGCATATCAACATAATGGTCAGTACTTGATACTGTCCGGTATTTTTGAGCACAAGCAATAAATGAATCACGGCAATCATCATTATCCAAGGCATGAGCGAAGCATTTTCAACGGGGTCCCAAGCCCAATAACCGCCAAAACTCAAAGATTCATAAGCCCAAAAACCACCCATGATAATGCCTGCACCCAGAATCATCACAGAAAACAAAGCCCATGGTATCATGGGTCTAATCCATGAAGTCTGGTCTTTTTTCCAGAACGCAGAAATCATGTAGGCAAAAGGAATGGTCATGGCAGCAAAACCAAGAAACAGAGTAGGTGGATGAATAACCATCCAATAATTTTGTAACAAAGGGTTTAATCCTGAACCATCCGTAATGAGAGAAAGATAATTTTCCTTACCAATCATCTGTAATCTAGGAATATTAAGAATTTCGGGCTGCACATCTCTGAGTAATGCGAAAGGACTACTTCCTATTTTCATTCCCAAAACTTGAATCCCTAACAGCATAGATGCCAACACAACCTGCGCCAACATAATCACGGCTATGGCTCCAAAGCTCAATTTGGTAGGACGTAGAAAAATTATCAATGCAAGTAAAACATGCCAGAACATCCAGAGTAGAAAACTACCTTCCTGTCCTTCCCAGAAACATGAAATCATGTAATAGCTTGGCAATGTGTTGGACGAGTGTTTCCAGACATATTGGTATTCGTAGTAATGACCATGAATCAGCCAATACAGTATGACAAATATTGCGAGTACTGAGGCAGAATGAATCCAGAGTGAAATCTTACCAATTCTCCCCCACTGTTCATCATTATTTTTTTCTTTAAAATAAAAACCCAGAAATGCTAATGCAGCAAAGACAAAAGCACTAACAACAGCAATATTTCCTAAGTTTCCAAAGAATAAATGCTCCCCTACAAATTTAACTTGTTCCATTTACACTAATTTACTTTACACCTTCTGCTTCATACTTAGAAGGACATTTTTTGAGAATATCCACTGCATGAAAATAATCTCCTTCCGCTTTTCCTATCACCACAATCTTATCTGTTCTATCCAAATCTGTTGGTTTTGCACCGTTATATACAATTTGTCTTTCTACTCCCAAAGTGTCAGTACCATAAAAAGAAAAATAATTGGGGTCCTTTATAGGGTCATATTCCTGGGGTTTGTCTTTGTCAATTTTGACCACAACATGATAATCCTTTTGTGATTTTTTGGCAGCAAACACCTCGGCTTGTTCAAAAGTAACATAGTAACTTCTGTCTCCGTAGAAACTCAACACAACGGCCAATACAACACCAAGAACAATAATAGTGATTATATGCCCCAGTTTCATGGTTGTCCCTCCTTGATTTTCTTTTCTAATGCATTCACCTTCTTTTCAACACGAAGCAAATACAAAACAACTAGGATAAAGATAATGACAATGACACCAATCACAATCTCGATTTTGGAATCGGGTGTTACAGTGGCAGTTTGGGCAAATAATGTCTGCTTTGCAAACAGCAGTAGTACTATGGATACAATGTATTTTAAATTATGTTTCATGAGTTTAGTTCTTGAGAATGGTTAATATCGGTTTCAATTTTATCTATTCGTACTTTCAAACTTGCTATCCACAGAAATAACAAAGACCAACCCATAATGGCAGGATAAAATACATATCTCATATTTTGGTTGAGGTCATATTGGTTAAATCCAACAGTATCACCACTTCCGGGGTGAATCGAAAAGTCAGAGAGTTTGGGAATAATCACAATCAGTGCAATAAAAACAGGATAAACAAAGACATTATAAATAGCGGATAATTTTCTTGACTTAAACGGATCGGCAACAGACTTACTCAACAGCCAATAAGCCACATATATCAGCAAACCCACGGCAGCTCCATTTAGCTTAGGGTCGCGCGTCCATGGAGTACCCCAAGTTGAATTAGCCCATAACATTCCGGTAAAAATTCCACAAAAACCAGCCAAGGTACCTACTATGCCGAGCGCATAAGCCCATCTGTGATGATTTATATTCATGGAATTAAGGTACATAATGCTGTATATCCACGAACCCAACAACAGCAGTATCATAGAGAACCACATAGGAACATGATAAAAAAGATTACGAATCGTTTGGTCTAACATTCCGACATCTGTGGGCACATTTATTAAAAGTCCCCCAATCAGTGTGTAAATCATTAGGGCGATAGCGAGAAACTTCCACCACGTAAGTTTTGGCATAGCGGTCGCAAAAATAAGTTTTATGATTGATTATTGCGGTTGATTTTTATCTAAAACAAAGCGGTTTAGTCTGTATTTTAAAGCATGTCCCGCATATAATAGGACTTTCATATTTCTATAAAACACTAATTTTAAAATATTCCGATTCTTAGCCCAAAACTCCCTGCTTGATATGTTCTTATATTTATACAGACAACGTCATAAATCTCAACAATGTTGAGAAATTGCACTTACACACTTAGTATTTACAATCCACATTCGCAGACTTATGAAACCTCTCTGGAATAAGAACTTACTGCTCTTGATTGTGCTGACTCCTTTTATGTTCCAAAACATTGATGTTGTGGCACAACAAAAGGACACGACAAGTGATAATATATTTATCATAGTACCAACTAATCCGTCTCTTTCCGAAGGAAGAAAACTGGAAATACTTCCGCAGGTGAAAAGGAACACGCAAGAAGCATTGCCAAAATTTAACTATAAATCGTTAGATAAATTTGCGCAGACCAGCAAGGATATTCGTGTCATTGCACCCGTTGCTTTCTTCCCTGAACGCAAGCAAATTCTACCCAACGGTTTGGTTAGTCTTGGCTATGGCAACCTTAATGCATGGAACGGAAACTTCATTTTTAATAATTACAGCAATCCGAATAACGCTTATGGAGGAAACATCAATCATTACTCTACGAATGTAGCTAAGTCAAACAAAGATTACAGCCGCAATGAAGCAGGTGCGTTTGCTAAAATATTCAGCAGAAACGAAGAGTTCGGAGTATCCTTTGATTTTTCACGAGACGTTTTACACTACTTCAACTTACCGGACTCTGTGGAATCTGTTGTAAGCAAAAAAGACATTACACGCTATATAGAACAATGGAATGTAAACACTTATTACAAGTTCGGCAACATAAACTATGTTGGTAAAAGACCTTATTTCAGAACAGATTTAGGTTTTAACCGGTTCAACATGTCACATAATGTCTATGAAAACAGCTTTGACATTAAAGGACACATGAGACTATCACATGAGAGTTTTATCAAAGAAGGAACTACCCAACCCTTGGATATTAAATTGGCAACCAATATAGACCAATTGCGTTATAGTGCTTCTCGAACTTATAACCGCTATTTTGTATGGCTCAAAGCTAATGAAGAATTGAGTTTTGACTTGGGCGGGAAGGCAATTACAGCCAATGTAGGATTTAATTTTGATGTGTATGGTGATTCTCTTGAACCCAAGGCTTTTATTACACCTAATATAAGTATCAATATACCATTGATAGATAAAAAAGTGGTGCTGTTGTTGGGAACAGATGGAGGATATAAAAAACAAGGATTGCAAACACTCTTTGGATTGAATCCGTTTTTGCAAGAAACCCCCTTGCTAAAAAATGAGTTTACGAGCTTCCGATTCTTTGGTGGACTTGATGCAAATGTAGCACCCGGTACTGTATTTCAATTAGAAGCGTCAAGTGCACAGATTGCCAACATGCCCATGTTTGTTGGAAGTGACGACCCTTTCAGACGCTTTACCCTAAGATATGACAACGGGGTTTATTCTTTTGTGAAAGGACAATTGAATTACAATTTGGGAGATAAACTTTGGATAAATCTTTCCGGTACCTATAACAATTATCTAATGGAAACCGAAGATGCTGCATGGCTGTATCCTGATTTTGAGGTGAAGTTGAGTACTCATTATACTTTATCCAAAAAACTTTTTACCCATTTGGATATAGTGTCTTTAGGAAGCAGAACTGCATTGGATGAAAATCTCAATAAAATTAATTTAAAACCTCTGGTTGATATCAATATGGGGGCAGAATACGTCCTCAGCAACGGTTTTCTTGCATTCATTCAGTTAAATAATCTTGCCGGAACTATGTATCAAAGATGGTATCAATATCCTGTTTACGGATTCAATGCCACAGCCGGTGTAGGTTATAGATTCTAAGAATCAAGCTGCATTTTTGCCTAATCTATATAACAATCTGAAATGGCTGAAAATCGCCCCTGCAAACGTTTTTGATTGATAATAAGGAAGATTAAATTCTTCTGCCGTTTGCTTCACTATCGGTGATAAATTTTTATAGTGGATATGACAAATCCCGGGAAACAGATGATGTTCGATTTGATAATTCAACCCACCTATATACCATGAAAAAACGGTACTTCCATGAGCAAAATTAGAAGTAGTTTTAATCTGATGTATTGCCCAGCTATTGTCCACACTATCCCCGTCTTCATTAGGAATAAAAAAGTCGGTATCTTCATTAACGTGTGCAGTTTGAAAAATCAATGCTAAACTCAAACCTCCGATAACATGCATCAGTAAAAATCCAAGAAAAATCTGCCACCAAGCAAAAGGCAAAATCAGCATGGGCAGCACCAATGTCAGCACAAGATAAACAACCTTAGTTGCTATTAATTCCCAAAATGCTCTTGTAAATGTTTTACCTTGTGATTTCAACAACCCTTTCTTGTTGTATCGCACCAATTGTTCAAAATCCTTAGAAAACACCCAATAGAAAGTCATAATTGCATAGAGCAAGGGTGCATACAAGACTTGAAATTTATGAAACTTGCGATACTTCTGGTCTGGAGTCATTCTCAGGATAGCTTTCTCAATATCTTCATCATATCCAAAAATATTGGTAAAAGAATGATGCAATACATTGTGTTGAATACGCCAATTAATATGATATCCCCCCGCTAAATTCAACATCAAACTCAGCATATTATTTACATTTTTATTCTTGGAATAGGCTCCATGATTAGCATCGTGCATGATTGACAACCCTACTCCTGCAAATCCAAATCCCATGAGCAGCCACATCAAGAACATCATCCACACATTGGTGATAACACCGGAAAGCATTACAACGAGAGGGACTAAATATAACAGTATCATAAATACCGTTTTAATTTTCATATTCAGATTGGCAGTTGTTGGAATTTTATGTTCTTCAAAATAGTTATTGACTCTTAATTTCAGTTCATTAAAAAATTCAGGTTGATTGTTTTTATTAAATTTAATTGCTTTGAATTGCATATTATGGTTTTTGCTTAAATGGTTTATAAAGGAACAAATGTATGTGTATTGATTTATTTAAAGTATCATTCTTTCCACAGGTTCTGTACTATTTAAAAAAGAGACAATCTTAATTTCGTGCATCTAAGCCCCACATCATTTTATTTCTGAGTGTGGTCATGAAGTTTTCACCTTTGAGCCTTGCCAGATTGAATTTAAAATCTGCTTTTTTGACCGCAATCTGTGTATCTTGAGTAATAGACACAGACCGTGCATCCAAACTTGCCAGAAATGCAGTACTTCTACCCTCTACTTCAAAAGCCAGAATATGGTCATCAGGAATTACAAAAGGACGCACGTTTAAGTTATGAGGCGCAATAGGTGTAATGGCAAAACTTTCACTCTTGGGATGAAGAATTGCACCACCACAGCTTAAATTATATCCGGTACTGCCGGTGGGAGTAGAACAAATCAGCCCATCTGCCCAATAGGAATTAAAATATTCCCCATTTAAGTAGGTATGAACTTTGATCATGCTGGAGCTGTCGCGCTTGTTGATTACAAAGTCATTGAGCGCATAATTAAAAGTGAAAAACTCCTTCGAAGTCTTGAGTTCAAGCACCGTCCTTTCATCTATAACAAAAGCACCTTTCATGTATGCATCAATAGCTTTTTCAACGTTTTCCGGTGAAATAGCTGCCAAAAAACCCAATCTGCCCGTATTAATTCCCAAAACAGGAATACCGGTATCTCTCACAATCATTAAAGTATCGAGTATTGTTCCATCACCGCCAATACTAATCAGTAAATCAGGGATTTTTTCGCTGTCTTTGGTAAAATGTGAAAACACTTTAAAATGCTCAAAACTTATTTTTGTGGAAATAAGCGACTCCACAACACTCTCATGAACAATAATCTCGGCAGACAAACCTTCTAAATAAGTAACTACTTTGAGAAAAGTTTCCTTTGATAAGCCCTTTGACAAATCACGCGAATAGACTGCTACTATCATTAATTCGAATCTATGAACTGCAAAGGTAGTTATGTAATTACAATAATGACGAGGATGTGTTGATTTTTCTTCAAATTCACATAGCAAAAACTACTCTTCAATTCCCTAATTTTTATTGACATAAGCGTTCATCAGTTGGTAAAAAATCTGTAACTTGCGCACCGTTTTTAAACTATATACAACATTTATTATTAATCAAAATATTACGAATATGTCAGAGACAGCAAAAATCATTTTAGAAGGCAAAGAATATGAGTTGCCGGTGATCACAGGAAGCGAAAACGAAAAAGCAATTGATATCTCAAATTTAAGAGGACTAACGGGTTATGTAACACTCGATACAGGATATAAGAATACCGGTGCTACTACAAGTTCAATTACTTTTCTGGATGGTGAAAAGGGAATTTTAAGATACAGAGGGTACAGCATTGAAGAGCTTGCAGAAAAGGCAACTTTCACTGAAGTTGCTTATTTACTTTTGGAAGGCGAATTGCCCACCCAGACACAATTACACAATTTCAACGAAGAAATAAAGGTTCATACACTTGTAAATGAGGATTTGCAGAATATTTTCAAATCTTTTCCAACCGGCTCTCACCCTATGGGACAGTTGATTTCGATGATGTCAGCATTGTCTGCATACTATCCAAAATCATTGAACCCAAACAGACCGGACGAACAAAAAAGACGTACAATGTTGAGGCTTATCGCCAAAATGCCAACACTTTGTGCAATGATTTATAAGAAACGCACCGGACATCCATTCATCTACCCAAGCAACAAACTTGACTATGTATCAAACTTTTTGAATATGACATTCAAGCACGTTTCGGACGATTATGAAATAGACCCGGTTTTTGTGGACGCTATGAACAAATTATTAATCTTGCATGCAGACCATGAGCAAAACTGCTCAACCTCTACCGTAAGATTAGTAGGCTCGTCTAATGCAAGTTTGTATGCGTCAATAGCATCAGGGGTTGCTGCACTATGGGGACCATTACATGGCGGTGCCAATCAGCAAGTTCTTGAGATGTTAGAACAAATTAAAGAGGATGGTGGTGATGTAATGAAGTTCATCAACAAAGCCAAAGACAAAAATGACCCATTCCGCTTGATGGGATTCGGACACAGAGTGTACAAAAACTTTGACCCAAGAGCTCGCATCATTAAAAAGGCTTCTGATGATGTTCTTAATAAACTTGGAATTCACGACCCAATTCTGGAGATTGCAAAAAAACTTGAAGAAGTTGCTCTGCAAGACCCTTATTTCGTAGAAAGAAAGCTCTATCCAAACGTGGACTTCTATTCCGGAATTATTTACAAAGCTATGGGCTTCCCAACTGATATGTTCACCGTAATGTTTGCCCTTGGCAGATTACCCGGTTGGATTGCTCAATGGAAGGAAATGATTAAGGAAGGACAACCCATCGGCAGACCTCGTCAAATCTATACAGGCAGCACACTCAGACCGTTTACTCCTATTAAGAACAGATAGTCTTTTTTCTTTATATTATTAAAAACCGCCTTCTCTGGCGGTTTTTTTTTGGATGTTCAATTTTGAATTTATAATCCTGAAAAATGAAACTTAATTTTTTCTCATCTAATCTTTCGCACAAAATTTCTCAAACTCTATTGAAAGTAATTTCAAATCTTGTTTCATCAAACTAACATAAGCTTCAAGTTGATCATACATGTCTGCTCTATTTTTCAACTCTTCAGCACTATATCCCCCCCCTTCACCAAAATATATATCTATGGAGTTTTTCCCTTTTTTGCTTACCTGTCCATAATTCTGCCAATTTTCTACCAACAACCCTCTAAGAGACTTTTCTCTGTAGGTATTATTACTATAATTCAAGTAATACCAAATTGCAGGAGGCAATGTTTTGGAAGTCGGCAAACCATTCCAAACTTCACCTAATGAATTTCTTTTGTGATAGAAATTGATTTTACTTTTGTTCGTCAAAATCAGCACTCCCAAACCGGCTTCTATAATAGCAGAACCAACAGAAACAAAGCTACCCGACTTGCCATTTGAATATGTGTTATTTAGAATTTCGGTCGAAATCGCCCCTACAGAACCAACCACAATAGATGCTATTACTAAATTCCTTTCTCTGTTGTCTGCTTTATTTTTGAGAAAAGTAAAAATCTGTTTAATGCGCTCTTCTTCACAATCTAACTCACTTGCCACCGAAGAGATTTCAAGTGAAGAAATATTGATTCTTTGAATAATAGATTGTTGTACTTCCATCAAAGCAATTTTTTTCTCTATTGAGCGACCGGACAAATACTCAGTCTTTAATCTATTGTAATATTCGATTACATCAAGTATTTGAATTGCATTTGCCATATTTAGAGATGCCAAAGAGAAATTTTTTTGAAGATTATTATCTATATTATTAATATTCAAAACTTTGGGCAGGTCATCGACTGTATAATGATAGTCAGATTGAGTGTAACAAGTACTTTTTTCAAGATTTGCTAATGAGACTGCGCTCTTATTACTTGAACACGAGCTTAGAATCACTATCAGACAGAGTAAAGCAAAGCGATATAAAGTCTTAGATGTCATATAAGAATAACTACTGTATTTATTAAACAACCTTTACTCTACACCATTTATAGAGTCAGTAATTGCCGTTTTTTTAGGAAATATTAGACTGGCAAAAATGGCGATTATAATAATTCCCAATATAATGAATAATGAAACTGTTGAATTGATTCCTATTTGCTCGAACCAATCTGCAAATATTAATTTTGTTCCAATAAAAGTAAGTAACACAGACAAACCATATCCCAACAAGTGGAAAATATTGACAAAATATGCAAGCAAAAAGAACAAACTTCTAAGACCTAATATGGCAAAAATATTAGCGAAGAAAATCGTGTATGGGTCAAGTGTTACTGCAAAAATTGCAGGTACTGAGTCTATTGCAAAAAGTAAATCCGAGAACTCAATCACTAATATAACGATAAACAATGGTGTAAAATAAAACTTACCATGTCCTTTGTGCCTAAAGCCAATATGCCCTCCCACATTCTTTGGAAATACTGCTATAAACTTTGACACAAATCCGGCCATACCTCTTTTGACAGACACATCTTCATCCTTTTTCTTCATCTGGTCAATAAACATTTTTATGCCGGAAAAAACCAAAATTGCTCCAAATACATAAAGAATCCAATGGAACTTGCTTACTAATGCAGCTCCGGCAAATATGAAGACAAACCGCATGATAATTGCACCCAGAATACCCCATTCTAATACTGTTTTATAATACTTCTTCTCTACATTAAAAGATTTGAAAATAAGGAGCATTACAAATAGATTATCAATAGAAAGTGAGTATTCAATAAAAAAACCTGTCAGGTATTGTAGCGATACAGTTTTGTTATAAGTATTTAAGTCTGCAGCATAATTTGTCCCCGTCAAATTCAATTTGTGTGCATATAACTCGTTTATCCTCTGCAGACCTGCAATGTCGGTAACCCCGTGAATCATATAAGCATAATACCTGAGAAAAATATAAAATATCATTGCCAGCCCAAACCAAACCGATGTCCATACAAGTGCTTCTTTAAATGAAACTTCATGTTTTTCACGGTTAAGTACCCCCATGTCAAAAACAAGGATACCAATGATTAATATAAGAAAGCAAATAAAGAAAATGGTTTCAGCTGTCATTTGTTTTAAAATAAATAGTAATTTATGTGCGCAAACATAGTTGAATGATTGATATCAATACGAGAGCATAGATTTGATTTTATGAGTTAAAATCAAACTTTTATAGGAAAACATGAAAAATCTGCTCATATCAATTTAAGAGACTAAAAATCAAGCTCAATTAAAAAGGCGCATTCGGTTCAGATTTCATCACTTTGTAGGTAAGTCTGCTCAATAGTCTTGGGGCAAATTTACTGAGCCAATAACTCAATTTACCTTGTGTGGTCATGACAAGTATATTTCTCCGTCTGTCAATACCATCAAGGATTCCGGATGCTACTGCTGAGGAACTCATCATTTTGTTTTCATTGCGCGGAGATTCATTTTGAACTTTGCCTTCTGCGTTTAGAGCAGTATTTCTGATATTGGATGCCGTAAAACCCGGACAAGCAATCATGACATGCAAGCCCGTTTTCAAATTTTCAGTTCGCAAAGCTTCCAAAAATCCTTGAAGCGCAAATTTAGATGCAGAATAACCCGTCCTGCCAGGCAATCCATTGAATCCGGCAACTGAACTCACTCCCACTACCGAGCCTTTGGACTTTAACAAATAAGTCATGGCGGCATGAGTACAATAGACCGCGCCCCAAAAATTAACCTGCATCACTCGCTCAAGTACCGATACATCCAATTCAACAAAATTTGCCCTCATGCTAATCCCTGCATTGTTTATCAGGACATCAATTCCTCCCATTTGTTTGGCTGCAAAAGCGATAAACGCCTCGCAACTTTCCTTGTCTGCGACATCCAATTGATGAGTTATCAGGGTTGTTTGTCCACATTGTTGAACCAATTCCGCTAATGCTTCTACATTTCTTGCCCCGGCACAGACATTGGCTCCACGCCTCACCGCTTCTATGGCTAATGCCCTGCCTATGCCGGAAGAAGCTCCTGTGATTACAATTCGTTTCCCTTTGAGACTCATTTTCTGTGCAATATTATTGAAAAATCAAATCTTACCATAAACCGAATCGAGCAACTGCTCAGCAAAATAAGGCGCAAGCGTAACTCCTTTTGAACCCATACCATTCAGCACATAAAGTCCACTCAACTCTTCGTCCTCCACAAACATAGGTCGCCCATAATGAAAGGCAGGGCGCACTCCGGCTTTGACATTAGTTATGCGATACTTACATTGCAGAAAATCGTCTAATCGCTCTTGCAGAAAATCGGTATCCTTTTGCAAGGTGTCATAATCTAAGCTGTCCCAAGTATATGTAGAGCCGACTTTCGCAGTGCGTTTGCCGGTGGGTAACATAAAAACCTGTTTGTGAAAAATAATTTGCTCCAAATCAAAATCGGTCTCAATGTCAAACAATTGTCCTTTGACCGGATTATAGGGCAATTTTGGAAAATCCGCTTGCAATCGCTCAAATTCTCCTCTACACAAAAACACCCTGTCAAACTCCATTCCCTGATAACGAAAACCCGTTTTAATCACTTCAATATCCTCTCTAATTTTGGGCGCACCCAAAATGAATTTACCTTCTGCAACAAGACATTCTCTCACTTTGCCCAGAAACAAATGCAAATCCACCCAACCGGTTGATTTAACTAAATAGTTTCCATATTCAGATTGAATATAAGCAGGTAAATGCGTTGTGTAGCGTTCAATCCATTTGGCTGTTTTGTCTGTCCCCGCAAGTACATCCCAATCATTTTGTTCTTCTATGTCCTTACACAGATGAATCAAGGGCATGGGATGAAAGAATTTTGTATTGAACTGTTTTTCAATGCGAGCATAATAAGCTGAAAAATGTGAAAATAATGCCTCGGCATTCCATGTGATTTTCAATCTGCCTACAACCATCGGGTTAAACAATCCTGCTGCCACATTGCTTGATGTATATTTCCTGCCTTCATCAACCACCCAAACGCGATGACCGCGCTCTCTGAGTTGCAAAGACAAAACAGATCCTGTCAAGCCCTGTCCTACTACTAATACTCTTTCTTGCACCTTAGGCAGCAAAAATAAACGACAAATTCGATGCTAAAACATTTGTGTAAAACAATTATTGGAACTTATCAATCACACTGATAAGTATTGCCATAATGACCCAAACCATTTATAAGAGAAAAGCCTATATATTTGCTCACGCAAAAACCCGTACTTTATGGCGCAAAGCCGCCCATTTTGGGGCAGATTGGCGACATTTTGTGAGGGGTATAAGCGAGTTAGGCGACACCCGACCAAAAAAACTAATAACGACAGACATTATAGTATCGACAAAAAGAATTGAATGGAGAAAATAAATAATTTACTAAATCAAGTAGCAATTATAAATAAAAAGAATGCTGAAATTTTAGATGCAACTGGTGGGCGGTTTAATATGTTTCGTGTTTGTGGCGTAAACCATTATGAAAACACACATTCGGCAATACTTGCAGAACTTTTAAATCCAAAAGGAACACACGGGTTAAAATCTAAATTATTGGAGTGTTTTATTGACACATTAGGAGATTATTTTACCATTGAGAAATTCGACTTTGACAAATCACGAATACATACTGAACACTCAACAGAAGAAGGACGAATTGATATTTTGATTGAGGACAATCAAAACAAGGCAATAATTATTGAGAATAAAATTTATGCAAACGACCAACCAGAACAATTAAAAAGATACAATAGATATGCTCAAACATATAAAAATGGCTATCAAATATTATATCTTACACTTTTAGGAGATAATGCATCAGAACAAAGTGGTGGTGGTGTTTCTTATTTATCAATTTCGTATAAAGAAAATATAATCAATTGGCTTGAAAAATGTGTTGCAATCGCCTCTCGTTTCCCAACTGTCAGAGAGACTATAATTCAATATATTAATCATTTAAAGCAATTAACCAATCAAGATATGGACATAAAGAACAAAGAAGAAATAACAGAAGTTCTATCAAAAATTGAGAATTTAAGAGCTGCTCAAGCAATTTATCAGAATTATTCTGCAACTTACAATTACCTTATTGAAAAGCATTTTAATCCTAAAATGGAAGAGTTTGCAAAACAAAAAGGATTAGAATATCATTATGAACGTAGTGAAGAACAATATGTTAGATTTCACTTGACAAATTCAAATTGGCAAGGGAAATGTTGGATAGGTTTCACTTTTGAAGGTAATCGTTGTCATTATGGATTATGCAACAATCCCAATGTTTACAGAATATCCGAAGAGAACAGAAAAACTCTTCACGAGAATTTGAACAAGCTAGATATATTTTCTCGCAAAGAAAGTAATTGGTGGCCATTTTATGCTCATTATACAAACTTGTCGCTTGACACTTGGGAAAATGACATTATTAAAACTGACAACTTTCTGAATGAGTGCAAAGAAAAAATTGAAAAATTACTTATAGCGATGGAAGGAATAAATTTTTAAAACCAAATGGGCGACCGCCTAACAGCAGTTTGGCAAAATGGCGGGTTCAGTGCTTCGTATGACAGTTTAGTGGTAGGTTCAAGTGCAGTTGTCTCGTCCTAAAAAAAGTTTACAGTTTGTGTTGCTAAATCCTGATACAAGTTTACAATAATATTTACATCCTGTCATGGGTTTACAAAATTAGTTTTTTGATAGGATTTCCAAAGTCTATTAAACTTTCGTGTATGGGTTTTAAAAACATGGTTTGGGGTTTGATTTTCTAAACTCAAATGAGGTCTTTTTTGGTTGTAAAGTTGAATAGTTTGAGCCAAAATAGCTTTAGCTTGAGCCATGTTTTTAGGGTTGTATTGGTAAAGGTATTCTTCTTTTAAAATTCCATTTACTCTTTCAGCGTAGGCATTGTCTGTGGGTTCGCCTGACTCGGTCATGCTTATTTTGATGTTGTTTTCTAGGAGCTTGGCTACATATTCGGCAGAGCAGTATTGAGAGCCTCTGTCTGAGTGATGGATGATGTGGGCGGTTTGATGGGGTTTGTAGCAGATAGCCATATTTAAGGCTTCCAGACTTGATTGAGCTTTTAGGTTATTATCCAGGCTGTATCCGATGATTTTACGTGAACGCACATCGGTTATCAAACTAATGTAAAAGGTGTGGTTGCCGGATTTCCAATAAGTGATGTCACTAACCCAAAGGTGGTTTATGGTGTCTGCCTCATAGTTTTTTACAAGGTTGGGCCACTTGCGCATCCAGTGTTTAGAAAAGGTTGTTTGTACCTGTCTTTTTCGTTTTTTAACAAGCATTTTGTGATGCCCCAGAAGGTCAAACAGAGCATCTCTGCCTAATGTAATTTGATGTTCATGGAGGAAAGGGTACAGCAAAACCATGAGTTTTCTGGTACCCAATCGTGGATGTTCTTCCCGAATCATTTTGACTTGTTGTAGAATCATTTCGTTGTGGAAACTTTTATGTTCTTTTGTTCTAAAATGCTGATAGAACGATTGCCTGGAAACACCAAATAACCGACAATAATCGCTTAGGCTATGTTGCGAATAGGTCATTTTCATCTCAAGGATTACTTGGTGTCTGACTTTTTTAAGATAGGGATATTCATTTCATTTTCAGCCTTTTCTATCACTCTGGCATACATTTCTGCACGCAGTTTTTCTTGTGTTAGTTTGGCTTCCAGGTCTCTGATTTTTTTCTGAAGCGCTTTGTTTTCAAGCTCCAATTTGCCCGGGTCTTTCTTTTTTAAATGATGTTCTTTCACGAAGCCAAGGTAAGGCGTTTTTGCAAAAGGATCTACAATTCCAAATTTTCGCATCCAACGGGTAATGGCACTGTCTGCTTTAATACCGTACTTTTTTTGAATTGATTCTTTGGAAGCGTTACCATCCAAATACTCTGCAATAACTTTTCTTTTGAATTCGTCATCGTGAAAAGTAAGCGTTCTTTTTTGCTTTTTAAACAACTGATTTTCTGTTTTTTTGTCTGTCATAGTTTACTTTTTTAAAGGTTAAAATGTGTAAACTTATTTCAGGACAAGACAAGTTCTTCGATTGAACTTTTATGCTAAAAAACCGCCACCTTCGCCAAGCTGCAAAACGTTATAGCCAATGGTAGGAAACGACAGTGCAAACATTGAATAATGGTATTATGAAAAAAATATTTACTTTTGGAAACAGAAAATTCAAGACGATGAAAATAACACTTTCAATCTTGACATTTACCACATTGACAGTTTTTGGGGCGAAGGTTCTTTACTTTGGCACGGATAAAAATTTGGAAGAACAGCTTACCGATCCTACTATATCTCACGTTATTTTTGAAAATAGAAATATTGTTTCCGCCTCCGTTGATTCTTTGATAAGTTCAACCGAATTGAAGAAATCCGAAAATATAACAACCGATTTGTTCAGACAAGCTTATGAGGAAATCAAAGATATGTTGGAAAACAGGAAACCAATCAGTTTTAAAAGGGCAGTATTTTTGATAGACAACGCTTATATGGGAGGAACATTAAATTGGGAATGGTACAATCAGGAAATCAAAAGTAAACTGACTATTTTTAACCAAATGATTAATTCAGCAGGTTACGGAAAGTATAAGACTGCTAAAAATTGGGCTGTCCACACCTATATGACCGATACAACCGTTACACCAAATGGTTATCAGCGTTACCATTATGACTATGCAAACTATACGAACGACACAACAGGACTTGTTTATCATTTACTTCAAACACATTTAGGAAATTGTCGCAGTCTTCCTTATTTGTACAAAATATGGTGTGATGAATACGGAGCATCCGCATTTCTTGCTACTGCACCTATGCACGTTTACGTGAGACAGCAGGACGAAAACGGAGTGTGGTGGAATCTTGAATTGACATCGTTTTATCGCTATATGCCAAGTGAGGACTATATTGCTCAACTTGAAATTACGGAAGAAGCACGCAAAAGCGGTTTATATATGAAATCGCTTAATGAACAGGAAAACCTTGTTCTTTGCTTAGATGACTTACTTAGATACTATATAGAACGAAATGACATTATTTGCGACTCTTTTGTTGAAGAAGTCCTTGAAACAGCCATTAAATACCGTCCCATATCAGAAGCACAGCTAAAACGTTTCTCTTGCCTCAAATACAAATTAGACAATGCAATGGAAGCAAAAGGGCTAAATGACTATTCACAAATAGAGAAACATCCCGATTTGATAAAAAAATTTGAGGCAATGGATAGTGTGGGGCATTTTATAGAATGGACAGGATACCGAAAAATTAGTGAAGAACGTTATCAGGAAATGACTAAGGAAACCGAACAAAAACGGAAAAAACACGCAACCAAATAAAATCGAATTATGAAAAAACTTGGATTAATTTTCTTGTTAGGGGTTATAAGTAGCGGAGTGATATATGCACAAGCTCCCTATTCTTCTCCCTATGCAATGTTTGAAGATACAACGGCAAAATCTTCCCAAGAAGTATGGGTGTATCACTATGGCGATACCTTAAGTATTTTTGAGAGAGCCGAGTATGACAGAACCAGTTACATCGCTGTTTTTTATGGAAAGAACGACAGTCTTGGTCGTTCAAACGACTTAAAGCCTCTAAGAATAGTAAAATGGGGAGTTGACCCATTGGCGGCAAAAGCACCAGGTTGGTCGCCATACAGAGCATTCTTTTGCAATCCTATATATTGGACAGATCCCACAGGTGCATTTGAGGACGATTATCAGGTGGACAATCAAGGGAATATTGTGTTATTAAGAGAAACAGACGATGATTTTGATGTACTATATAATAGCGATGAAAGCCAATCTATTCAACTTCAAAAAGGAATATTAGGAAACCAATATTCCCAAAATACAAAAGGAGCTGACGATACTTGGCATAATTATTCCATAATTAAAGTACGTGGAGACGAAACCGCTACAAATTTATTTGAGTTTTTAGCAAACAACACACAAGTTGAATGGAGTCAAACTATGTTAGGAATTGCAGGAGATAAGGGGCTGAATTATTTAACGTCTTCTCACGAGAAATCTACAGAAAGAGGAGCTGCCGATATGTTTTATACTCAATTTAGATTTGGTTATACTGTACGAGGTCACAATCACAATCACCCTGGAAATACACCCTATCCGTCAGGACTTTATGATGGAACAGGCGATATAGGTTTCTCTCGATGGGTGGAAACTTACACAAACACACATAAACCTGTTTTCAAAATATACACACCAGGGGATGGAAACTATATTCAATATAATCAACATTCAAAACCCGAGGACTTTATAAAACCAATTGAATTACCCGCAATTATTGTGGCACCACCAAAATAACGATAATCTTATGAAACCATTTTTTTCAAAACTCATACTATTGGCTGCCTTATTATTGATTGGCAAGAATAATTTATTAATAGCTCAAGATACATACAATGTGACTAAGACATTGAAAAAAATCAATATAGTAAATATTGAATTTGAAGCAATATTAGATTCGTTATTAAAAAAAGAACAGCAATGCTCTTACTATAAAGAATCATTAATTTGGTCAGTTTCTTTTACTCAACTTAAAGATGATGAATATGCTATTTCTATTACTATGCAAACAGAGCTAAGTGAGCAATATAAATATTTAGGCTATTTCCATATAGGTAAGGTACTTTTTGTATTGTCAGGTCCCCATATTCATAAGGACTTTTTTACAGAATGTAGTACAAAACAGAAATTTACAACCAAAAATATGAAAATGCCACAAATAGAAGATTATTCTACGTGGCTATATGGTTATAAAGGAAAGACTCTTTTTTTGAGAGAATCTTTTCCATTACCTTGCGATTAAAACATTGTAAATCAATGATATAAATATATGAATCAGAAAACCACTGGCTATAACATCACCTATACGCAAGCAGGGGTTTCGTGCTTCGTATAACAGGAAAGTAATAAAATTAAAGTTCAGTTCTTCGTAGGAAGTTCAGTGGTTAAAATCCCTGCCTGCGTATAGCTGAGAACCGTTAGGCACAATTATAAAACAGACGAATTACAATGGCAAAAAAGCAACAACCAATAGCTGTCGACCAGACACCAACAGAATTAACTACTCCTAAAGAAGAATTCAATAGAATTTTGGACGAAAGAATTGCAATTGGTGACGAAATATTTAATAGACAAATAACAACTCAAGAGGCTTTTAAAACCAATCGTGAAGACTTCTCAAATTGGAATGACTACAATTCAGAATATTTAAAGCATGCTTTCAATAAGGAATACAATGAATACAAAAAAAGATATGATGATGCTGGCTCATTTTCCTTCGGCTTCTTAGGTGGTAGAACATCTCCTGCGCAAGAACTTAAAGAGTTTAAAGACAAAGTCAACTACAAATTAGATAATCTAAAAAAGCTCAGAGCAAAGACAGATTTACTTAAGTCAACAGTCGAAGAAAAATATGCTGTAGCAGAAAAATCAATTCCATTGGACAAATCACAAGTATTTATTGTTCATGGACATGACGATGAGGCCAAAACCAAAACAGCACGATTTATTGAAAAATTAGGTTTAAAACCGATTATACTTCATGAACAAGCAAGTGGAAGTAAAACTGTAATTGAAAAAATTGAAGCGTATTCTAATGTAGGCTTTGGAATTGTGCTTTACACACCATGCGACATCGGTGCAAAAAATGAAGAAAAACCTAATTTGAAAAATCGAGCAAGGCAAAATGTTGTTTTTGAACACGGTTTTTTAATTGGCAAAATAGGAAGAGAGAATGTTTGCGCATTAGTTAAAGACGAAATTGAAACACCAAATGATATATCTGGGGTTGTTTATGTAAAAATGGATAATGAGGATGCTTGGCATCTCAAAATTGCACGAGAGCTTAGAAATTCAGGTTATGATATTGATATGAATAAAGTAATTTAAAAAAATTGGGAAAGTTTGACTGGACATATATTGCAGCGCTTTTAAGTGTTGCTTTTGGTTGGTTCTTAAATGAACTTGGTCAGTGGTTTAGAACACGTAAAGAAGATAGGAAAACAAAAAAGCAAGTTTTATTCTATCTTTTGGAAACACATTTCACATTCAACAAGCTTGACACAAGCGAAATAACAAATCTTCTTTCACAAAAGGTTTTAGAACGAATCCCTAAAAACGAACAGACTGATGAAGCAAAACAATTTATTAACCAACTCTATGCTGGAATAATTGGAGGTTTTGTTGAAGATAATGTTGCTGAATCACTTGAAGAAACAGAAGAACATTACACAAAATCAATTAACGAACTTTCAAAACTTGACCCAATTACAGCCTACCGATTGAATGGTAAGAATAAAATATTTCAAGTCTTTGACTTACTGCATGACTATTATGACGAAGTCAAAGAAACTTTTCCAAACGAACCAGGACTAAATGAACAAATTGAATTGACCGTTGAAACAATTAAACCGGAGATAATTAAAGATGCAATTTCCGATTTGGAAGACGAAATAAGGGGTATTGCTCTTTCTATTAATATTTGGACTTGGTATCGTGCAAGAAAGACCGTGAACAACACAAAGACAAAGATACGCAAGGACGATGAAAAGAAAATAGACGAATTGTTGAACTTGGTAATGCCCAAAATGACATAATAACTGTGCCTAACACGGGTAACCGTTGCACAACCACCCCTTTCATCAAACTAAAAGTAAAAACACCTAAAAAACGGCTTTATTAGAAGCGATTTAAGCAAGGTTTAGTTGAGGAGCGGAGAAAAATAGCTGTGTTTTTGAGTGGCGCTAAAAAGACCTTTTTCAATTTGGAGCAGCGTGTTTTCAATAAACCCGAATATTCCTTGCGGAACTGCTAATTCTTGGGCATTGCTCCGGACTTTTTTAGGCACAAATTTCAATAGTTTTTTCTGGTTGTAGGCTAAAGCTGCCATCAATACATGTTTATTGGCTGCTTTCATGCCCCGTGCATATACTTTTTTCATGCCCATAAAGTTGATGAGTGTGCCTAAAACGGGTTCTACCGTGCTACTTCTGCGTTTGGTGAGAAAACGGGTGTAGTTTTTGTCTTTGTTCAGCTTTGCATGCATCTTGTCGTAGAGCGGTTTATGAATGCTGTCATCGATTTTCTTGAACTTACTTACCTTGCCACAACAAGCTTCCCGCAAAGGACATTTCCCACAACTACTTTCGCTGCTGCGATATACTTTCTTTTGATATCCTTTGCTATCGGTTTTAATGCCTTTGAAGGTGAGTATGGCTTTGTTGCCGCCTGTTTTAATACATTCATATTGGTTCTGTTCTTTGTTGTAAATAAATCCTTCTCGTTCTGCTTTGTACTGACCAAAGTTTGGGATGTAGGCATTGATATTGTTTTCTTCTAAATACTGCAATGCTTCACCACTGCTGTAACCGGCATCAGCCAAAACTTCATCTAACTGCAAATGATTTTGTTCAAAGTTCTCTATGGTTTGGTCCATTACTTCTGAAAAAATTGCACTGTCTTTACTGCCGGCTGTGCTGGCACAAGCGCCTGTAATCACATGGTGGGCATCATCAACGGCTAATTGTCCTGCGTAATTCAACTGCCTGGCTTTGCCCGGTTTTACACTGATTTTGGCATCCGGGTCGGTGGGTGAATAATGCGTGTGGTTGGAAAGGAATTTAGGGCGTATTTCTTCCCCATCTTCATCTTTGCGCTCGCTCTTGGTGTTGCCGGGCATGCCTTTGTAGGCTTCTTCTTTCCATTTGTGATGCCGCTCTACCAACTTTTTCCTTTCTGTTGTTACCTTAAACTCACTGTTTTCTTCCAGTTCGTTTACAAAGGCGGAGGCATCTTCCAATACTTCCTTTTCTACCAAACTATCCATACTGGCATTGGCTTTAATGTAGGCGCTGTCCACTGCTTGGCGTTTGCCGCGTACCATGCCTTTTTCTACACATTTTGAAAGTATTTTACGAAACAATTCCAGAAATACTTCTTCGCCCAATAGCTGTCTTGTTCTTGATATGGTGGAATGCCAAGGCAACTCTTCATTCAAGTCGTAACCTAAAAACAATCGCACATCTAAGCAGTTGCTGCAATAGCGAAGCAAAGCTCTGTCGCTGTTGATGTTGTTGAGATAGCCTACCGGAAGTATCTTGAAAAACACCACCGGATCGATGCTTTCCGGTACTTCGACTCCATAATATTTTGCCGTGGCTTTATAGAGAAAATGAAGATCGAGCTGTTGCTGTAGGCTGCGCTAAAAGTTATCTTCCGGCACTAATTTTTCTAAACTCGTATCGTAAAATAGTTGCGGCTCAAAGCGTTTGCGTCCTTGCATACCATTAATACCAAAGCACAGCTTTGGTAAGGGCGTTTGTCTCTTGAAGTTTTCCACAGTATCTTAGTTGTGCAACAGGTACATCGGTTTGGCGTAATGGCGGGCTGACGTGCAAACTTGGAGCTTTGTGCTTCTAATGAACTTTAGTAATAAATTGAAACTTTGTGCTCCGAAAGCCGCCCGAACGCCTAGCACCAAAACGTTATAGCCAATGGTAGGACGACACTCCGAACATTGAACAGACGACCAAAACTTAAACAGAAAGCAAACCATTTTGACAATTATACAACGAGTAAGCCTAGACTCATTGCCGACCCATCTGTATTTTTTATTTTTTCCCACCACACATTTTTTTAATTCAATTTTATTGCCACTGCACAAGTGGCACATTTGGTTTTGTCCAGACGCTCAAAGCCAACGCTTCGCAAAATCAAAAGAGCCACTTTTTTACCTACGCTCTGAGTGAGTAAACAATAAATCAAAACTTTCTTTGAATTTTATTTGCACAGTATAAAATTAGTTTCTACTTTTGTGAGTGAATACTAACTAACATAAAAATAAATTAGACAAGTATGCAAGAATTTACAGACAGACAAATAGAAATAATGGAAGCGGCTACCAACCGTATTTCAAAATATGGTATTCAGAATTTGACCATCAAAACATTGGCAGAG